>NZ_QGMP01000001.1:659695-989543 GCF_003259185.1 Isoalcanivorax indicus
CCGCGAGGACGCCGGACGTCGCGACACGCGATCCGGGAACAGGCAGCGTCAGGAGGCCGCCGCGCCACAGCCGGAACGCCCCCGCCTGACGCGACCCGCGCCCTCGGCGGGGGGCGAGCGCACCACCACCGGCAGAGAGCAGCGGCAGCGCCGTGACGCCAGCCAGCCGCGGCAGAGCCTGACCGGCGACCGCAGCCCCGGATGGCAACGGGGGAACAGCCGTGGCAGGGAGCACAGCGTCCAGCCGCGTCAGCAATCTGATGGCGGCGCCGGGCGTGGTCCGCAGCGCAGTGGTCGGGATGGCGGCCAGCGTGGCGGGGGCAACTGGCAACGCGGCGAACGCTAGCGGAACGCCGGGGCTGCTATCTAGGGCAGTCGGTCGCGCAGGTAGCTGTCGTCACCGAAGTAGACATCGTCGAGCAGAAACCCGTCGTCCGTCAGCGCCATGATGGCGATATCCCGCCATTGCCGGTCGCCGTGGCTCAGGCCAATTTCCACACCGACATGGCGTGTGCTGATGGGCACGCGGCCGAGGACCACGAAGTGGTCGGGGTGCAGCGCGGGGCCGGTGAAGAGCGCCCCCTCTGCAAGCAGCGGCGGCCGGTCCGGGTGGTCCCGCTGCCAGGCGTCACGAGCCACCAGCGTGTTGTACAGCAGCGCATCCAGACTCTCGGTGATGAACGGATTGAGCACCTCCAGTGCCGTTTCCCCGGGCAGGCCCTCCGGCCGCAATGTCAGGTAGCGCCCATAGAACTGGCAGGCCACAAATTCCGGCGAGTGCGGCTCCCGGCAGGCAGGGTCTGCCTCGGGTTGCGCCAGCGGCTCGGTGACACAGGCGCTGATCAGGGTCAGCACAACCAGCGCCAGGGCAAGCAGGGCCGGGGGCAAACGATACAGAGGCAGGGTTCCAGTCATGCTGGCAAGGGTATACCGGAAGCGGTGCGCGTGTCAGGCCAGGTCGGCGCTGGCCAGGGACGTCGTGATGAGGCGCCGTGGCGCGCGCAACATGGACTGAAGGCGATGCCACACGTCTTCCGGGTGCAGGCCTGCCATGCAGGGTGCGGTGGCCCGGCTGTCACTGGCCAGCAGCCTGCAGTGGCGTTTGCGGCACGGTGCACAGGGCAGATCGCTGGCAAAGTTGGTAGCGTGTGGCCCATTCAGCCCCACCCGTTCCAGCGGCGTCGGGCCGAACAGGCCGATGACCGGGGTGTCCAGCGCGGCGGCCAGATGCGTCAGCCCGGTATCCGGGCCCACCACGGCCCGTGCTGCCGCCAGGGTGCCCGCGACATCGGTGAGCGAACGCCGCGCGGCCGCGACGCTCACGGTGGAGCGATTGCCGCAGGCCGCAGCGATGCGCAGGGCCCGATCGGCCTCCGCCTGGTTACCCCAGAGCAGCTCCACCGAGTGCCCCGCCCCGGAGGCCAGACGGGTGAGCGTGATCCAGTGTTCCTCCGGCCACAGCTTGCTGGGCCATGTCGTGCCCGGCAGAAAGACCAGCGGAGCGTCGCCATGCTGAGGCGGCAGCAGCGCCTCGCGCAGACCGAACTCCGCCTGCCCTGACAGCGGGTATTCCAGCGCAGCAGCCAGCAGCAGGCGATTGCGCTGGATGGCATGCAGTGACGGGCTGATGCGATGCCCCCGCCCGGTGAGCAGGCCCGCCAACGACTCACGGGCACTGTGGCGATCAAAGCCATGCAGTTGGTCGCGCCGCGCCTGACGGGCGACGAGCGCACTCTTGAGCAGCCCCTGGCTGTCCACCACCCGGTCGTAGTGCTCGGTGCGCAAGGCCTCGCGCCACTGGCGCAGGGCCCGCAGACTGGCAGGCCCGGGCTGGCGCAACCAGGCACGCAGATTGACGGGGATGACACGATCGACCGCCGGATGCCAGGCCGCCGCCTCGGCGAACGCCTCCTCCACCACCCAGTCAAGCCGGATGTCGGGGCGGGCCCGGCGCAGATCGGTCAGCGCCGGGAAGGTATGGAAAATGTCGCCCAGAGACGACATTCTTATCAGCAATATGCGCGTCATGGGCAAGCATCTAAGCACGGCGTTCCTGACCCCTTCAATATAGGTTCTGTTATGCGGCGCACGCTTTCATGTAATGCCAGCCGCCCGACGCTTGGGTATGATGAGCCCTTGTTACACAAGAGCTACCTGACCATGCTGTACCGTGCGCCCGCCCGCCGAAGCCCCCTGTTTCTGTTACCCGCTACGGTTGTGGCCCTGCTTTGCCTGACCCTGCTGCCCGGCCAGGCCGCGCAGAGCCAGCCCCTGCCAGACCCGGACCAACTGAAACTGGCATCGGCCACCGCTGCTGTGGCCCGGCTGGACGACCCCGAGCCCCTGTTCCAGAAGCATGCCGCCCAGCCGGTACCGATTGCCTCGGTGACCAAAGTGATGACCGCCATGGTCGTCCTTGACGCCAACGCTGACCTGGACGAATGGCTGGAGATTCTCGAACGGGACACCCCGGCCCCGGCCAACGCCTGGTCGCGCCTGCGCATCGGCTCCGAAGCCCGGCGCCGCGATCTGCTGCATATCTCACTGATGTCGTCGGAAAACCTGGCCTCCCATGTGTTGGCGCGCCACTACCCGGGCGGCACACCGGCGTTCGTGAAAGCCATGAACGACAAGGCGGAGGCGCTGGGCATGCACCAGACGCGCTTTGTCGATGCCACCGGTCTGTCATCTGCCAATGTCTCCACGGCGGCGGATCTGCTGAAAATGGTGCAGGCGGCGCATGACTATCCGCTGATCCGTGAGCTCTCCACCAGCGGTGGCTTCCATGTCACCTTCCGTAATCCGCGTTACACGCTGGGGTACGGCAACACCAACCGGCTGGTGCATGCCGACAGTTGGGGCGTTTCCCTGAGCAAGACGGGGTATCTGACGGAGGCGGGGCGTTGCCTGGTGATGGTGGCGGACATCGACGGTGAACCCACGGCGATGGTGTTCCTCGATTCTCTGGGCACTCGCACGCCACTGGGCGATGCCGGGCGTGTGCGGCGCTGGCTCACCACGGGGGATGGTGGCGCTGTCGCCGGGGCTGCATTGTCCTACGAGCAGGAGCGTACGGCGCGCTTTAATGGCACGGGTGTGGGTGGTGTGCGTCAGGTGGCTGAGCGCGAGTAGTGGTTTGAGTGGTTTTCCATTCTTTTTGTTGGGGGGTGTTGGCCCTCTGGGGGCGGGTAAGGGTTTTCTGGACACGCCGTGAACCCATCCATGGGGGCTCTCGTTCGGCATCCATGCCTCTCGAAGGTCCAGAAAACCCTTACCCGCCCCCAGAGGGCCGTCACGCGCAGCCCGCTTAAAAACTTCCAGCCAACCAAGAGTCTCGTTCTGGCGACTAGCTACGAAGTGGCGTTCGTGTCGTTGGCACTGAACCAAGGACTCGGGGAGGGGTGAGCCCATCCAGAAGTGTGTGAGGCAGGATGCCGAACGCAAGCCCCCATGGATGGGTTCACGGCGGCTTCTGGATGGGCTTACCCCTCACCGAGGCCGCGCTACGAAGTACCCAAGGCTCAGTCGGAATACTCAAGCCGGATGAGCAATCCCCACATCAATACCCTGATGCTGCAAGTCGGCATGATAGGAACTGCGCACCATCGGCCCCGAAGCCACCGACGTAAAACCGAGTTCGTCAGCAATGCGCGCATATTCCCGGAACTCATCCGGATGTACATAGCGATCCACCGGCGCATGGTGCTTGCTCGGCTGCAGATACTGGCCGATGGTCAGCATCGCAATATCGTAACGGCGCAGATCATGCAGCGTTTCCACCACCTGATCGAACGTCTCGCCCAGCCCCACCATGATGCCGGTCTTCGTCGGCACCTGCGGGTTGCGGCGGCCGAATTCCTGTAGCAGCGTCAGAGAGTGTTCATAGCGCGCGCCCGGACGAACCTGCTTGTACAGATGCGGCACGGTTTCGATGTTGTGATTGAACACGTCCGGCGGGGTGGCCGACAGCAAGTCCAGCGCCTCGTCCATGCAGCCCCGAAAGTCCGGCGTCAGGATTTCGATACGCGTGTCCGGTGTCATGTCGCGCACCGCACTGATGCACTCGACAAAATGCGCCGCGCCGCCGTCCTTCAGATCATCCCGGTCCACCGAAGTGATGACCACATAGCGCAGGCCCATGTCGCGCACGCTTTCCGCCAGGTGTTGCGGTTCCAGCGGGTCGAGGGCGTTGGGGCGGCCAAAGCCGACGTCGCAGAACGCGCAGCGGCGGGTGCAGATGTCGCCCATGATCATGAAGGTGGCGGTGCCGTTGCCGAAACATTCGGGCAGGTTCGGGCAGGCCGCTTCTTCGCACACGGTGTGCAGCTTCTGCTTGCGCAGCATGTCCTTGACCTGCTGGATGCGGCCGCTGGACGGCACGCGCACGCGAATCCAGTCCGGCTTGCGGCGATGCGTGTTCTCTTCATTGACCATCGGGATGGTGCGCACCTTGCGCTCGCCTCGCAGCTTTTCGCCAACGGCGACTTTCTGGCGGGCGGGGCGGGGGTCTGTCATGGGAACTCCTGTTGAGAACTCCTGTAACGAGGCGCCGTCTGTGGGGGCGGCCTCAGCCGGTATGAGGGAGCAGGCCGTTCAGGGGGATCCGGCCCCGTCTGCGGCGTCGGGCAGTATAGCAGTTGCCGGGACCTCGGGCAGCGTTGCCGGTGCGTTATGCAGAGCGCCCAGTTGCAGTGGCTGGCGCAGGGCGTCCAGCAGGGCCTGTTCGATGGCGTCGCGATCATGGGGCTTGCCCAGCAGGGCCAGGCTGGTCATCGGCTGGCCCGCGTAGCCGCAGGGGTTGATGCGTTGGAAGGGCTGCATGTCCATGTCGCGGTTCAGTGACAGGCCGTGGTAGCTGCGGCCGTGGCGGATGCGCAGGCCCAGGGAGGCGATCTTGGCGCCATCCACATAGACGCCGGGGGCGTCGGGGCGGCTGGCTGCGGCCAGCCCCAGTGTGGAGAGGGTGGTGACGATGGCTTCTTCGATGCCGTTGACCAGGGCGCGGGCGCCCATGCCCAGACGTTGCAGGTCCAGCATCAGGTAAATCACCGTCTGGCCGGGGCCATGGTAGGTGACCTGGCCGCCGCGATCGCATTTCACCACCGGGATATCGCCGGGATTGAGCAGGTGTTCGGGCTTGCCTGCCTGCCCCAGGGTGAACACGGGGGGGTGCTCGACCACCCAGAGTTCGTCCGGGGTGTCCGGGCCGCGCTGGTCGGTAAAGGCTTTCATGGCCTGCCAGCAGGGGGCGTAATCCACCTGGTCGAGGTGGCGCACCTGCACGGGGGGCAGGGGCTCGGGAGACGGGGCAGCGGCGATATCGGTCATGGGACCATTATCGCCGCTGCCCGGGGGCTTTGAAAGCCGACTCGGGTCTAATCTCGGCTCTGATCAGGCAGCATCAGAACAGCCCGCCGCCGCAGGACTCGCTGTTCGGGTAGGTGTCGTTGTTGCGTTCGATCACCTGGTTGATCCACTGGGTCACCAGCGTCACGCCTTCGTCGTGGGCCACGCTGCGGGCGATGGGTGGCATGCGCGCGTCGGCGCGGTCTTCGTTTTCCATGCGGAAGGTCATGATCGAGTCGTGGGCGCGGCGCGGCACGATATCGAAGCGGCGCCCGCCAGAGCCGTCACCGGCGGCAGTGGGACGCTTGCAGATGCCATAGCTGCCGTCGACGCGGCGCTGCACATCCAGGAACAGGCCGGTATTGGAAGCGCTGCCTGCCGGGTTGTGGCAGTGGGCGCAGTTCATTTCCAGGTAGCCGCGTGCGCGATGCTCGATATCGGCGGCCGACCCGGCCGCGTGGCCTGCGTCACCGGGCACATTGAAGCGGGCGACGCGCTCGACGTTGGTGGCCACCAGGCTGTCGTTGAGCTGCAACGCCGGCGCTTCGGCCAGCAGGCCGCGTTCGATCCAGTGGGCCAGCTGGTTGCGTGTGCCCAGGCCGGCGTAATCAAACGGCCGGTTCAGGTAGCGCACCATGGGGCCGATGGGCGCGGCGCCGCGCTCGCGGTCGTCGTTGGCGTGGCAGGTTATGCACTGGTTGGCGTGCGGAATGCTGTAATGATCGGTACGGCCGACGTAGGGGGTGCCGGTGTCGGGGTCGGTGTAATCCCAGGACACCGAGGCGCGACCACCGCCCAGGGACAACAGGGCACGGCGCTCGCCGTCGTCGCCGGTTTCCCAGACATAAGGCAGGCCTTGCCAGTTGAAGGAGCCATCGGCGTTGGCGCGTTTGATCAGCAAACGGGTTTCCACCACGTGCTCGTCGGCGCCGTTGGGGAAGGCGAAGGTTTTGCTGATGACGGTGCCCACCGGGAACAGCAGGGTCTCCTGGGTGCCGTCGTCCAGGTCACGCCAGCGTGCCTGGCCTTCCGGTGGCAGGAAGACGGTGCGGTATTTGACCGAGTAATCCGAGAACAGCGGGGTCGTCAGGTCGTAGGGCAGGGTGCGCTCGCCACGCGGCGTGCTGCGCGGGTCGCTGGCGTCGGTGAACAGGTTGTAGTGGGCCAGGTCGGGGCAATCGAACGCCAGTGCGGGCCAGTTGATGGCGTTGCCCGTATCGGCGCCGCACGCGGCGGCAATCTGTTCGTCAGAGGGCGGTGCGCTGCCGCCGTCCACGGGGGTGTAAGGTGCCAGGCTGACCGGTGGCAGGCTGGCCAGGGTGCGGCCCAGGGTGGCGCTGCACTGGTGCGGGGTCATGTCGTTGTCGCGCAGCAGGCGCGGGTCCAGCTCCAGGCCATGGAAGTTCAGGAAGCGTGCCGGCGAGACCAGTTCACCGATGGGTTTGAGCAGGCCGGAGATCGGCCCGAGCAGGTCTCCCAGGGCTTCAACCAGGGGCCCGGCGACGAACTCGTTGTCTTCGATGCAGATCCAGAATTCGGGCTTGATGCGTGCGCCGTCCGGTTCAAATTTGTGCGCGTTGTAACGGCATTCCGGGTTCGGATCGCCGGGGCGAAACTGCGGTTTGCCGAATTCATCGGCGGGCACCGGCTCGCCGTCGCTGCCCAGCGGGTAGGGGCAGTCGGCGTCCAGTTCATCGTAGAGGCCGTCCCAGACAATATGCGCGCCCAGCCCCAGGTTCTTGAGCCGCACCAGTGTTGGCAGCAGAAACTCCACTTCGCCTTCGGGCAGCCCTTGCAGGTTTTCCAGGGTCAGCTCCAGCGGCGGGTTGTAGCCGGCATTCTTCAGCACATTGTCGCGAATCAGAATGCCTTCGGGGTAGTAGTCCATGCGCCGGTCGCCGTCGCCGCCCAGCAGTTCATAGCTGGCGATGATGATGTTGGCGGTCTGATGGTCCTCGAACACGTTGTCGAAAATCTCGATGCGGTCATAGGACAGAATCAGTGCGCCGGTGCCCTTCGGTACGGCGCGCACGATGCCGCCTGCAGCGAAGTTGCTGAGGTTGTTCTTGCGCGAGACGTTGTTGAACAGCCGTGTGCCGTCGCCGAACTGCGACAGCCCGGGCAGATCGAAAATCAGAAAGCCGCCGGTGTTGCACTCGGCCAGGTTGTCGTACTGATCGGCGCGGTTGGTGTTCTCGATTTCAAAACCGGCCACGTTGAAGGCTGCGCGGCTGTTGCGCACGATCACATCGTCGGACTGACCGACGTAGATACCGGCATCCGAGGCGCCGATGGCCTCGATGCCGTCGACCAGAATATGGCGCGATTCCACGGGATAAATGGCGTAGCGGCCGTTCGATGAGGAAGGCTGGTAATCGTCCGGGCAGTCCCACTGCATGGAGGCGGGCACATTGTTGGCGGCCACCGGCAGATTGGCGCTGGACCAGAGCATGCGCAGGTCAACGAAATTGACGAAATCCGAGCCCTTCACCTTGATGCCGTCGCCAGGGGTGTCCACCACCGACATGTCGCGCAGGGTGACGCCCCGGGTGTTGGAGACCAGGATGCCCTCGGCGGTGTTGGAGCCGCGGAAATTGAGGACAGTGTCGTCGCGTCCGGCGCCGCGAATGGTGACGTTCTCGCCATTCTGCAGAACCAGCCCGGTGTCCATCTCGAAGTAGCCGCTGGCAAATTCGATCTCGTCGCCGGGGCCAGCGGCGATAAAGGCTTCCAGTGCATCGCGGGTGGCATCCGGGCCGGGCGTGATCAGCCAGTGGCGCGGGGTGTAGGGGGCACTGTTGCCCGGCGGTGGCGGTTCACCGCCGCTACCGGGCTGGCCGGGCGCATTGCCGGTGACGCTGGAGCTGCCGCCGCAGGCGCTCAGCAGCAGACAGGAAAACAGCGCCGCTGCACCAAGGTGCCGCGGGAAATGGGTGAGGCGTGGCATTGTTGTTATCCCCGATCAATAGCGTTATCAGCAGGCTATCCGGGGCGTGAAGGTACAAACAGGCGTGTTTGGTTAATCGGGGTGGTACCTTCGTATCAGATTGTGAAGGCCGTGCGAAGGCCGCTCAGAACACGACCTTTACATGGGGCGAGGCGTTCAGGGCGGCGTAGATGGCGCTGACCTGATCGCGATTCTCCATGACCACGCGGGCATTCACCGACACATAGGTGCCTTTGCTGCTCGGCGTGATGGCGATATCGGCGTCCGGGTCGAAGGTCTCGCCCAGATGCTCCACCAGAATGGCGACCACCGCCTGCTCCAGCGGTGCGTCAGCGCGGCCCATGACCTTGAGGGTCATGGGGTGCGGAAATTCCCAGAGGTGCTCGTTGATACTCATGCGTGGTCTGCCAGTGCGCGCTTGAAAGCAGTATACAACCCGGCCACCTGACGCCACACCGGGCCCGGGCGACCGCTGCCGACGGTGGCGCCGTCGAGCGTGACCACGGGCACAATCTCGCGGGTGGAGCTGGTCACCCAGATCTCATCGGCGCTGCGCAGGGCGGCCTCGCTGATGGGCTGTTCGGCGCAGGGCACGCCGTGCTGGCGGCACAACTCCAGAATCAGGTCGCGGGTGATGCCGCCCAGGATCAGCGGGCTTTTCGGGCAGGTGATGACGGTGCCGCCGGCAACGATGAACAGGTTGCTGGCGGAGCCTTCGGTGGCTTCGCCATCGCGCAGCAGTATCGCTTCTGCGGCGCCCTGGCTGACGGCCTGCTGGCGCATCAGGATGTTCGGCAGCAGCGATACCGACTTGATGTCACAGCGCAGCCAGCGGCAGTCCGGCAAGGTGATGGCGGTGACACCCGGTGTGGTGTCGGGCGTGTCCGCCGGCGCCGGCGCCATCGGGCTGACCATGGCAAATACCGTCGGGTCGGTGCCCGCAGGCGGGAAGGCATGGTCACGTTTGCTGGTGGCACCCCGGGTGACCTGCAGGTACAGGCTCAGGTTGCCGCCACCGTTGCGTTCGATCAGCTCGTTGATCAGGGACGTCCAGCCCGCGTCGTCCAGTGGCGTCACCAACTGGATCTGTGCCAGCGAGAAGGCCAGCCGGGCAAGGTGCTCGGCCAGCCGGAAGGGGGTGCCCGCATAGACGGGAATGACTTCATAAACGCCGTCGGCAAACAGGAAGCCCCGGTCCAGCGGCGAAATACGGGCATCTTCCAGTGGCTGCCAAGTGCCGTTCAGATAGGCCGTCGACATGGTCAGAACAGGCCCTTGAAGAACAGCACCAGGTGGTGCCACAGACGCCGGAAGATACCGGCGCGCTCGACGTCGGCCAGTGCCACAAGCGGCTGTTCCAGCAGCACCTCGTCATCCAGGCTGATGGTCACGGTGCCCACCTGCTGGCCTGCCGCGACGGGCGCACGCAGGTCGCTGCGCAGGGACATGGACGCATCCAGACGGTCGTGGGCGCCGCGCGGTATGGTCAGCGTCATGTCGTCGGCCAGGCCCAGATTGACCTCGCTCTGCTTGCCCATCCAGACACGCGCGGGCATCAGCACCTCGCCCGCTGCATAGGCTTCATAGGTCTCGAAGAAGCGGAAGCCATAGGTCAGCAGTTTCTGGGTCTCCCGTGCCCGGGCCTGTTCCGAACTGGTACCCATGACCACGGCAATCAGGCGCATGCCATCGCGCTCCGCCGAGGACACCAGGCAGTAGCCAGCGGCTTCGGTGTGGCCCGTCTTGATGCCGTCCACGCTCGGGTCGCGCCACAGCAGCAGATTGCGGTTCTGCTGGGTGATGTTGTTGTAGGTAAAGGACTTTTCCCGGTACAGCTCATAGTTCTCCGGGTAGTCGTTGATCAGGGCGCGGGCCAGGATGGCCATGTCCCGGGCGCTGGTGTACATGGCTTCATCCGGCCAGCCGGTGGCGTTGGTGAAGTAGCTGTTGGTCATGCCCAGACGCCGCGCATGCTGGTTCATCAGGTCGGCAAAGGCGGACTCGCTGCCCGCGATGTGCTCGGCGATGGCCACGGCGGCATCGTTGCCGGACTGGATGATGATGCCCTTGATCAGGTCCTCGACACTCACCTGGGTGCCCTCACGCACGAACATGCGCGAGCCGCCCATACGCCAGGCCTTGACGCTGATGGTGACCTTGTCATCCATGCGCAGGTTGCCGTGGGCAATCTCCCGCGCAGCGATGTAGTCGGTCATGATCTTGGTCAGGCTGGCCGGGGGCAGGGCTTCGTCGGCGTTGTGTTCGACGATCACCTGACCGCTGGCGGCGTCCATCAGGATGTAGCCGGAGGCCTCGACCTGGGGGGGGCGCGGGACCAGCGTGGCCTGTGCGCTGACGGTGGCCAGCGTGGGCAGCAGGCAGCACAGCAGGGTCAGCAGCTGGCGGGCGGAGAGCAGATGTTTGCGGGTCATGGTTCCTCGTTCCATTTTCTGCGCACCGGCGGCATGCCGGGGCGCGTCCTGTGAATAGATGCCGTGGGCGCGGCGGGGTTCATTCCGGTGGTCGGCCGGTGGTCGGGTCAGGGCATGACCCGCACCGCCTCGCCATAGCCTGCGCTATTGAGCTGGCCGTGGGCCCGCTCGCGGTCATTCTCGGTGGCAAACGGGCCTACCCATACGCGATAGGCCGGATTGCCCTGGATGTTGCCGGGCCGAATCGCCACGGGCCAGGCGAACTCGCCGAGCAGGCGGTTGACCAGGCTTTGGGCGGTTTCGGACTGACGGAAGGCGCCGATCTGCAGATACAGCTCCGCCGGCGGCGGCGGGCTGCTGGCGGCGGCCCGCATGGCCGGCTGATTGCTGCCCCCGGCGCGGGTGGCACTGGCCTGCTGCGGGCGGCTGTTTTCCGGTGTGATGACCTCGACCCGTACGCGGCCGGTGCCCGCCTGTTCGATGCCCAGCTTGCTGGCGGCGGCCCAGGACAGGTCGATTTCCCGGTCGGGGTGGAAGGGGCCGCGATCATTGATGCGCACGATCACCGACTTGCCGTTCTCCAGGCTGGTGACCCGGGCGAAGGTGGGCAGCGGCAGATAACGGTGTGCGGCGGTGAACTGGTACATGTCATAGGGTTCGCCGCTGGAGGTGCGATGGCCGTGGAACTTGGTGCCGTACCAGGAGGCAATGCCCTCGGCGGTGTAGCCTTCGGCGCTCTCCATCACATGATAGGTCTCGCCAAACACCGTGTAGGGCGAATGGTTGCCGTAGCGGCTGCGCGGCTCGTCGCGCGGCTCCGGCTGCGGGATGGTGGTGACGTCCGGCCGCTTGTCCGGTGCCGTATCGTGCTCCTGACTGTAGCGGTCACTGCCCGGAGTGACCGGCTGGGCCGGTGGTGCCGGTTCCGGCGGCTGGGTGGCGCAGGCGGTCAGCAGGAACAGCACCAGAGCAGAGGCCGCAATGACGGAACGGGACATGGCGTGAACCACCTGTGTAGAGAGTCTGTGTTGGCGCATAGGGTACCCTGTCCGCCCACCCGGCGGAAACTGGCATGGCATAAGGATTTCAGGGGATGGCCTGCATCCGTTCCGCCAGGATCTGGCTCAGTTGGAACACGGCCATCGCGTACAGATGGCTGTGATTGTACCGGGTGATGACATAGAAGTTATGGCCGGTGAGCCAGTATTCGTCCCCCGGATGGCCCTCCAGGCCCAGTGCGGCCACCCGCGTGCTGCCGGGCAGGTCGAAACAGTAGCGTTCGGCATCATTACAGGACACCGGGGTGATGCCGGCGGCGGCTGCCTTCTCCAGGGTCAGATCACGGAGCCGGTACTCGGTGCCGAACAGGGAGGTGTCGGCGTTCCCGGCCAGCCGGGCCCGGGCGGCCACTGGCTCGCCGGTGCGCCAGCGGTGGGCGCTGAAATAGTTGGCGACACTGCCCACCACATCGGCCACGTTGTCGATCAGATCAATCTTGCCGTCGCCATCAAAATCCACCGCGTAGGCGCGGTAGCTGGAAGAAATGAATTGCGGCATGCCCATGGCACCGGCGTAGGAACCGCGTACCGTGGCCGCGTCAATGCCAGCCTCTTTTTCCAGCCGGAACAGATGCGCCAGTTCGCGCCGGAAAAAATCCGCCCGTGGGGGGTAATCGAAGCCGAGCGTGGCCAGCGCATCGACGACACGCCAGTTGCCCTTGTTACGGCCGTAACTGGTTTCCACGCCAATAATGGCGACGATGATCTCTGCCGGCACACCGTATTGCTCTTCCGCCCTGGCCAGCAGATCACGATGCTCGGTCCAGAACTCGATGCCCTGGTCGATACGCGTATCGCGAATAAAGATTTGCCGGTAGTCGCCCCAGGTCAGCACCCTCTCTGCGGGCCGCGCAATGGCTTCGAGAATGGCCGGCTGGCGCTCCGCCGACGCCAGGACCTCACGGATACGCGCCACGTCCAGGCCTTCGTCCGCCAGTTCGCGGATCAGCGCCTGGCCATCGCTGCGGGTGGCGTAGTTGACGCGTTCATCCGCCTGCGCGGCCAGCGGCAGGGCCAGCAAGGCAACAAGGCAGGCAATCACGGGCGACCGCAGGTGTTGGCGCATCGGGCAATCCTTTTTCAATGGTGGCTCATCAGTTTTCGGTGTGTGTGAATCGACATCAGAATACCAAAGCCCGCCAGCAACGTGACGATGGAGGTGCCGCCATAGCTGATCAGGGGCAGCGGCACACCCACCACAGGCAGCAGGCCGGAGACCATGCCGATATTCACGAACACGTAAATGAAGAAAGTCAGTGCCAGAGAAGACGCCAGAAGGCGGCTGAAAGTTTCCTGCGCTTGCCAACTGATGAACAGACCGCGACCGATAACGGCCAGATACAGCCCCAGCAGCATCAGCACGCCAATCAGGCCACCCTCTTCGGCCAGCACCGCAAGAATGAAATCGGTGGAGGATTCCGGCAGAAAATCCAGGCGTGACTGGGTGCCGTTGAGCCAGCCCTTGCCACTGATGCCGCCGGAGCCGATGGCGGTTTTCGACTGGATGATGTTCCAGCCTGCACCCAGCGGATCGGCCTCGGGATTGAAGAAGGTGTCCACCCGGCGCCGCTGGTACGGGTGCAGCACAAAGAAATACATCAGCGGCGCCGCGATCGCCAGCAGACTGAGGGCCGCCAGGATCAGCCGCCAGGACAGACCGGCCACAAACAGCACCAGCAGCCCCGCCGCCGCCACCAGCAGCGAGGTGCCCAGATCCGGTTGCCGGGCAATCAGCAGCACCGGCACCAGAGTGATCAACAGCACCAGCAGCACATCGCGGAAACGCGCGGGCAGGCTGCGTTCACTGAAGTACCAGGCCACCATGGCAGGTACCGCCAGCTTCATGATCTCGGCGGGCTGGAAGCTGCCGACCCCCGGCACGGTCAGCCAGCGCTGGGCGCCTTTGGCCTCGGTGCCGATAAACAGCACCAGCACCAGCAGGAACAGCCCGCCGGCATAGACGGCCGGGGCCCAGAACCGGTAGGTGCGCGGCGGTACCTGAGCCAGAATCAGCAGCGCCATGAAACCGCCGCCCAGACGGATGGCCTGGCGTACCACCAGATCGGGGTTGCCGTCGCCCGCGCTGTACAGCACCAGCAGACCGGCGCCGCACAGCACCAGCAATGCGGCCAGCAGCGGGGAATCCAGATGCAGGCGCCAGAGCAGGCCGTTGCCACTGCCCGCAAAGCTGCGACTGCTCGGCATCTGCCGCAAGAATTCGGTGTTCATCGGTTGTCAGCCATCAGTGCAGGCACGGCGCCGGGGACGGCCACCGGAGGAATCTCCAGCTCACCGGCCCGGTTGAGCAGCCAGGCATCCATGACCTGACGCGCCACAGGCCCCGCCGAAGAGCCACCGCTGCCGCCATTTTCCACCAGTACCGCCACGGCAATGGCCGGGTTGTCGGCGGGCGCAAAACCGACGATCAGGGCATGATCGCGCAGCCGCTCGGCGATTTCCTCGGCGTTGTATTCCTCGTCCTTGCCCAGGGAGAACACCTGGGCCGTGCCGGTCTTGGCGGCGATCCGGTATTTCGCGCCCTGGCCCATGGCACGGGCCGTACCCCGGGCGCCGTGTACCACATCCACCATGGCGGCGGTCATCCGGTCCCAGTGACGGCTGTCCGGTGTCAGTGCCGGTTCGATGGGCGAGGCCGGCGGGTGCAGCTGGGCGACCCGAGGCACCACCGGCTCGCCGCGACGGGCGAAGACGGCGGTGGACACCGCCAACTGCAAGGGCGATGTAAGCATGTAACCCTGGCCGATGCTGGCGTTGATGGTATCGCCGTGGAACCAGGGTTCACCGCGTACCGCGCGCTTCCAGGCCCGCGACGGCATGATGCCCCGCGATTCACCGGGCAGATCTATACCGGTGCGGTCGCCCAGCCCGAAGCGCACCATGAAGTCATGCATGCGGTCGATGCCGAGCTTGAAGCCCATGTCATAGAAGTAGGTATCACAGGATTCGACGATGGACTTGTGCATGTCCACCCAGCCGTGACCCTGGCGGCGCCAGTCACGGAACACCCGGGTCTGGCCTTCCAGACGGTAATAGCCCGGGTCCCACATGGTGCGCTGCCAGTCGGTCACCCCGGCATCCAGCCCCGCCAGGCCCGCGATGGGCTTGAGGGTGGATCCGGGGGGATACTGCCCCTGCAAGGCCCGGTTGAACAGCGGCCGGTCCAGATCGTCCCGGTATTCGGAATAGTTGCGGTGTGAAATGCCGGTCACAAACAGATTGGGATCAAAGCCCGGGCGGCTGACAAAGGCCAGTATGCCGCCATCGCGGGGATCCATGGCCACCACGGCGCCCCGGCGCTCGCCCAGCGCATCCCAGGCGGCCTGCTGGACCCGGATATCCAGATGCAGGTGAACGTCCTCACCCGGCAGCGGCGGAATCTGCTCGAGCACCTCCAGTATTCGCCCCCGCGCATTGGTTTCCACCTTGCGGAAGCCCACCCGGCCGTGCAGCAGCCGTTCATAGTGTCGCTCTACACCCAGGCGCCCGTAGAAATGCGTGCCGCTGTAGTTGGCCTGCTCATCGGGCGTCATGCGCTCCAGGTCTTCGGCATTGATGCGATTCACATAGCCCAGGACATGGGAGAACAGCTCGTCATAGGGGTAATGGCGGATCGGGTTGGCATCGATGCGCACACCCGGCAGCTCATGCTGGATCACGGCGACGCGGGCAATTTCTTCCTCCGTCAGGCGCGCGCGCAGCGGCACCGGCTCCCACGGACGACGCGGGCTGCGCACCCGCCGCCAGAACCGCTCGATATCCGCCTCCTCCAGCGCCACCTTCTCTGCCACCAGCGCCAGGGTGTCATTGATATTCGGCACCTGCTCGACGATCAGCGCCAGAGAAAAGTCAGGCTGATTGTCTGCCAGCAGCTCGCCACGGCGGTCGTAGATCAGCCCGCGCGGCGGCGCAATCGCCTGGGTCTGCACCCGATTCTTGTCCGACAGGGTGGTGTAGCGGTCATGCTGAATGGCCTGCAACCAGAACATCCGCCCCGCCAACACCCCCATCAGCGCCAGCACGATGACGGCAGACCACAGCAGGCGCGTCGAGAAGATACGCCCCTCGTTGTGGTGGTCCCTGAATGTCATGGGTGAGCGCATGGCGGAGAAAGCCTCGGATATCGGTGCGGCGCGGATCAGCGCAAAGGGTAATGGGGTGGGGGCGGGGCGGCAAGGGGCATATGCCTGCCTGCCAGCGCTGGCAGGCGGTTGAGGGTGAGTAAGCGCTCTCTATGACACGGTTGCATCGGCTGCCAGTGAGGATGCGCCATACCATGGCTCTGGTAGGACTGCCGCTGCTTGCTTGAACAGGTGTGAAGTGGAGTGCGCATTGAGCTCGATTGGTGGGAGCCGCAATATTTGCTCATCTTGCCGGCCATATTGGCAAGTTCTCGGCATTGGTGCTTATTATTCATAGCATTCATGTTTGTTTTCTATGTGGTTTGGTCCCAGGGGGAGGTTTCGTAGTTTGGAGTGTGTGACTTTGGTCAATCGCTGCGGATTCCATTTTTATGAAAAGCCCAATTGCTGTTTGTGAAAGCGGGGATATCTCGATATTCAAGTCGGTGGCTGAAGCAGAGCGCTATCTGGAACCCATCGATGTGAGTAATCATGAGTATGTAGATACGGAGGATTGATGGGCAGAGATCTGGATAATTTCGGGGGTGAACCGCCTGAGCATGAAGATTATAAAGCTGGAGATGCCGATTGGTGGCTCGAAACTTTGAAGTTATGGCTGCCAGTCTTTGTCACCGTTGTGATTTTTATTTGGAAAATAGCTCAGCACGGCGCTCCGGACGATGAGGAGCGGGCCTTGATGGCAGCAGGTGATGCCTGGCTGGTCGTGCTGGATGAGAGTGGTGTCAGCGTAGCGTGCGGTGACAGGTTTATTGGGGACAATTTCTCGCGCGACAGATGCCTTTCTCTTGTGAGTGGCCTGTATGAAAGCATGCCCAGGCCGCGCAGGAAGCTGGAAAGCCGTTTGTTCCTTTCAAGAATGTTGCCTCAGCACACGGATGGCGCCAGAGCCTGGTTGAAGTACACGACAAGGTTTGGGCGGCAGCGTTATGAAGAAACATTGGTCATGGCCTATCAGCAGGGCTGGAAGGTAGATGGCTACATGATCAAGCCAATTGAATGAATCGATTCCCAGCTGGTTTTATCGCTCCCAAAGCCATCGAAGTGGCACAGCGTACAGGCCCTCACCAAAGCGGACGCACATTTCACCATCATAGAGCACGACGCCTGCGGCAAAGCGCTTGCCTGCGGCATCCTTGAGTTTCTGCAGGCCGCGAAAGTCTGCAGCGGTGACCGTGGCGGCAGCCTTGATCTCAACACCCGCGAGTGGGCCGTCGCCCCGTTCTATCACGACATCTACTTCCACCTTGTCTTTGTCCCGGAGATGGAAGAAGTCATGGTGCCGGGGATGCCAACTGGCAAGGCGACGTAGCTCCTGATACACAAAGGTTTCCAGTAGCGGCCCAAGTTGAGAGCGATTATTACTGAGCATATCGCTGCTGAGGCCGAGCAAGGCGCAAGCCAGGCCGGTATCTCCCATATGTAATTTCGGGGTTTTTATCAAACGACTTGTGTGATTGCTGTGCCAGGGGGGCAAGCGCTCCAGCAGAAAGATGTTTTCCAGCAAGGTGACATAGTCACCAATGGTTGTCCGGCTGAGCTGGAAGGCAGATCACCGAGCATTCTGGCAAGCGTGCTCTTGCCGCATTGGCGCGGCCCATGGACCAGGACCACGGGTGAATCTTCGAGGGCCTCGGCAAGCGTGGCCTCGGCAAATCGCTGGCTCAGGGGCATGCTTTTCATCGGCTAATTGCAAGTTTTTCGCCGTCCAATTGTCAGTTTATGGTCCGGCTGATTGTCAGGTTGGTGCCAGCTTGCAACCCTCACCCCCGATGATACGGATGCCCCGCCAGAATACTCCACGCCCGATAGACCTGCTCCGCCAGCAGAATCCGTACCAGCGGGTGGGGCAGGGTGAGGTCGGACAGCGACCAGCGCAGGTCGCAGCCGGCGGACAGTTCCGGGCACAGGCCGTCGGGGCCGCCGACCAGCAGGATCAGGTCCTGGCCCAGGTCGCGCAGGTGGCCCAGTTCGGTGGCGAGTTTTTCCGTGGTCAGGCGGCGCCCGGTGACTTCCAGGGCGACACTGCGGGCGCCGGGGTACCGGGCCATGCGTTTGCGCAGCAGCTCGGCTTCCTGGCGGATCAGGGTGGGTACCGGGGTGCTGCCGCGTTTCGGCAGGGGAATTTCCTCAATTTCCAGGCGGATATCACCGGCCAGTCGCTTGCTGTACTCGTCGGTGCCCGCTTGCACCCAGTCTGGCATGCGGGTACCCAGGGCCAGCAGGTGGACCCGCATGGTTATTCGCTATCGCCGTCGCGGCTTTCGCGGGCGATGCCGTCCGGGCGGGCGTCAGGTTTGCGCCAGAGGCGTTCCAGGTCATAGAACTCGCGGGTGGCGGGCTGCATCACATGGACAATGACATCGCCCAGATCCACCAGAATCCACTCGGCATTCTGCTGGCCTTCGGTGCCCACGGGCATGACGCCTGCTGCCTTGGCCTGCTCGACCACGTTGTTGGCCAGCGCCTTGACGTGGCGGCTGGAGGTGCCGGTGGCAATCACCATGTGGTCGGCGATGCTGGTGAGTTCGCGCACGTCCAGGTCCGTGACGTTGCGGGCCTTCAGTTCGTCGAGGGCCTCAAGGGCGATGTTCAGGATATCGGGTGTGTTCGCGGTCATGCGGTCCCTGGTCTGGTTGGGGGCTTGGAAGTGTTCGGCACATTATACAGGTGATGGCGCTGGATATATGCCTCTACGTCGCTGCTCAGGGCGGGGCAATGCCCGTTGCGCGCCAGGGCGTCGCGTACGGCGCTGGCCGAGACATTGAGGAACGGGCGCTTGAGCATCAGGCGCCGCCCGGCTGGTAGCTGGCACAGGGTGGCGGCATCGCCTTGCGGAAAGGCCTGAAGCACCGCGGGGTCGGCCTCGCCGGCCTCCGGGCGCGGCAAGACGGCCAGGTGGCACAGGGTGGGGTAATCCTGCCAGCGGTGCCAGGTGTGCAGTCCGGCCAGGCTGTCGGCGCCGATCAGCAGCACCAGTGGGCGCGGACCGGCCAGCGTGCGAAAGTGTTCCAGCGTATGCAGGCTGTAGGACGGGCCGCTCTGGCGCAACTCCCAGTCATCGGCGATCAGTTCGGGGTAGCGGGCCACGGCGGCTTCGAGCATGGCCAGCCGATGGGTGCCGTTGGCGCCAGGTTGTGGTCGGTGCGGGGGCACTGCATTGGGCAGCAGGTGCACCGGGGCATGCAGCGCCCGCGCGACCGCTCGGGCGCCGTTGATATGTGCCCGGTGCACTGGATCAAAGGTGCCACCGAACAGCACCAGCGGCGTCACTGGCGGATGTGTCCGTCGCCGAGCACCACCCACTTCTCGCTGGTCAGCCCTTCCAGACCCACCGGGCCACGGGCGTGCAGCTTGTCGGTGGAAATGCCGATCTCGGCGCCCAGGCCATACTCGAAGCCGTCGGCGAAACGGGTAGAGGCATTGACCATCACCGAGCTGGAATCCACCTCCGCCAGGAAACGGCGGGCGCGGGTGTAGTTCTCGGTGATAATGCTTTCTGTATGGGCGGAGCTGTAGTGATTGATATGCTCAATCGCTTCGTCCAGCCCGCTGACCACTTTCACGGCCAGCACCGGGGCCAGATACTCCTCATACCAGTCGGCGTCCACGGCCTGCTTCATGTCGCTGATGAGGGCGCGGGCACGCTCGCAGCCGCGCAGTTCCACGCCAGCCTCGGCGTAGGCGGCCGCCAGGGGCGGCAGGATGCGTTCGGCAATGCCTTCGGCTACCAGCAGGGTTTCCATGGTGTTGCAGGTGCCGTAGCGGTGCGTCTTGGCGTTGATCGCCACGCGCAGGGCCTTGTCCTCGTCAGCCTGGTCGTCGATGTAGACGTGGCAGTTGCCGTCCAGATGCTTGATCACCGGCACCCGGGCATCCCGGCTGATACGCTCGATCAGGCCCTTGCCGCCACGCGGCACGATCACGTCCACGTATTCGGGGTGGGTAATCAGCTCGCCCACGGCCGCGCGGTCGGTGGTCTCGATCACCTGCACGGCATCTTCCGGCAACCCGGCTGAGGCCAGCCCGGCGCGCACGCAGGCGGCAATGGCCTGATTGGCCCGAATCGCCTCGGAGCCGCCGCGCAGGATGGCCGCATTGCCGGATTTCAGGCACAGCGCCGCCGCGTCGATGGTCACGTTCGGGCGCGACTCATAGATGATGCCGATGACCCCCAGGGGCACGCGCATGCGACCCACCTGGATGCCTGTCGGGCGATAGTTCAGATCGGTGATGCCGCCCACCGGGTCCGGCAGGGCCGCGACCTGGGACAGGCCTTCGATCATGGCCTCGAAGCGCGCCGGGGTCAGTTCCAGACGGTCCAGCAAGGCCGCGTCCAGGCCGTTCTCGCGGCCGGCGGCCATGTCTTCCCGGTTGGCGGCCAGAATGGCCTCGCGCTGCTCGCGCAGGGCCGCTGCGATCCCCAGCAGGGCCGCATTCTTGGCGCCGGCGTCAGCCCGCGCCATCAGGCGCGATGCGGCCCGGGCGCGCTGGCCCAGGTCCTGCATGTACTGCTCTATGTTCATGGTGCTCCAGAGTGGCTGGTCAAGCGGACACACAGTATAGCGGTACTGTCTGGTGGCGGACACCGCGCGCTCGTCACCCGGTGGTTTACCTGTCCCCGGAAATACCACAGAATGGCATCTTGCCACTATGCACTGTCACCGACAGGGGGCGGGCCGGGGGCACAGAAGAACAACAACGACAAAAACCATAACAACAAGGTGGCCAGTACCGGAGGCCCGAACAATGCTCATCGATTATCAGGAATACAACCGGCAGGCCATCAAGGCCGTGCCGCGGCACTTCTGGGTGGGTCAGTGGCGTGTAGACTATCTGCCGTTTGCCAGCCCCGAGAATGCGCACAAGCCGCCGCTGGTGGTCATTGGCGGTGCCTTCCAGAATTTCACCTCGTACAAGTATTGCGTCGAGCGCATCTACGAAGATTTCCCCGTGATCCTGGTGGATCTGCCCTCGCTGGGCAGCAACGACCAGGTGGCCCCGCAACTGGGCATGGAAGATCTGGCCGACCTGCTGCATGAATTTGTCGCGCACATGGGGCTGGAAACGGTACACCTGATGGGCCTGTCGCTGGGGTCGGCCATCGCCAGCACCTTTGCCTACAAGTATCCCACCCTGACCGGCAAGATGATCGTGGCGGGCATCGTGGTACGGCCGCGCAAGAGCTGGCGCATGCTGGTGGAAGAATCCGTGCGCGTGCTGGATGAAGGGCGCATGGATGAATTCTCCCAGGCCGTGGTCCTGTATCTGGTGAACTATCACCGCATCAAGGAAACCGGCATCACGCCCACCGCCCGCCGCCTGTTCTACCGGCAGATGAAAGCGCTGAGCGAGAACGAGCGCGAGCGTTACAAGATCAATGGCCGCCGCCTGCTGACCGTGGAAGGCCTGCTCGGCTACCCGGAGTGCGAAACCCTGGTGACCACCGGCGAATACGACAGCTTTACCCTGCCGTGGGAAAACGCCCATTTCGCCAGCAAATGCCCGAATGCCACCTTCGCCCTGATCAAGGGCGCCGACCACCTGCCGCAGCTGGAAAAACGCGAAGTGTCGCTGGAGCTGTTTTCCAGCTTCCTGCGCGGTGACTCCCTGGAAAAGGTCGACGGCGTGGACGTATTGCCGCGCGGCACCTACGACCAGCTGGAGCGGCGCCGCAGCGAACGCCTGCTGCCCTGCAACAGTCGTGGCCGCGTCACCAGCGAATCCCGCATCGGCGACCAGTTCCGTTTCGATCAGGACGTCAAGGTGGTGGATATCAACTTCTTTGGCTGCCTGCTGAAACTCGAACGTCCCGGTTTCTCCACTGCCGAGCACGCCCGTGATTGCACCCTGCATCTGGCGTCACCGGATCTGCAACTGGAGCTGCTGGTGTTCGATTACGACGACAACGGTTACCTGCGTTGCCTGTTCAAGCACGGCAACATCGCCCAGGCAGAACGTTTCTCGGAATTGCTGCAGGACCGCAGCTACTTTATCGAACCGAAAGGCGAGCCGGCTAAAGTCCACAAGATTTACGGATAGCGACCTACAAGGACAGTGCTGGACGGTCACTCGGGGAGCGGCAACGCTCTCCAGGACTGTCGAGAGGCAGGATGCCGAACGCAAGCCCCCATGGATGGGTTCACGGCGTGTCCCGGAGAGCGTTGCCGCTCCCCGAGTGGCCATACCACCGTCCTTCCTACACCCGCCCTTCGATGACCCGCACAAACGGATTGCCCCGCGAACGCGGCATCGGCAACAGATCGTAGTAGTCCTTCGGGTTATGCACCGTCACCGGCGCAAACCCCTGCGCTTCAAAATGCGCCTGTGCTTCGGCATCGCTGCCAAAATGAAAACTTACCCGGCTGCGCGATACCGTACCCAGCATGCCCCGCAACACCTTCATGGTGCGATAGAACGGATGATCGTGCAGCAGCGGATAGTTGTCGGTCAGGTACATGCCGCCACCGTTGGCGGCCAGCGCCGCCCGCAAACGGACCCAGAAATGGTTGATGCTTTCCAGATCGAAGTAGTTGACCAGCCCCTCGGTGATCACCAGTAATGGCTTGTCTGCATCAAACGATTCACGGATGACCGACTCCAGCGACTCGGGGCCTTCTGTGGTAAACGCATTCAGCGCCACCGCCTGATGCAAAGGGCTCAGAGCATCCGCCTGCGCCAGCAGCTTCTGCTTGCGATCCGCCATGCCCGGCAGGTCAGCCTCGATATATTTCAACTGCGGATATTTTGCCGTGAAACGGCAACCGCGCGGCGACAACCCGCAGGCAATTTCCAGCACCTGCGTGACGCCCTCATCCTCGATGGCACGCGTGACCAGGTGATCGATCAGATGATGACGCTGCAACAGGAAGGTGCGGATATTGCCGCCGGCAATCTTGCCACCGATATATTCGAACGGCGCCAGCGCATGGTAATAGACGCTGCCCATGCGCGTGTGGAAGCTGGGCGCGGACAAACCGTTGGCGGCCCAGACATGGCCGGTATACAGCGCTGTGAAACTGATGGAAGAGGTATCAGGCGAGTTCTGCGAATCGTTGCTCATGGTTATGAGAGCCGGGCAGTGGAAAGTCCCGAAAGGGTAGCAGCCCCGTGCCAGTGACGCACGGCCTCGCAGCAGGCCGACGGGGCCAATCGCACCAGGCCGGCCTCTGCCTGTTAAACGGGACCGAGGGGGCGCCCGCACAGGCGCATGACCAGATTGGCCAGGTGCAGCCAGGGGTCTCCGGGCACCATCCCTTTCAGGGTCTGGTCTGCCAGGGCCGCCTCGGCCAGCCCGCGATGCAGACTGTCTGCGCCCAGCTTGCGCGCCAGGCCCTCCAGCTGGCGAATCCGCTGCGGCGGCATGCGGCCCGGGTCCTGCCCTGCGGTCATGGCGGCGAGCGCGCGGACATCGCGCGTCAGGGCCCACAGGATCACCGGCGCTTCGACGCCTTCGGTATGCAGCGTGTCGAGAATACGCAGCGCCCGCGGCAGGTCGCCGGCGGTAATGGCATCGCCCAGATCGAACGGGCTGAAGCGGCTGCTGTTGCCGACCGCTTCCTGTATCTGTCCGGGCTCCACCGTGGCGCCGGGAAACAGCAGCGCCAGTTTGTCGATTTCCTGGGCGCAGGCCAGCAGGTTGCCTTCGCTACGCTCGCACAACAGCGCCAGCGCATCCGGCGTGGCGCTCAGGCCAGCCTGGCGCAGGCGGCCCTCGACCCAGCGCGGCAACTGTGCGGCCGGTACGGGCCAGATTTCCAGCAACGCCCCGACACCGGTGACGGCCTTGACCCATTGGCTGTTCATGTCCTTGCGCCGGTCCAGCTTCGATGCCGTCAGCAGCAGCAGGGTGTCGGGGGCGGGGGTCTTGCACAATTGCACCAGGATTTCGCTGGCGGCCTTGTCCGGGCGTTTTTCGCCAAAGCGGATTTCGATCAGGCGTTGGCCACCAAACAGGCTCATGCTCTGTGCTTCGCTGTAGACACCGGGCCAGTCGATGCCGGTGTCACTGCTGAACAGGTGGCGCTCTTCGTAGCCTCGACCACGGGCGGTGCGGCGGATCAGATCAGCGCATTCGCCCTGCTGGAACGGCTCGTCCCCTGCCACCAGATAAACCGGCAGCAACGCCTGATCCAGATGGCGTTTGAGCTGTTCCGGCTTCAGTTGCATCAGAGCGCGTCCCCGGCCTGCGGCGTGCTGTCCGGGCGCGGGGCCGCGCCCCGGTCGCCATTGGGCAGGGCATTGGTGTCCAGCAGATCATGGTCGATCAACTGGCCGCTGACGGCATCCAGCTGCCGCAACAGTTGCCAGGTGGCATCCTCGAACATCTCCTGGCGGGTGGCGCGTTCTTCGTCACTGGCGGCCGTGGCGTTGGCGGCATCAAAGTTGAAATTGCGCACCAGGTTGATACGTCGGCTCGGTGTCCGGGTTTCGCCGTTACGGGAGCGCAGTTGCCAGTTGAAGCCGTAGCGCAGTTCGATTTCGGCCGCGCGGCCCTGGGCATCCACTGCCACCGTTCGCCGGTCCCAGCGTTCATTGAGAATCGCCAGGCGGCGCTCGGAATCTCCGTGCACGGCCACACCGCTTTCTTCCAGCGCCAGCTCGAGCCGCCGACGCAGTTCATAGCTGGGGCCGTCCAGCGTCAGGCTTTCCAGGGCCAGGTATTGCGGCGTGCCGCGCAACTGCCAGCCGCAAGCGGCCAGCAGCAGGGTGGCGGCGATCACCAGCAGCAGGCGCATCACGGACTCACCACGATATTGACCAGCTTGCCGGGCACCACGATTACCTTGCGGATGGTCATGCCTTCCAGGAAGCGCTGGGCGTTGGGCGCGCTTCTGGCCATGGCTTCCAGGGTGGCCTTGTCGGCCTCTGCCGGGGCGTCAATACGGGCGCGTACCTTGCCGTTGACCTGCACCACCAGTTCGATGGTGTCTTTCACCAGTGCGCTTTCATCATGGCGCGGCCAGGCAGCGTCCACCACCGCTTCGTCATGCCCCAGTGCCTGCCACAATGCGTGGCAGATATGCGGCACGATCGGCGCCAGCAGCAACACGGCGGCTTCCAGGGATTCCTGCATCACGGCGCGGTCGTTGTCACTGTCCACCGTAAAGCGTCCCATGTCGTTGCTCAGTTCCATTACCGCCGCAATGGCGGTATTGAAGGTCTGGCGACGGCCGTAATCATCACTGACCTTGGCAATGGTCTCATGGGTCTTGCGGCGCAGGTCACGGGCCGCCGCACTCAGGTTTTCGATATCCGGGCGGGCATCGGTGACCTGATGTTCCTGAGCCAGACGCCAGAGGCGCTTGAGGAAACGATGCGCACCTTCCACCCCGGCGTCATTCCATTCCAGCGACTGTTCCGGTGGTGCGGCGAACATCATGAACAGACGCACGGTATCGGCGCCGTACTGCTGGATCATCTCCTGCGGGTCCACGGTGTTGCCCTTGGACTTGGACATCTTGGCGCCG
Organism: Isoalcanivorax indicus; assembly: GCF_003259185.1. Classification (NCBI taxonomy): domain Bacteria; kingdom Pseudomonadati; phylum Pseudomonadota; class Gammaproteobacteria; order Oceanospirillales; family Alcanivoracaceae; genus Isoalcanivorax; species Isoalcanivorax indicus. The sequence goes on from NZ_QGMP01000001.1 coordinate 685,106, forward strand.
TCTTTCAGCACCATGCCCTGGCACAGCAGCCGCTTGAAGGGTTCGTCGGAGGCCACCAGTCCGGCATCGCGCAGCAGCTTGTGGAAAAAGCGCGAATACAGCAGATGCAAAATGGCGTGTTCGATGCCGCCGATATACTGGTCCACCGGCAACCAGTAGTTGGCCGCCTCCGGGTCGAGCATCGTCTGGTCATTGTTCGGGCAGCAATAGCGCGCGTAGTACCAGCTCGATTCCATGAAGGTGTCGAAGGTATCGGTTTCGCGCAGCGCGGGCTGGCCGTTGAATTCGGTGTTTGCCCAGGCCGGATCGGATTTGATCGGGCTGGTGACGCCGTCCATGACCACCTCTTCGGGCAGGCGTACTGGCAGGCTGTCGGCGGGGGCGGGTACCGTGTCACCGTTTTCCAGATTCAGCATCGGGATGGGCGCGCCCCAGTAACGCTGGCGCGATACGCCCCAGTCGCGCAGGCGGTAGTTGACCTTGCGCTCGCCCTTGCCCAGTGCCGCGAGCTTGTCGGCAATGGCGTTGAAGGCGTCGGCAGACGACAGGCCGTCGAAGTCGCCGGAGTTCACCAGCACGCCGTGGTCGGTAAAGGCGCCGGCCTCCATGTCCACCGGGCTGTTATCGCTGGCGGCAATCACCTGGCGAATCGGCAGGCCATACTTGCGGGCAAATTCCCAGTCACGCTGGTCATGCCCGGGTACCGCCATGACGGCGCCAGTGCCATAACCCATGAGCACGAAATTGGCGACCCACACCGGTACTTCCTCGCCGGTGATCGGGTGCAGGGCGCGCAGGCCGGTATCGACGCCGCGTTTTTCCATAGTGGCCAGTTCGGCTTCCGCCACCTTGCTGTGCTGGCATTCCTCGATAAAGGCGGCCACGTCGGCGCGTTGCGCGGCGGCCTGTTTCGCCAGCGGGTGACCGGCGGCCACGGCCACATAGCTGACCCCCATCAGGGTGTCCGGGCGCGTGGTGTAGACGCGCACCGGCGCGTTGCCGGGCACATCGAAATCCATCTCCACGCCTTCGGAGCGGCCAATCCAGTTGCGCTGCATGGTCTTGACCTGTTCCGGCCAGCCGTCCAGCTGGTCCAGGTCGTTGAGCAGTTCTTCCGCATAGTCGGTGATCTTGATGAACCACTGGGGAATGTCTTTCTGCTCCACCAGGGCACCGGAGCGCCAGCCCCGGCCATCAATGACCTGTTCGTTGGCCAGCACGGTCTGGTCCACCGGGTCCCAGTTCACTGTGGCCATCTTGCGGTACACCAGGCCCTTCTCGAACAGCTGCGTGAAAAACCACTGTTCCCAGCGGTAGTATTCCGGGCGGCAGGTGGCCAGTTCACGGTCCCAGTCGTAGCCGAAGCCCAGTTGCTGCAACTGGCCTTTCATGTACGCGATGTTCTCGTAGGTCCACTTGGCCGGCGGCACGCCATGCTTGAGGGCGGCGTTCTCGGCGGGCAGGCCGAAGGCATCCCAGCCCATGGGCTGCATCACGTTTTTGCCCTGCATGCGCTGGTAGCGGCTGACGACATCGCCCAGGGTATAGTTGCGCACGTGGCCCATGTGCAGGCGGCCGCTGGGGTAGGGGAACATGCTCAGGCAATAGAACTTTTCCCGGCGGGTATCCTCGGTTACCTTGAAGGTCCGGTTTTTTTCCCAGTACTGCTGGGCTTCCCGCTCAATCGTGTCGGGACGATACTGTGCTTCCATCGGGGCTCGTCGAATCCTGGTGGTGGTGATATGCAAAAAGAAGAACATAGGATACATGAGCGCACAGCAGTCAGACAGCCGTGACACCGGATGGGCCCCGTGGGGACCATGAGCTTCTTTGCCTTGCTGTTCGTGCTGGCCACCCTGCCCGGGGTGGTGCGCCGCTTCCTGCCTCCCATGCCGCAGGCGGATTTCCGTGAGGGGCCGCAGGCGGTGGTGGTGCTGGGGGCGGGGCTGAGCAAGCGCGATGGCCAGTACCAGGTGCCCGCCGCCGGGCTGCGGCGGGTCAACATGGCCATGCATGTGGCGGAAGAAATGCAGCTGCCGCTGCTGATCAGTGGCGGCGGCAAGCGTGCAGAGGGCGCGCCCGCGGAAGCGACCCTGATGGCCGCGGCGTTGCATGGCCAATGGCCTGGCGCGGTGCCCTGGCTGGAAACCGACAGCCGCAATACCTGGGAGAATGCGGCCTTCTCTGCCCGTTTTCTGCAACAGCGGGGCGTGCAGCGCATCGTGCTGGTCTCTGACCGGCCGCACCTGTGCCGGGCCACGCTGTGCTTCCAGCACCATGGCATTCAGGTGGTCCCCCTGGCGGCCAGCCGCTTGCCGTCGCCGGAATGGATGCCTTCGGCAGGCTCACTGTCGGTGTTGCCCGAGATCTATTACGAGTGGCTGGCGATCCTCTGGTACCACTTCAGGTACTTGCGCTAGCTCGTCCGCGCCGCAGTCCGGGCAGGCACAGCAGTGCCGCCAGCAGCCACACCGGCCAGCCCCCCGTGCGCATATAGGGCGTGCTGCCCGTCATCGGCACATAACCGCCCAACAGCAGATCACGCTCGAATTGCGGCAATCGCTCGCGCACCTGACCTTGTGGATCGACGATGGCGGTAATGCCGTTGTTGGTTGAGCGCAGCAGCCAGCGCCCGGTTTCCAGCGCCCGCAGGCGCGCCATCTGGAAATGCTGATGCGGCCCGGCAGAGGTGCCGAACCAGGCATCGTTGCTCACCGTAATCAGCACATTGCTGTCCCGGGCCCGGCGCGCCACCAGCTCCGGATAGAGCACTTCATAGCAAATGAAGGGGGAGATGACCTGACCCCTGGCCAGCAGATTGGGCTGATCCGGATGGCCACGGGTGAAGCTGGACATGGGCAGGTCAAAGAAAGGAATTATGCCGCGCAGCAGGGATTCCAGCGGCACATACTCACCGAAGGGCACCAGCTTCTGCTTGTGATAGGTGCCCTCGCCACCGTCGATCACCGCAATGCTGTTGAAGTAGCGCATGCCCGTGGGGCCGCCCGGCTCACGCATGGGAATGCCGGTGATCAGCGCGCCGCCCCGCTCTGCCAGCAAGGCCCCCTGTTCGCCAAGAAAGTCTGCGGCACTGTCGCGGAATTCCGTCAGGGCAGATTCTGGCCAGATCACCAGATGATCCGGCGGTATGCGTGCGCTCAGGTCGGCATAGATGTCACGGGTGGCGTGGCGCATGCTCAGTTGCCAGCGCAGGTCCTGGGGAATGTTGCCTTGCGGCATGGCCACCGACTGTGCCTCGCCCGCGGGCGTGACAAAGCGCCCCGGGTCTGTTGCCAGACCGACGCCCCAGGCCACCAGCGCCAGCAGACCGGGCGCCCACAGCGGGCGCAGCCCGTGGCGCCGGTACAGCGCCAGGGTGCCCAGGGCCACGCCACTGAGCACCGTGCCGAGGGTCAGCAGCCAGATGCCGCCCAGCGGCGCCAGTCCTGACAGCGGTGTGTCGATCATGGCATAACCGGCGTACAGCCACGGGAAGCCGGTCATCAGCCAGCCACGCAGGGCGTCCAGCAACACCCACAGCCCGGCGAACAACAAGGTGGCCGGGGCCTTGCCCAGGCGTGCGGTCAGCGCAAACAATATGGCGGGGAACAGCGCCAGGAAGGCGGCGAACAGGGCGGTCATGGGGACCGCCAGCCACATCGGGGTGTGGCCGTAGTCATGCATGCTTACATGCACCCAGGAGACGCCGTAACCAAACAGCCCGACGCCATAGAGCCAGCCACGCAGCAGGGCCTCGCGCACACGGGCCCCCTGCAGGGTGTACCAGGCCAGCGCAATGCTCACCAGCATCAGGGGCCAGAATTCGAAAGGCGAAAAGGCGAGGGGGTAGAGCAACCCGGCGACCAGGGCAAGACTTCGCATCAGCATCAGGACAGCTTCGCTGTTATAGTCGGTTTGGGGGGGATCATAATGAAACAGGTTTGCAAGTACCATCCAGGGGTGCGGGCTTACTGGTATTGCCCGCGTGACGGTATTCATTTCTGCGACGATTGCGTGGCGGGCGAACCCGGCAGCGGTGCGCGCAGTTTGCTGACCAACAAACCGCTCGAAGCCTTGCCTTCAGCGCTGGCGCCGATGCCGGCCTGGCAGTTGCTGCCCTGGTGCCTGCGCCAGGCGGTACAGCCACAGGCGCTGGCCTGGCTGTTGCCGCCGCTACTGGTGGCGGCGTTGGTTGCCGGTGAGCCGCTGTTCTGGCCGCTGGTGGCGCTCCTGTCCCTGGGCCTGGTGCATTACGGGGCCCAGCGGCTGAAGGCGCTGGCAGAAGGGCGTTACGCGCCCTTGCCGTGGTCCGCATTGAAAGACAATCCGGAATGGTCCCTGGCCTTCGTGCATGCCCTGCTGGCCTGGCCGCTGCTGGCGGCACCTGTGGGGCTGGGGGTCTGGTTGGGGTCTGCCGCCTTTCTGCCTGCACTGGCCGTGATCGGTGTGGGCCTGCTGATCATCATGCCGGTCCTGATCGAGTTGTTGCGGGGTGGCCATGCCGGGCGCGCCTTCAGCGGTGTGTTGCGGCCGCTGCTGGTGCCCGGGTCACAGGCCCTGATGGCCTGGCTGACCGTGCTGGGTGGCGCGGCACTGACGCTGGCACTGGGCTGGATGCTCGCGGACCTGTTGCCGCCCTGGCTCGCCGGGCCAGCGCTGGTCGCGCTTTGGGGGCTGACCTGGCTGGGCCTGACGGCGCTCGCCGGATGCCTGGCGGCGCAATGGCAGGATCTGCTGGAGTTGCCCACCCGCAGCCGTCAGCAACGCGAGTGGCGCCTGAAGGCGCGCCAGGACGAGACGCTGCGGCGTCAGCGCGTATTGCTGTGCGAAGGGCGCTACGAGAAGGTCCTGGCCAGTCTGCGCAGCCGCCTGGACAAACAGCCGACGTCGTGGCCACTGAACGACGATCTGCACCGCCTGCTCATGGCCATGGGGCGCCATGACGAGGTGCTGGCCCAGGCGGAGGAGTGGCTGGCGGCCGCTATCAAGGCGGGCGAGACGCAGCGCTTGCCGGGCATGATGAACACGTTGCGTGAGCTGGACAGCCGTTTCCGGCCGGAGGATCCGCATCTGTGCGCGACGGTGGCCAGTGCGCTGCGTGCGGCGGGCGATGCCAAGGGGGCGCTGTGGATGCTGCAGGATCTGCACAAGCGGGCGCCGGACTGGCCGGGATTGGCGGACGCTTATCTGCTGCTGGCGCGCGTGCTGGCGGCGGATCTTGATCTGCCTGCCAAGGCGGAATCTTTCCTCAAGTATGTCGAGAGTCGTTTTCGGTTGCCGCAGCAGCGGGAGCAGGTGCAGGCGTGTCGGGCTGAGCTTGGGCTGGGTGGGGTTTCCTGATTCTGTTTATTTTCCATGCTGTTTCGTTGGGTGGTTATGGCCCTCGGGGGGCGGGTAAAGGGTTTCTGGACACGCCGTGAATACATCCATGTAGGCTCTCGTTCGGCATCCATGCCTCTCGAAGGTCCAGAAACCCTTTACCCGCCCCCCGAGGGCCGTCACGCGCAGCCCGCTTAAAAACTTCCAGCCAACTAAGGGTCTCGTTCTGGCGACTAGCTACGAAGTGGCGTTCGTGTCGTTGGCACTGAACCAAGGACTCGGGGAGGGGTAAGCCCTTCCAGAAGTGTGTGAGGCAGGATGCCGAACGCAAGCCCCCATGGATGGGTTCACGGCGGCTTCTGGAAGGGCTTACCCCTCCCCGAGGCCGCACTACGGAGCACCCAGCGGTCAGCCTGCAGCGCTATAAGCCTTGGCCTTGCTGAGCTGCCCGCGTGCGGTGAAGGCATCGGCGAGGGCGCGCAGGGCCTGTTGGTGGGCGGCGCTGTCCTGTTCGTCTTCCGGTTCTGGTAGTCCCGACAACAGCGCTTCGGCGTCGCTCACGGCATCAATGGCGGCGAAACGGGCGGCGAGTTGGCGGGCAGCGGGTGCGGGCAGAGTCAGGGCGTCGCCCCATGCCTCACGGGCCTCGCGCCAGTAACGATGTTGCTGGCGGCGCTGGTCGCTGTCGTCCACGGTCAGGCTCAGTAGCTCGCAGGCGGTGTCGGGCGGGCCGTCGGCGTTCAGTTTGTCGAGTTGGAACAGGCCGCTCAGGGCATCGAATCGGGCGCGGGTCAGGGCGGCGGAAGGCGGGCTGTCGTCTTCAGCGTCGGTCCCGGTGTGCGTCAGTGCCCGGGTGAATTGCTGGCGGGCGTCGGCGAGGGCGAGCCTGCCCAGCGCCTCCCAGCCCAGCGTCAGGGCCTCGTTGACGTCAGCAGGCAGGCTGGCGGCCGGATCACCCTGTTCGGTCGCGCCGGGCAGGGCGTCCAGGCCGGGGAGGCGCACCAGTTGCACCAGCAGCAGCCCACTTGCCAGGCCGGTCAGCGGGCCGATCCAGTGTTGCCCGCTGGCCACCGTCGCGGCGGGCACCAGCAGCCAGGGCAGGGCGAAGACCGCAGCGGGCCACTGACGAGTGGCGCTGGCGGGAGATTTTCCGGGCATCAGCACCGGCACACGGCGCAGGCCAAAATAGCCCAGATACAGGCCGATGGCGGCGGAGACGAGAATCTGGCCGCCCGCCACCATGGTGTGATCCGGGCGCAGCAGCAGGGCGGTGAGCAACGCGGCCAGTATCCCGGCGGCGGGCCACAGGACCAGCATGCGGCGGCGACCCAGGGAGCCTTCCAGGGCCCAGGCCGGGAACAGCAGGGCCAGGGCGCAGACCAGCCACAACAAATAGTCAGGGCTGAGCAGATGCAGGGTCAGGAAGCTGGCCGGGCGGGGTTGTGCCGGGTTCAGGCCGGCCTGTTCGCGGGGCAGGGTGGCGGCCAGGTTGAGGAAGGCCGCCTTGTACTCGCGCCAGCGGCGTTTTTCTTCGGTGCTCCAGTAGCGACTGGTGTCTTCGTCGAGCATCGCATCGAAGGCGGGATCGAACGCCATGCGGTCAAACACGATGCGCGTGTCACCCGCAGCGCGCGCCTGTTCCAGATCATAGGCCCTGCGGATATCACCGTTCAGGCGCAGCCAGGACGCGTACACCGGCAGCTCTGCGTCGAGCAGGCCGCTGCCGACATAGTCTTTATGCAGCTGATCCAGGTGAGCGGGCTGGTCGCGCTGCCAGGTGAGCAGCAGGACAAGGCTGACCAGCAGCCAGAGATAGCAGAGCCACGGCAGGGATGCCGGGCCGGTATGGCGTTCCGGTAACGCAATCATGATGACTTCCCCCAGAGCGACCCCGTTCAGGGCCCACCGGCAGGAAGTCGGTCATTCAGCCGTCTTCTGCCGGGATTGTTTCTTGTTCCTCGGGCGTCACCCGCAACAGGCGGATGGTGCGCGCGTCGGCATTCAGTACAGTAAACCGGAAGCCGCCGAGAAGCACGGATTCGTTCCGTTCTGGCAGTCTGCCAAATTCCTGCATGACCAGACCGCCGACGGTGTCAAATTCTTCATCACTGAAGGTGCTGCCGAAGTGCTCGTTGAAGTCTTCGATGGGAATCAGGGCCTTGACGGTGTACTCGCTGTTGTCGAGGTCCTTGATCAGGTAATCGTCATCTTCGACATCGGTTTCGTCCTCGATCTCGCCGACAATCTGCTCCAGCACGTCCTCAATGGTGACCAGCCCGGCGACGCCGCCGTACTCGTTCACGACGATGGCCATATGGTTACGGTTGTTGCGGAAATCCCGCAGCAACGAGTCCAGTCGTTTGGATTCGGGAATGATGAACGCCTGGCGGATATGGTCCTTGATGTTGAAGCGGTCCATGCGGGCCGGGTCCAGCACCAGAGGCAGCAGGTCCTTGGCCAGCAGGACGCCGATGACCTCGTCCGGATCGTCTCCCAGTACCGGGAAACGGGAATGGGCACAGTCGATGATGACCGGGAGAAAATCCTTCGGCGGGGTATTGGCGCGAATCGAGATCATCTGGGCGCGGGGAATCATGATCTCCCGCACCTGCATTTCGGCCACCTGCAGGGCACCTTCGATGATGCCAAGCGTGTCCACATCGATGATGTCGCGATCGCGCAGATCGCGCATCTTCTCGATCAGGGCTTCCCGGTTCTCAGGCTCGCCGGAAAAGAATTGCGTGATCCGGTCGAGCCAACTTCGGCCAGGGGTGTCGGAATGATCTTCCGGCATGATTACTCCAGGTTCATCGGGGTCGGTGAGGATACCGGCTGGTAGGGATCAGGGATACCCAGCCCGGCCAGAATGGTCACTTCCAGTGCTTCCATGTCGGCGGCATCGTCGTCCGCCACGTGGTCATAGCCCAGCAGGTGCAGCATGCCGTGCACGACCATATGTGCCCAGTGATGGGCTGCCGGTTTGCCCTGCTCGGTGGCTTCCCGGGCAATAACCTCGGCACACAGGGCGATGTCGCCCAGAATCAGTTCGTCGCCGGGCAGATCCAGACCGTCCGGCATCTCGAAGGGGAACGACAGCACGTTTGTCGGGCTGTCCTTGCCCCGGTAGGCCAGATTCAGGGCCTGGCTTTCGTCGGCGTCGATCAGGCGCAGGGTCAGTTCTCCCAGCGCACCGCCTGCGCCGGTGGCAGCGGCCCGGGCCCAGGCGTTCAGCTGCGCGTCATCGGGCAGGTCGGCACCGCACAGGCCGTCGCCGGTCACGGCGCGCTGTATCTCAACGCTCGGGTGTGTTGTCGCGTTCATGGCGTTCGTAGGCTTCCACAATGCGCTGGACCAACGGGTGGCGCACCACATCGCGGCTGTCGAAACGGGTGATGCCGATGTCCTTTTCGCCGTCGAGCACGTCCAGCGCATGGACCAGGCCGGAGCGTTGATGGCGCGGCAGATCCACCTGGGTCATGTCGCCGGTGATTACCGCTTTGGAACCGAAGCCCATGCGGGTCAGGAACATCTTCATCTGTTCCATGGTGGTGTTCTGGCTTTCGTCCAGAATGATGAAGCTGCCGTTCAGTGTGCGGCCGCGCATATAGGCCAGTGGCGCCACTTCAATGATGTTGCGCTCCATCAGCTTGGTGACCTGTTCGAAGCCGAGCATTTCATACAGGGCGTCGTACAGGGGGCGCAGATAGGGGTCGATCTTTTCGGCCAGGTCGCCGGGCAGGAAGCCGAGTTTCTCGCCAGCTTCCACCGCCGGTCGCACCAGCATGATGCGCTGCACTTCACCGCGTTCCAGCGACTCCACGGCGCAGGCCACGGCCAGCCAGGTCTTGCCGGTGCCCGCCGGGCCGATACCGAAATTGATGTCGTGGCGGCGCACGCTGCGCACATAGTCTTTCTGGTGGGCGCCGCGCGGGCGCACGCGGACACGCCGGGTGCGAATCACCAGTTCATCGGTGGGGAACTCGACGGTGTTGTCTTCGGCCATGCCGGTGCCCTGCAGATGCAGATGCACCAGTTCCGGAGTGATGTCCTGACCTTCCCCGGCCTGGTCATACAACATGCTGACCACGTTCGACGCCGCCTCCACCGCAGCCAGGTCACCGGAAAAGGTAAACTCGTTGCCACGGTTGAAGATGTCGATGCCGAGACGTCGGGAAATATGCTGGATGTTTTCGTCCAGCCGGCCACAGAGGTTGGCCAGGCGACGGGAATCGTAAGGCTCGAGGGCGAGCTTGCGCGATGCGACTTCGGTACTCAAGACGGTGTCTCAGACCCCTGGGATAGTGATATTGAGTGCAGGATACCGCCAACCACCGGCCGCCGGAAGCCCGCCGCAGTGCTTGTCCGACATTCTGCCGCCTCGGTCCGGCCTGCGGTTACGGCGGTCCGGGTTCGATGACCGGGCCGAGGCCGCCATCGGCGGTGATCGACTGCAAACGTGTGGGCAGCAGGTAGAACGGCTGCCGACGCTGCACCTGCAGGGCCAGATAGTCATCGCGCGGCAGCTCCACTTCCAGTGCATCGGCCTGCCATCCTGTGGGCGCCAGCTCCACTTTTACCGTTGCACCAAATACGCTGACCTCCTCCACCTCCACCGGAAGGTGTGCCTCGGCACTGGGCCGATGAGCCAGGGTGGCCTCGTGCGGGCGCAGGTACAGGGTCAGGTTGCCCGCCGGGCACCCCAGCCCCGGGGGCAGGTTCAGCCAGGCCTGGCCGTTTTCCCAGCGCGGGCCATTGCAGGTGCCGGAGAGGGCATTGATGTGGCCGAGGAAGTCGAACACGAAGCGGCTGGCCGGTTCTTCATAGACGGTGCGGGGCGGGCCGATCTGCTCCACCTGGCCCTGACTCATCACCACCACCTGATCAGACACCTCCATGGCCTCTTCCTGATCGTGGGTCACGAAGACGCTGGTCACCGGAATCTGTTCATGCAGGCGCCGCAGCCAGCGGCGCAGTTCCTTGCGTACCTTGGCGTCCAGAGCCCCGAAGGGCTCATCCAGCAGCAGCACGGACGGGTTGACCGCCAGTGCCCGGGCCAGCGCCACGCGCTGACGCTGACCGCCGGAGAGCTGCGCCGGGTAGCGCCGGGCCAGGTGCTCCAGTTGCACCAGTTCCAGCAGTTCACGGATGCGCGCGTCGCGCTGGTTCCGGCCGGGGCGTTGGGCGCGCGGCAGCATGCGCAGGCCGAAGCCGACGTTGTCGGCCACCGTCATGTGCCGGAACAATGCGTACTGCTGGAACACAAAACCGACCTTGCGCTGCTGCACGGGCAGGCCGGTGACATCGCGGCCATCGAACAGCACGTGGCCGCTGTCGGCTTTTTCCAGCCCGGCGATAATACGCAGCAGCGTCGTTTTGCCGGAACCGGACGGCCCCAGCAGGCCCACCAGCTCGCCACCCGTGAGGTCCAGGGAAATCGATGACAGCGCCTGATAGCTGCCGAAGGATTTACTGATCTTGTCGAGGGTAATGCTCATGGGATCAGGCCTGTTCAGGTCGTGAAAGCGTATCGGTGTCCGCCAGCAGGCGGCGTTGGCGCCATTCCATAACGGATTTCAGCACCAGTGTGACCAGCGCCAGCAGGGCCAGCAGCCCGGCGGCGGTAAAGGCGCCCACGGTGTTGTAGTCCTGGTGCAACAGCTCCACATGCAGCGGCAGGGTGAGCGTTTGCCCCCGGATGGCGCCGGACACCACCGAGACGGCACCGAATTCCCCCACCGCCCGGGCATTGGTAATCACCACACCGTAGAGCAGCGCCCATTTGATGTTCGGCAGGGTGACATGGCGGAAGGTCTGCCAGCCACTGGCGCCCAGCAGCAGCGCGGCTTCTTCTTCCTCGCTGCCCTGGCTCTCCATCAGCGGAATCAGCACGCGGGCCACATAGGGGCAGGTCACGAAGATGGTGACCATGACAATGCCCGGCCAGGCGAACATCAACTGGATACCCTGATCGTAGAGCCAGCCACCGAAGCGACTCTCGATGCTGTAGACAATGAGATAGCACAGGCCCGCCACCACCGGCGACATGGCAAACGGAATATCGATAAAGGTGGTGAGCAGCTTGCGCCCGCGGAATTCGTAGCGGGTGACGCACCAGGCGAGCAGGATGCCGAACACCAGATTGACCGGCACGGTGATGACGGCCGCCAGCAAGGTCAGCCGGATGGCATGGCGCATGTCGGTGTCGGCCAGGTTGTGGGCCACCAGTTCCCAGCCCGCACCCAGTGCCTTGCTGAAGATCAGCACCAACGGCAGCACCATCAGCATGATGGTCAGCGCGGCGGCCAGCAGGATCAGGGCCCATTGGGCCAGGTTGCGGGGTGTCTGCATGGCTCAGCCTCCCCGTATCCGTTTCAGGAAACGCCCTTGCCACAGCTGCACCACGAACAGCAGCACCAGCGAAGCCAGCAGCACCACCGAGGCAATGGCCGTGGCCGCAGGCGTGTCGTATTCCTGGATGCGCACATAAATCATCAGCGAGGTCACTTCCGTTTCGAACGGAATGTTGCCGGCAATGAAAATGATGGCGCCGAATTCGCCGAGGCTGCGGATAAAGGCCAGTGAGGTGCCGGTAATCAGTGCGGGTCGCAGCTGTGGCAGCACCACATGCCAGAACGCCTGGCGGCTGCTGGCGCCGAGGGTGTGGGCGGCTTCTTCGTATTCGGGGCCGATATCTTCGAGTACCGGCTGCAGGGCGCGCACCACAAACGGCAGGCTGGTAAAGCTCATGGCAATAATGATGCCGGGAAAGGCATAGGCAATCTGGATACCCGCCATATCGAACCAGCGTCCGAGCCAGCCATTGGCGGCAAACAGGGTGGTCAGGGTGATGCCCGCCACTGCCGTGGGCAGGGCAAAGGGCAGGTCCATCAACGCATCCATCAGACTGCGGCCGGGAAAGCGATAACGCACCAGTACCCAGGCAAACAGCAGGCCGAGGACCGCATTGATCATCGACGCCCAGAAGGCGGCGATGACGGTAATGCGGTAGGTGGCCACCACCCGGTCATCCAGAATGATGCTGCGGTACTCGGCCCAGGACATGTCCGAAGCGTGCAGAAGCAGTGCGGTCAGCGGCAGCAGGATGACCAGTGATACGAACAGCACGCTCAGCCCGAAACTGAGCGTGAAACCCGGCAGGACGGGGTGACGCGTGAACAACAGGGCCCGCCCGGGCCGGGTAAGCTGCATCAGCGCCGGGCCTGCAACTGATCGAGGATGCCGTTACGGCCGAAGTGGGCGTCCTGAACTTCTTCCCAGGTGCCGAGAATGTCCTCGACGCGCAGCAGCTCTACGGGCGGGAACTGGTCGGCGGTGGCTTTCACCACGGCTTCGTCATGCACGCGATAGTTGAACTCGGTCAGCAGGGTCTGGATCGGCGTGCTGTACAGATAATTCAGGTAGGCGCTGGCCAGTTCGGCGGTGCCCTGTGCATTGGCCACGCGGTCCACCACGGCCACCGGGAATTCGGCCATGATGCTGACGGGCGGGACCACGACTTCGTAATCCCCTTCGCCGTATTCCTTGCGGATATTGTTCACTTCCGACTCGAAGCTGATCAGCACATCACCGATATTGCGCTCGGCAAACGTGACCGTGGCGCCGCGACCGCCGGTGTCGAACACGGCCACATTGCGCAGGAACTGGCGCACGTCCGCGCGGATTGCTGCGTCGTCGCCGTCATGGCGCTGATGGGCGGCCAGCCATGCGGCCAGATAGGTGTAGCGGCCGTTGCCTGAAGTGCGCGGATTGGGGAATACGATGCGCACATCCTCCCGGATCAGGTCGTCCCAGCTCTGGATGTTTTTCGGGTTGCCCTTGCGTACCAGGAAGGCCGTGGTGCTGTAGAAGGGCGATGCATTGTTGGGCAGGCGCTCCTGCCAGTCATCGGCCACAAAGCCACGCTGGCGCAGGGCGTCGATATCGGTGACCTGGTTGAAGGTCACCAGATCGGCGCGCAAACCCTGCATGATGGCCTGGGCCTGGCGCGAGGTGCCGCCATGGGACTGGTTGATGGTGACGCGCTCGCCGGTCTCTTCCAGCCAGTGCTGCTGGAATTTCGGGTTGATGGCGGCGAATAGCTCCCGGGCAATGTCATAGGACACATTCAGCAGGGTCTGCTGGGCCTGAGCGGCGCCGCTGAAGGCCAGTGCCAGCAAGCCAGCGGCCGCGAATGCAAAACGACGTTGGTTGAACACGATCATATCTCCTGCCCGATCAAGGGGAATGCGATGGCTGCACACCTTAGCAAGGGCGTTAAATACCCGGAAATACTGAAATGGCGCTTCGATATTCCTTATGGGTATAAGGCCCCTGCCCGGGGTTCAGGCCAGAGTTCAGACCAGAATGTCATCGCTGACCGGGTCGGTGCCGCGCAGCGAATTGGCGTACGCCTGGGCGATGGTCACGGTGACGAACTGGCCGATCAGGCCGGGATCGTCGCAGGTGAAATTGACGATCCGGTTGTTCTCGGTGCGGCCTTTCAGTTGCCCCGGGTCCTTCTTCGAGAAGCCGTCCACCAGTATCCGCTGGCGGCTGCCCACCATGCGGCGGCTGATCTCCTGCGCCTGCTGGATGATGCGCTGCTGGAGAATGGCCAGGCGCTGCTTCTTGACCTCCATCGGCACATCGTCTGGCAGGTCGGCAGCGGGGGTGCCGGGGCGGGCGCTGTAGATAAAGCTGAAGCTGCTGTCGAAACCGACCTCGTGAATCAGCTTCATGGTGGCTTCAAAGTCGGCGTCGGTTTCGCCCGGGAAGCCGATGATGAAATCGGACGACAGTGAGATATCCGGGCGAATCTTGCGTAACCGGCGGATCTTCGATTTGTACTCCAGCGCCGTGTGATTGCGCTTCATCATGGCCAGAATGCGATCCGAGCCGGATTGCACGGGCAGATGCAGATGGCTGACCAGTTCCGGTACCTCGGCATAGACGTCGATCAGCGCGTCGGAGAACTCCACCGGATGGCTGGTGGTGTAGCGAATGCGGTCGATGCCGTCGATATCGCGGATCAGCAGGATCAGGTCGGCCAGATCCAGCGTCTCGCCCCGGTGGCCCTGGCCCCGGTAGGCGTTCACGTTCTGCCCCAGCAGATTGACCTCGCGCACGCCCTGTTCGGCCAGGTGACGGATTTCGGCCAGCACCGGGGCCACCGGGCGGCTCACTTCCTCGCCACGGGTGTAGGGCACCACGCAGAAGGTGCAGTATTTGGAGCAGCCTTCCATGATCGATACGAAGGCTGAGGGACCGTCCACACTCGGCTCCGGCAGCCGGTCGAACTTCTCGATTTCCGGGAAGCTGATATCGATGGCCAGGTGACGGCTCTGGCTCGCCTGGGTAATCAGGGCGGGCAGCCGGTGCAGGGTCTGCGGGCCGAAGATCACGTCAACGTAGGGTGCGCGCTCGCGGATGGCCTCACCCTCCTGGCTGGCCACGCAGCCGCCGACCCCGATGATCAGGTTCGGGTTGGCGTCTTTCAGGCGTTTCCAGCGGCCCAGCTGGTGGAACACCTTGTCCTGGGCCTTCTCGCGGATCGAGCAGGTGTTGAGCAGCAGCACGTCCGCCTCGTCGGCGTTGTCTGTGGGCGTCAGGCCGTGGCTCTGCTCCAGCAGGTCCAGCATGCGCGAGGAGTCATACTCGTTCATCTGGCACCCATGGGTCTGGATGTACAGTTTGCGCGATGTGGAAGGCGTGGTGGCGGACATGGCGTCGGACTACGCTGGTGGCTCGAGAGGGCGGCGATTATACCCCGTAGCCCCGGGGGGATGCCATGTATCACGGGGGCTGCGACAATATGCCCCATTGGCCCCGGGGCCTGGCAGCGCTATGGTAGCGCCGTCCTGACAGGAGACAGACGTAATGAAGAAGCTTGTGCTGATGGCCGTAGCGGTGCTGCTGGTGCTGGCGGTGGTCGTGGCCTGGGAAACCACCCGTGAGCCGCCCCGTGAGCCGCTGCCGGTGAACACCCGCATGGGCGGGGACTTCACCATGGTGGACCAGAACGGTGAGACTTTCAGCAGCGACCAGCTGGCAGGCCAGGTGGTGCTGATGTTTTTCGGCTTTACCCATTGCCCGGATATCTGCCCGGCGACCATGGCGCGGATGGCGCAACTGTACAAGCAGCTGGAGGCCGGTGGCCATGGCGATGACGTGCAGGTGGTGTTTGTCACCTTTGATCCGGAGCGGGATACGCCCGAGCACTTGCGACAATATCTGGCCTGGTTCCACGAGGACTTTATCGGCCTGACCGGCTCCGACGAGCAGGTCGAAGAAATCGCCCGCCAGTACAGCGTGGTGTATATGCCGGTGGGTGAGGACAGCCAGGGCGGCACCGAGTTTGCCCACAGTGATTTTGTCTATCTGATTGATCGCGAGACGCGGGTGCGCAAGCTGTACCCGGTGGATGCCGATCTGGAGGAGATCAAAGATGACCTGCGCACGCTGCTTTAAGCGGGGGCTTTACCTGCTGCTGGTGTTGCCCTGGTTGGCTTTTGCGGGCGAAATCGATGAGCCCGAACTGTTTATCGACAACATGTGGGTACGCGCCGTGCCGCCGGTCAGCAGTACCACCGCGGGCTACTTTACGGTGACCAACACCAGTGAGGTGCCGGTGACGCTGCTCGGCTTCACCACCGAGATTGCCGGCGCCGGTGAGTTGCACACCATGGCAGCGCAGGAAGACGGCACCCGACGTATGCAGCGCCTGCGCAATGTGCCGATCCCCGCCGGTGAAACGGTGGAGTTTGCGCCGGGCGGCAATCACCTGATGCTGTTCCGGCTGGCCAGGCCATTGGAGGAAGGCGAACAGGTGGAGCTGTGTCTCGAGTTTGATGCCACGGCCCCCTATTGCCTGCCCTTCGAAGTGCGTCGCTGACAGCGATATACCTGCCGGGGTAGATTCGTGGTGCCTGTCGCCATGAGTCTGTCCCCATGTTCTTTTCGTTACGCCCCCTGATTTCCCCGCATCGTGCCTGGTCTGGTCTGTTACTGGTCGGGTGGCTGCTGTGCGCCCAGAGCCTGCACGCCGCCTGCCCGGTGGACGAGACGGTGCGGCCTTTGCCGGCACCCGCCGCCGACGAGTTGCTGGTGGCCAGCCAGAACCTGTGGAATGTCCTGGAGCCGGGTCGCAGCGGCCGTCATCGTCCGGACCCGGCGCAGCATGAAGCCCGGCTGGAGGCGCTCGCGGACTACGTGATCACGGTACTGTCTGCGCCCCATGTGCTGGCGGTGCAGGAGGTGGAAACCCTGGCGCTGCTTGAAGCGCTGGCAGAACGCATCGAGGCAGCAGGCGGGCCGCAGTACCGCGTCTGGCTGGAGGAAGGGCATGATCCCTCCGGTATCGATGTGGGGGTAATGGTCCGCGCGCCGGTGGACGGGGTCACGGTGCAGCAGGTTTTCAAGGGCGAGCGCAATCTGGGCCACTGGCTGTTTCACCGCCCGCCATTGCATGTGCGGATCGAGAAACCTTTCGCCTTCGAAGTGCTGATCGTGCATAACCGCAGCGGTCATGGTCTGGATGATGCGCGCCGCAGCAGCCAGGTCCAGGCGCGTCGCCTGGCCCAGGCCAGGGCATTGCGCGGCTGGGCGCTGGCGCGGATCAGCGAAGGGGTGCCGCTGATGCTGATCGGCGATTTCAATACCGCGCCCGACCCGGACGGCTCCGGCACCCGCCACTACCACGAACCTTTCGATTATCTGGATCGCCCGCCGCTACGCAGCCACTGGTCCCGCGTGGCAGAAGAAGACCGCTTCACCTACATCTTCCGCTGCCAGCGCCAGGCTATCGACCACGCCTTCCTGTCGCCGCGCCTGTATGCCCGCCTGCAGCGTGCGGCCGTGACGCGTGGCAATGCTGGCCGCTTCCGCACGCTGTATGACCATGGCGGCACACAGGTGGTGTCGGATCATGATGGCATTGGTGTGTATCTGAAAAAGTAGCCGGGGGGAGAGTAAGAATCGGCCCCGCGAGACGAGCTGCTTGCAGGTAACAGCGAGGACCAGGGAGATGTCCCGCGGGGCCGAAAGGGTGGGCATTCTACCTGTACGTGACGTGCTGTACAGAAGATTTTCTCGCCCTGGGCAGAGTCTGCCGAAATTCTGTGTTGCTTTCGTGACACATGCTGCCTGTCAAACGAAGCGGCCACCCGAAGGTGGCCGCCGTTTTCAGCTTAGAAGCTGAACTCGTAGCTGACCATGAAGGTCAGGTTGTCGTTAAGGTCGGTGTTCGCGTCCTTCTTGTCCACGATTTGCGAAGCAGTAAACACCAGACCGGGCAGAGCTTCGTAGCTCAAATCGAGGTGGGTGTACTGGCCGTCGCTGTCGTCGGTGTCGAAGTAACCTACCGCGATACCGAATTGCTCGTAGCCGTAGCTCAGGACGTAGTAGTTGTCCTTGTTTTTCTCTTTGCCGTCACCCCAGCCCAGATCGCCAACGCCGAAGAAGGCATCCAGACCGAAGCCCATATAGCCCAGAGACAGGTAGGCTTCCTGGAAGATGTTTTCACCCGGATCTACGGTGTACCAGTAGGACACGTAGCCGATGTCGAAGCTCAGGTCGCCGATTTCGCCAGCGTAACCGCCGTACAGATCGTATTCGATACCCAGATCCTCAGCTTCTGAGGACGTCCAGAAACCAGCGTAGAAGCCGGAATCATGCTCGTAATCCAGGCCACCAAACACGACCCCACCGCTGGTGAGTGTCTGACCACGCCACAAGTACTGGCTGGCAATACCCAGGTTTGCACTGACTTCGGCAGTGGCCGTGGTCGGCACGACAGATGCTGCGCCGGCGACGGCGACGGCGAGCAGGGATTTCTTCATGGCAGATACGTATTTGCTTTTCATCCGATACAACCCTCTTGGTCCGTTTTCTGTTCGTAGCTGAACGTGTCTCGTAGCTGAAAGTGCCGACGGCGTGCCGTTGACAGCTGCGATGGATAAAGCACAGACCGTGCCAGCCTTGAAATGCTTTTTAAAACAGTGACTTGTTTGATGCGGAGGACGTGAGGGTCAGGGAGGTGCGCCCCGCAATGGTGCGCTGCGCTATTGTGGTGCAAAAAGGAAGAATCATGATGGCGCCGTGACCGTTTCACGGCGCCGGGAAGGGCCTGGCGATCAGGGGCAGGACCAACCTACGCGCCGGGCGTCGTCTACGGGATCGCCGTCAGCGGTCGTCACGCCGATGCCGCATACGCCGCTGTCCAGCATGAAATGCACCTGGTAGTGCTCGCCTGCGCGGGGGGTGAACTGCAGGGCTTCACGGCAGCGGAAGTCCGTGGTGCCCCGCGTGCGCTTGCCGTGTCGCACGCCCAATGTCAGTGCATCACCAGCGGGCACGCTCACCGTCACGGCATCGTCCTTGCCGAGGGATTGATTGATTTCATGGAACACGCCGGCTTCAAACGGTACCGCTGCCAGCGCCCGGCGAGTGTTGCGCAGCTTGCCCTGGTCATCGCACACGGCGGGCTGGCCGGTCACGTTGTTGCTGGTAAACGTGACCTCGGCGGTGTCTGCGCCATAGGGGGCCTGATAATGGCTGCAGGCAGCCAGCAGGCACAGGCTGGCAAGGGCGGCGAAACGATGCATGGGGGTAACTCCGGAGACGTCATGGAATGCAGCAGAGTCTAGGCCGATTCTCTAGCGCGCGCCATGCTCGGCGGGCTCAGTGAACCATTCCTCGATGGCCTGGCGGGTGCGCTCGGCGCGTTGATGGGGCAGCGGAATCCAGTTCTGCCAGTTGTCGGTGGCGGCGAGCAGAAACTCGAACAGTGGCAGATGCTGGCGCAACACCCGGTGGTGGCGATGCGTGATCATGGGATTGAAGTAGCCAAAGAAATCGAGCATCTGTTTCGGGTTCTTGCGCACCCACAGCCATGAGCCCATTTCCAGTGTGAACGGCAGGAACGTGTGGTCAGGGTGGGTGTCGAGGGACTCGTCATAAAGAAAATCCCACAGATCGCCGTGCGTGGTGTAGTTCACCGATTGGGGTTCGATGAGGTAGGGATGATGGTAGGGGTAGGTCTGCTGTAACAGGCGTTTCAGCGTCAGCACCTCAGCGATGTGCGCGATCGGCCGGTGGCTGCGCGCATAGCAACACCACAAGCGGTCGCGCCGGCCGAAGCCGCTGTGGCAATCGACACTGAGTGAGAACGGGGCCGCCAACAGACGCTCGCGCACCACCCGGATCACGGCCTGCGCCTCGGGTTCCATCGGCGCGCCGCGTTTGCCCCGATACCAGGGCAAGTGGCGACTGATGCGATGACCGCCGACCAGAAAAGGCACCTTGCCCATGGCGTCGATGGGGGCGTTGCGCATCAGGTCCACGCCATTGGGATTACAGCGGGTGCGATGCCAGAGACCGCCGGGGTTGATCATCGGCATGAACACGATACGCACCCGGTCCAGCCGCTGGCGAAAGGCGGCATCCCATTGCAGGCGCTGCACCAGGGCATGCAGCCACGACAGCAACACCTGGCTGCCGATCCGTTCAACACCGTGCACGCCGCCGAAGAACCCGATCACCGGCACCCCCGGGGCACGGCTCCCCAGTTCGATGACATGCACAGGCAGAGGCTGCCCCTGCGTCTCCAGTGTCAAGGCAATATCGTGCCGTAACCAGCGAGCGCCGTCGTGCAGCAGACGCTGCAACTGGATCTCTTCGGGCAAATGGCGCTGTAACAGGTAAAGCCGTTCTTCCATGGCGCGGGCCGCAGGCGGGAAGGGTAGCCATATTGCGGCCGTGGCGTGACAGCGGCATGACAGTCCGGCCCGTCGCAGGCTTCATCATGCGGTGATAAAACCGTCACCGCAGCGTCATGTGATCTGCCTAGTCTCGCCCTTGATGCACAGCAGAGCGAGCTTCAGGTGATCAGGTTGCTGCCGCAACGTCCACCTCTGAATCAGGCCGACCCCGACGGCCTGGTGTCCCGCTTCCGCACTGGCGATCTGTTGCTGTTTGCCGGTCGCGGACTGCCCAGCGACACCATTCGCTTGTTTACCCGCAGCCACTGGAGCCATGTCGGCATGGTGGTGTGCCTGCCGGATTACGATCAGCCCCTGTTACTGGAAGCGACGGCTGGCGGTGATGCGCCGGATATTCGCACCGGCGCGCCTACGCCGGGGGTGGCGCTGGTGCCGGTGCGCGACAAGATCGAGGTTTATGGCGGGGATGTGGCCTGGCGGGCCCGTCAGGGCGCGCCCTTGAGTCCGGCCCGCGAACGTATGGTCGCGCGTCTGGTGCGGCAGTTCAGCCATCGCCCCTACAAGAACTTCATGCAGGCGCTGATGCGTGATCTGGTGACCGGCTTCCAGTTGCGCCCCGATCTGTCCGGCGTGTTCTGCAGTGAACTGGTGGCAGAGGTGTACCGGCGATTGGGATGGCTGCCACGGCATGATCGCAGCAGCGGCTATGTGCCCGGGCATTTCGGTTCGCAGCGGCTGCAATTACTGCACGGCAGCATGGCGCCGCCGGTGTTGCTCAAGACTGTGGCTCGCCTGGCGCCGGTCGCCGGTGCCGTTACAGCCAGCGCCGTGTCCGGGCGCGGAACGCCGTCCAGTCGGTCCCGAAACGGCGTGCATGGAACGCTTCCTCTGCTGCAATGACATGCCGGTCCATGACATACAGCACCGGTATCAGGGCAGCGAGCATGCCGCCGCTCTGCAGGCTGAAGGCGCAGGCGAGATGCAGCAGGGCAAAGCTCAGGTAAATCGGATTGCGGCTCAGGCGAAAGGGCCCGCCAGTAATCAGATGGCTGGCGGCCCGGTGCGGCATCAGTGTGGTGCGATGACGCAGGAACATCAGCAATGTCCACAGCAGCAGGCCCAGCGCCGGAAACACCAGTACCGTGGCCAGCAACGACCAGGGCGCGATATCCGGCAGGCCCAGGCCGAACACCTGATCCAGCGAGTAACCGATCAGCAGGCCGCCCAGGTGCAACAGGGGCGGCGGCGTCATCACCTGGGGGCGGTCGTCGGGCGACAGCCGTGGAGACGACTCATTTTCGGGCGGCTCTTTTTTTGACGACAAGGCAATGCACCAGATGGCCGGAACTGGCGCCTACCTTAGCGGAATGTCGCGGTGAGTTGTACCGCGCCGATAACCGGGTTATGTTTAGGGCAACTCCCGCCTTTGTGGGGGTGATCGCGATCAGCAATACCTTTACCGATCCGCCGAAACAGGGTTTCAACCGGCGGTAAGGGGGTCGCGTCACTTCTGCAGCCGCCTGCCGTCACCCACTTCATCATATGGTCTCATGGGGGACACACATGGAAGAGCGCGCGGTTGCAGTCCAGGCAGTTCAATCAGTCCGCAGCAGCACCCAACTGGAAAAAATCTACGTTCTTGATACCAACGTCCTGATCCACGACCCCAACTCGCTGATGAGCTTCGAGGAGCATCGCGTGGTCATTCCGATGACCGTGCTGGAGGAGCTCGACAAGCTCAAGTCGGGCAAGTCGCACATTGCCGCCGACTGTCGCGCGGCCATACGGCTGATCGACAGCGTGCTGGGTGCAGCGACCCCGGATGAAGTGGATGCGGGGGTGGCGATTCCGCGCGGCGGTGAGGCCCTGCTGGGCACCCTGTCGGTACTGATGCCACGGCCACGGGGCGAGGACGCCGGTTGCCTGCCGGAACACCTGAACGATAACCGCATCATCAATGATATTGCGGCCATGAAATCCCGTGATCCGAGTCGGCGTTATGTGCTGGTGACCAAGGACATCAACATGCGCCTGAAGGCGCGCGCCTGCGGCATCGAATCGGAGGACTACCACAACGACCAGATGGTGTCGGATATCCGTCAGCTGACGCGCGGCTATTTCGAGATGACGGGCTCCTTCTGGGATCGCATTCCCCAGGTGGAAACCGAACAACAGGGTGCCGAAACCCTGCATCATATTTCCCACGGGTTGCTGGTCAGTGAAGTGCTGGGAGAGGAGATCTATCCCAACCAGTTCATCATTGATGAGCAGGGATTTGTCGGGCGCGTATTGAAGGTGGAGCAGGGCGTTGTGACGCTCCGGCATATGCCCCGTGAGCAGCTGCTGGACCAGCAGGCCTGGGGACTGCAACCCATGAATATCCACCAGGCCATCGCGCTGAACCTGCTGCTGGACCCCGATGTTCACCTGGTCACGCTGACCGGCGCGGCCGGCTCCGGCAAGACCATTCTGGCGCTGGCGGCGGCCATCGAGATGACCATCGAGCATCGGCGCTACAACAAGATCATCGCGACGCGCTCGACGCCGCCGCTGGCCGAGGAACACGGGTTCCTGCCGGGCACGGAGGAGGAAAAGATGGACCCCTGGCTGGGCGCCATCAACGACAATATCGAGGCGCTGCACCTGAATGACGAGAACCCCAACGGCAGCATCAACTATGTGAAGGAGCGCGCGAATATCCAGTTCAAGGCGCTCAACTACATTCGCGGGCGCAGCTTCCAGAAGTCCCTGATCCTGATCGACGAGAGCCAGAACCTGACCCCGCATCAGATGAAAGCCATCGTCACCCGGGCCGGGGAGGGCAGCAAGGTCGTCTGTCTCGGCAATCTGGCGCAGATCGATACCCCTTACCTGAGCCCCACCAGCTCGGGGCTCACCTACATGACCGAGCGTTTCAAGGGCTTTGCCTTCGGCGGCTCGGTGCAGCTCAACGGTGTGCCGCGTTCTGTCCTGGCGGAATACGCCGAAACCCACCTCTGATTCTGTCCGACCCGCCGCTGTGGGCTTGCTCACAGCGGCGGAAGCGGGTCAACGTTGACAGGTCGGCTGTTTACGCTTCTAATTCGGACTGACGCGTCCGTCCGAATGGTGACAGCTTGAAAACCGATCCCTCCCCCGACGCTGTCGGGGACCCTCCCCGTCGTGCCCGCAAACCCGCCGAACAGCGCCGGGCCGAGATTCTGGCCGCTGCCGGCCCCATCTTTGCCGAGCACGGCTACCGTGCCACCGATGTGCAGCTGATCGCTGACCGCGCCGGGGTGGGCAAGGGTACGGTCTACCGTTTCTTCCCCACCAAGGAGGCGCTGTTTCTGGCCACCATGGCCGATCTGGTCGAGCGTCTGTCGAATGAGGTGGAAGCCCGGACGACAGGGATGGAAGACCCTTGGGAGGTGGCGTGTCTGTCGATTCGCAGCTATTTCGCGTTCTTCGAGCGGCACCCCGAGGCGGTGGAGCTGTTCGTGCACGAGCGGGCCGAGTTTCGTGATCGCTGCACGCCGGTCTATTTCGCCCACTCGGAAAGCCGCCGACAGCGCTGGGTCGATCTTCATCGGCAACTGGGTCTGACCGATGACACCTGGCCAACGCCCGAGCAGGCGGTCGACATGTTCGGGGACATGATGTTCGGCACCATTTTCGTCAATGCACTGGCGCCCCGGCGACCGCCGCTGACGGAGCGCGCCGAAGAAATGATTCGCCTTCTGGCCCGTATGCTGCGTCGTGATGACGCGCCGCCGGCCTGATATGCCAGCAGAGGACTGAGTTATGCAAAGAGTTCGTGTTCATACCGGGGCTGCCCTGGCGCTTTCATCCCTGCTACTGGTGGCCTGCGGCAGCGCCGACAACGGCCAGGGCGGTCAGCCGCCACCGCCCACGGTGATGGTGGTTGAAGCCCGCAGCACCAGTGTTGACGTGGAGCGTGACTATGCCGGCCGTGCCCGTGGCGCGCGCGAGGTACAGGTGCGCGCTCGTGTAGAAGGCATCCTGGAACGGCGGCGCTTCACCGAAGGGCAGGTTGTGGAGGCTGGCGAGGTGTTGTTCGAGATCGACCCCCAGCCGTTCGAGATTGCTCTCAAGCGGGCCGAGGCCGAGCGACAGGATGCCCGGGCCTCGCTCAATCAGGCGGAGCGCGAGTGGCGCCGTATCAACCGGTTGTTCGAGCAGAATGCCGTCAGTGAGCGCGAGCGTGACCAGGCCTTGTCCCAGCGCGAGCTGGCGCAGGCGCGGCTGGCGTTGACCGAAGCCAGTGTGGCCGATGCGCAACGCAATCTGGGCTATGCCGAAGTGAAGGCGCCGCTGGCCGGAGTGACCGGGCTGGAGCTGCTGCCGGAGGGTAGCCTGGTGGCGCCGGGCGATCTGCTTGTCACCGTGACTGAGCGTGACCCGATGCATGTGCGCTTTGCGTTGCCGGAGCGGGATGCCGCGCTGCAACGTCAGGGCAACGGCGATCACGCGCGCCGGGCGACGCTGATCTTGCCGGGTGGCGATGAATATGAGCGAACCGGTGAGGTGAACTTTACCGACAGCACCATTGATGCCCGCACCGGCAGTGTCATGGCGCGCGCGGTTTTCCCGAATCCGGACGGCGTTATGGTGCCCGGCCAGTTCGTCCGCGTGCGTGTGGCCTTGCACTCGCTGGATGAGGTGGTGCTGGTGCCGGAGACCGCCATAGGCCAGGGCCGCGAAGGGGTGCAGGTGTTCGTGGTGCGCGAGGGACAGGCCAGCGCCACCCCGGTGGCCGTCGGCCCGGTGATTCGTGGCCAGCAGGTCGTGCTGTCCGGGCTGGAGGCAGGCGATCTGGTGGTCGTCAATGGCCAGGTGATGTTGCAGGACGGCATGCCCGTGGAAACACAGAAGGTCGATACCGAGACGGCGCTTGATGAAGCCCGGCGCAGTGCCGTGGATGCGGAGCCGGATGATGCCGACGACAACGGGGAAGACTGATGCTCAGATTCTTCATTGACCGGCCGATCTTTGCATCGGTCATCTCGATCATCATCGTGCTTGCCGGGCTGGCCGCCTTGCGCGCCCTGCCGGTGGAGCAGTACCCGGATGTGGTGCCGCCGCAGGTGGTGGTGCAGGCGGCCTACCCCGGCGCCAGCGCCGAGGTGTTGGCGGAGTCGGTGGCGGCGCCGCTGGAGCAGGAAATCAACGGCGTGGACAACATGATCTACATGGAGTCCAGCGCCACCGACGCAGGCAGTCTGCAGATCAATGTGTCCTTCGAAATCGGCACCGACCCGGATCAGGCGGCCATCAACGTCAACAACCGTGTGCAGGCCGCCATGGCGCGGTTGCCGCAGCAGGTGCGTGACCAGGGTGTCCGGGTGGAAGCACGGTCCACCAATATCCTGATGGTGCCGGTGATGTACTCGCCGGATGGCAGCCAGGATACCCTGTTCATCAGCAACTACGCCTTGCTCAATGTACTCGACGAACTGGTGCGTATTCCCGGTGTGGGGGATGCCTCGCTGTTCGGTGCGCAGGATTATTCCATGCGTATCTGGCTGAGCCCGGACAAGCTGGCGCAGTTTGATCTGACGCCCTCGGACGTGGCGGCTGCGGTGCGCGAGCAGAATGCGCAGTTTGCAGCAGGGCGACTGGGGGCTGAGCCCGCGCCGGAAGATCAGGCGTTCACCTTTACCGTGACCACACGCGGCCAGTTGGCCGATCCCGGGGAATTCGAGCGCATCATCCTGCGCGCGGACGGTGACGGCAGCACCCTGCGCCTGGGTGATGTAGCCCGAGCGGAACTCGGCGCACAGGATTATTCCTTCTCGGCGACCTACAACGGGCAAGCGGCGGTGCCCATGGGGGTTTATCTGCAGCCCGGTGCCAATGCCCTGGACACGGCCACCGCCGTGCGCGAGACGCTGGATGGGCTTGCCGACCGGTTCCCGGAGGGGATTGCCTTTGCCATTCCTTACGACACCACCGAGTTTGTCGAAATTTCCATTCGCGAGGTGTTCATCACACTGATCGTTGCGGTGTTCCTGGTGGTTCTGGTGACCTTCCTGTTCCTGCAACACCTGCGGGCCACCCTGATTCCGGTGGCGGCCATTCCGGTGTCGCTGATCGGCACCTTCGCCGGCATGATGGCGTTCGGCTTTTCGGTCAACCTGTTGACGCTGTTCGGCCTGGTGCTGGCCATCGGTATCGTGGTGGACAACGCCATCATTGTGCTGGAAAACGTTGATCGCCTGATGCGGGAAAAGGGCATGCGTGCCCGCGAGGCATCAATCGAAACCATGCAGCAGGTGGCAGGGGCGGTGGTGGCGTCGACCCTGGTGCTGGTGGCGGTGTTTGCGCCGGTCACCTTCCTGGGCGGTCTGACCGGCGAGCTGTATCGTCAGTTTGCCGTGACCATCGCCATTTCCGTGGTGGTCTCGGGTATTGTGGCGCTGACCCTGACGCCAGCCATGTGCGCGCTGCTGCTGGACAAGCAACCGCATGACGAACCGGCGTTCTTTCGCTGGTTCAACCGCGCCTTCGAGCGCCTGACCAACGGCTTCAGTCGGGCTGTGGATTTTCTGCTGGCGCGGGTCGTAATCGGCTGTGCGCTGTTTGCTGTGGTGATGCTGGTGGCCCTGTTCCTGATGAACCGCATGCCTTCCGGGCTGGTGCCGCAGGAAGATCAGGGGGTGGCGCTGGCGGTGGTGCAGTTGCCGCCGGTATCGGCGTTGTCGCGCACTGCCAAGGCCCGTGATGACCTGTCTGAAATGCTGCTGCAGATGGATGAAGTGTCGGACTTCACCGCCTTTGCCGGTTTCGACATCATTGCCGGCTCCCTGCGCAGTAATGCCGGGGTCGGCTTCGTCAATCTGGCCGACTGGAGCGAGCGCACTGGGCCGGGCCAGGACGCCCAGTCGCTGGCGGGCCGGATTATGGGCATGGGCGGTCAGATTCCCGAGGCTTTCGTGATTTCCTTCATTCCACCGCCGATCATGGGGTTGTCCCTGACCGGCGGGGTCGAGGGCTATCTGGAGGTGCGCGGTGGCGCCACCCCGGCGGACATCGAACGCATCGGCCAGGAACTGATGGCTGCGGCCAACGACCGGCCGGAGCTGGTCAACGCGCGGATCACGCTGGACACCAACATTCCCCGTTTCACGGCGCAGGTGGATCGGGAAAAGGCGCGCGCCATTGGCGTTCCGATCAACCAGATCTTTGACACCATGCGCGCGACCTTCGGCTCGCTGTACGTGAATGATTTCACCCTGGCGGGGCGCAACTGGCAGGTCAATCTGCAATCCGATGGCGAGTTCCGCAGCAAGCCGGAAGATCTGAACCGGGTCTTCGTGCGCTCGGATTACGGCGAGATGATTCCGCTGAGTACGCTGGTGACGCTGGAGCGTGAACCGGGGCCGGACATCATCAACCGCTTCAATATCAACCCGGCGGCCAAGCTGCTGGCGGACCCGGCGCCCGGCTACACCTCTGGCGAAGCGAAGGCGGTCATGGACCGCCTGGCCCGCGAAATGCTGGACGGCAACAGCAGCATTGGCTGGGTGGGCGAAGCCTACCAGCTGGAAGCAGCAGCCGGAGCGGGCGGGCTGGCCTTTGGTCTCGGGCTGTTGATGGTATTCCTGATTCTGGCCGCTCAGTACGAACGCTGGACCCTGCCGCTGGCGGTGGCCTCGGCGGTGCCTTTCGGCGTGCTCGGCGCTGCGGTATTTTCCACGTTGCGCGGTTTCCCCAACGACATCTATTTTCAGGTGGGCCTGCTGGTGCTGATCGGCCTGGCGGCCAAGAATGCCATCCTGATCGTGGAATTTGCCGCCCAGAACCGGCGCGAAGGCATGTCCGGTTTCGAGGCCGCGTCCGCCGCCGCACGGCAGCGTTTCCGGGCCATCATCATGACCGCCATGACGTTCATCATCGGCTCCATGCCGTTGATGCTGGCCTCGGGCGCTGGCGCGGCCAGCCGCCAGGAAATCGGTACCGTGGTGGTCGGCGGCATGATCGCGGCCAGTACCCTGGCCCTGATTTTCGTGCCCATGTTCTACCTGCTGATGGATCGACTCAGTAGCCGCCATCAGGCGCGCAAGGAGGAGGCCGGTCATGCGTGAGTGGTCAGGATGGGTGGCCGCCGTGGCGGGCGCCTCGATGCTGTGGCTGGCCGGGTGCACGGTGGGGCCGGATTACGACGCTACCGGCATGGACCTGCCGGAAGCCTGGCCAGAGCATGCCTTGCTCTCGCCGGAAGAGACGGAGCACTGGCTCGACTGGTGGACGCACTTCGGTGATGCGGATCTGAACCATGTGGTGTCGCTGGCACTCGCCGATAATCCGGACGTGCAATTGCAGATCGCCCGGGTCAGCGAGGCTCGGGCGCGGCTGGGTTTCGCCCGGGCCGACAGGCTGCCCAGCCTCAGCGCCCAGGGCGATGCCGCACGCGAGCGGCAGTCGGGGGCATCGTTTCCGGTGCCCGGCTTCGGCGGGGTGCGTAATGCGTTCTCCGTCACCGGCGTACTCAGCTATGAACTGGATCTGTGGGGCCGGGTGGCACGCCAGCAGGAAGCGGCACGTGCGCTGCTGGCACAGACCACCTTCGGTCGCGATGCCGTGCGTCTGCAGGTGATCACGGATGTGGTCGCCACCTATGTGAATCTGCGTACGGCGCAACGTGAGCTGGATATCATGGCGCAGACGCTGGCCTCGCGGGAGCGCGCGGTGGAGATCGAACAGATGCGCCGTGATGCGGGGGAGTCCGATGAGTTGACCCTGCGCCAGGCCGAAGCAGAACTGGAAGGTCTGCGCGTGCGCCTGCCCATGCAGCGCCAGCTGGTGCATGAGCTGGAAGGTGCCCTGGCCGTCCTGCTGGGGCTGACCCCGGCGCAATTGATGTCGGCGCTGGACTTCGGTGACGGTGACCTGAGCGATATCCTGTTGCCGCAGGCGGTGCCCGCGGTGCTGCCGTCAGCGCTGTTACAGCGACGCCCTGACGTTCGCGCGGCGGAGGCGGAACTGATGGCGGCGACGGCACAGATCGGTGTCAGTCAGGCGGCCCGGTTGCCGCAGGTCAATCTGAGTGCCTTTATCGGCAGCGCGGCGATCGAGTCGAGTGACCTGTTTACCAGCGAGGCCGAAACCTGGGGTGTGGGGGCCTCTGTGGTGGCGCCGCTGGTGGACTTCGGTCGTCGCCGTGCCAATGTGGATGCGGCCCGCGCCGTGCGTGAACAGGCTGAAATCCAGTACCGGGCCACAGCGCTGGTGGCCTTCAACGAAGTACGCGATGCGCTGTCCCTGTACGACACCAGTCTGGAGCGCACGGCGGCAGCGGAACGCCAGGTGTCGGCACTGCGCCGTACCCGTGATGTGGCGCGCATGCGTTACGACGAAGGCTTCGTGGATTTCATCACCCTGCTGGATGCCGAGCGCGGACTGCTGGATGCGGAACTGGCCAGGGCCCAGGTGCGGCGTGACCAACTGGTGGCTACGGCCGGGCTGTTCAAGGCACTGGGCGGTGGCTGGAGCGATGACGCCAGTATGGAGGAAGTGATGGTGCCGCCGGGGGCCGCCGCAGGAGAGTGATCGCGGTTGGCGGCGGCAGGGGGCGGGCTGGCGTGAAACGGGGCGCCGCCTGGCGGCGCCCTGTGTTGCGTGCTCAGGACTGGGGCGGTGTCTTGTTGTCCTGCTCGGCCGTCTCGGGTTCTGCCGTATCTGCGGCCTGTTCCGGGGCGGCTTCCGGCGTAGCGTTACGCTCTGGCGTTTCTTGCTCAGATTTGCCCTGCTCGGCGTTCTCCTGTGCGGGTTCCCGTGCGGGCTTGCCCTGTCCCGGGTTGCCGGGGGGCTTTTCAGTGAGCAGTTCCTCGGGCGGGTACTCGCAGTCCAGCTTCATGCCGATGGCCTTCTCCAGCTCCGGCAGCAGGAACGCGTCGTCTTCGCAGGCGAAGCTGACCGAGGTGCCGCTGGCGCCAGCGCGACCGGTGCGGCCGATGCGGTGTACATAATCTTCCGGATCTTCCGGCAGGTTGTAGTTCACCACATGGGATATACCGTCGATATGGATGCCGCGTCCGGCGACGTCGGTGGCAATCAGCACCCGGACCTTGCCGTTACGGAACCGCTCCAGTGTCTTCAGACGCTGGTTCTGCGGCACATCGCCCGAGATCATGGCGGCATTCATGCCTTTCTTCTGCAAGCGTTCACAGACGCGCCGGGTGATATCGCGACGGTTGGCGAACACCATCACCTTGTCCAGGTTCTGTTCATTGATCAGGTTGTAGAGCAAGGCGAACTTCTGCGACGTCTCGGTGATATAGACTTTCTGGTCCACGGTTTCGGTGGTGACCTGGGCCGGTTCGATCTCGACCACTTCAGGGTCCTGGGTCCAGCGTCGTGCCAGGTTCATGACGTCCTGGTTGAAGGTGGCGGAGAACAGCAGCGTCTGTCGGTATTCCGAGGTGGGCGTATTGCGGACAATGCGCTTCACGTCGGGGATGAAACCCATGTCCAGCATGCGGTCGGCTTCGTCCAGCACCAGCACTTCCACGCGGTCCAGCCACAGATCGCGGCGGGTGCAGAAATCCAGCAGGCGGCCGGGGGTGGCCACCAGGATATCCACCAGCGAGCGCTGCAGGCGCTCCTGCTGACGGTTGAAGTTCATGCCGCCGACCACGCTCATGACGCGCAGGTCGGTGTACTTGCACAGCACGCGCGCGTCTTTCTCGATCTGCAATGCCAGCTCGCGGGTGGGGGCGACAATGAGTGCACGCGGCTCACCGGCATAGCGTTTCACCTCAATGGGGTGCTTGAGCAGGTCATTGATGATGGTGATCAGGAAGGCGGCGGTCTTGCCGGTGCCGGTCTGGGCACGGCCGATGGCATCGGCGCCAGCCAGGGTGTGAGTCAGCACCTGCGCCTGGATCGGCGTGGCGTACTGAAAACCCTGCTCGGCAATGCCGCGCATCAGCGGCAAGGCAAGGTCGAAATCATGAAAGCGGGTTTCCCCTTCTTTCGGTGCTACCGGGAATTGCTCCAGGCTCCAGCTCGTTTCGCTGTTAGGCATAAGGCTCTTCTGTTATTGCGTGGAAGCGCCATTGTAGAAAAAATGCGCAGTGCAGGGGAACCTTTATTGTGACATCCGTACCCGACGGCGGTGAGGGCAGGCCCTCATCCGCCGCGGAGGCCGACTCAGCTGCGCTTGCGCATCAGCTTCTGGCCGCTGATCATCAGCTTCTGGTACAGGGTCGGCATGGAGCGCTGCATCGTGTCGATGGCGTAGGCGTCACTGCCGATCAGCACCCGACGCTTGTTGTTGCGAACGCCGTTGATGATGGTACGGGCGGCGTCGTCAGCGGTGGTCCGGAACATCTTCTCGAAGTCGGCGATGGCCTTCTCCGAATCGCTGCCGGTGATGTGCGAGACGTCGTTCATGCGCGCATTGCGGGCGATGTTGGTCTTGATGCCGCCCGGATGTACCGAGGTGCAGGAGACCTGACCGCCTTCGATTTCCAGCTCCATGCGCAGCGATTCGGTAAAGCCCCGTACCGCGAACTTGGCCGCATTATAGGCCGACTGGGTGGGCACCCCGATCAGGCCGAAGACGCTGGAGATGTTGACGATGTGACCGGCATCGGCCTGCTTGAGGTAAGGCAGGAACGCCTTGGTGCCATGCACCACACCCCAGAAGTTGATGCCCATCAGCCAGTCGAAATCCTCGTAGCTCATGTCCTCGACCGTTGCGCCCAGCGCCACACCGGCATTGTTGATGACCAGATGGACTTCGCCGAAGTGGGCGTACACGCGATCTGCGTAGGCATGGAAGGCGGCCCGGTCGGCCACATCCAGACGCTCGCTATGCACATCGGCGCCCTGGGCGCGCAGCGCATCAGCGACCTCCTTGAGGCCGGTTTCGTTAACATCGGAAATGGCCAGGCGGCAGCCGGCGGCAGCCAGTTGCTGGGCCAGGGCGCGGCCAATGCCGGACGCCGCGCCGGTGATGACCGCTACGCGGTTATCCAGTACCTTCATGCGGAATTTCTCCTGAATGATGCGACAAGCTGCTGAGTATAGCGGGGTGTCTGATGCAGAGTGTGCCAAATGTGACATTATTCGATGTCACAATTGGCCGTCCGGCCCCGGAGGCCGGTTATTTGTGCCAAGGTCGCGTTTCAGGTGCGCGTCAGTGCGGGCAGGCGGTCAGTTCGCGTTGGCCGGTGGCTGTCGCAATACGTTCGTGGCTCTCCTGCAGCAAGGCCTCCACGGCCTGGTCGGACGCGTCGCGGGCGGTCAGCGGGGGCAGGATATTCATGCTGATGTGTGCGGGGGAGAAACGCAGGGTGTCCGGGGGGAGCGCCGCGCGGGTGCCGGTCAGGCTGACCGGTAACACCGGCAGGTCCAGATCAGCGGCCATCCGGAAGGCTCCTTTCTTGAACGGGTGCAGGGTGCCGTCACGGCTGCGCGTGCCTTCGGGGAAGAAGAGGATGCTGGTGCCGCCGGCAATCTGCCGCTTGGCGGCATTGAGGCTGGCGATGGCCCGGTCAGGGTGTGACCGGTCGATAAAGATATGGCCCAGCGCCACGCAGGAAATGCCGACCACGGGGATGCGCCGTACTTCCTGCTTGGCTACCCAGCGGATATCCATGCCGAGGTACCCGTAGAGCACCCAGATATCGATATGGCTCAGGTGGTTGGCCACAACCACATAGCTTTGCCCGGGGCGGATGTGGTGGCTGCCCTCGATACGCACGGACACCCCGCAGAGGGCCAGGCCGATGCGTGACCAGGGCACGGCATACAGACGCCCGGCGCGGCGCGGGCCTATCAGCGGCGCCGTGGCCAGGCAGGCGATGCCCAGGATCAGCGTCACCAGCATCATGATCGGCATGAAGGCCAGCCAGATATACAGTGTGTAGACAAGTCTCGGCATTGCGCAGCTCCCCGGTCCTGCTCTCACCGTGCCTGAGGAGCATGATAACGCAGTGCTTCTGGCCACGCAGCGCGACGCACAGAATTGTTACAGACGTATTATTCCACCGGGTCGGCAGGTCGGCCGGGGCCGCGCAGGTCCAGATAGTCGTAATACTGCCCCTGGTATTCGGGCCGCAGCACGATGCGCCGCAGCCGATCCAGAGTGAAGTAGGGGGCGTCGCGCAGCAGGATGTTGGACAGCCAGGCCGGGATATAACCACCGGCATCCATGATCAGCTGATAGGTCAGTTCGATCTCGTCGCCGCCGAGGAATTCCACTGCCAGCAAACCGTCCATTTCAGGGAAGCGCACATAGCGATCCGTGGGCGGCAGCAGTTCCGGGCGGTTGCGCAGGTGAATGGCCACGCCACCTTCAGGGCCGCCGGGCGCCTGAACCACATCGGCTTGCAAGACCGCTTCGCGGTTGGCCAGGGGCCACGGCAGATGGGTGGTGAAGCGCAGATAACGCAACAGGGGGGACTGCCGGTCGAATTCCTCGGCGCCGTCGACAAAGTGCAACCAGCGCGGGTAGCTGGCGTAATCTTCCAGCACAGCCACCATGGCGTACTGATCGCGCAACGTCATGCGCGTGACGCCGCGAAAGGTCTTCAGCCGCGAATCGTCGCGATGACGCATATAGACCTGGATATCGTTGCGGTCACTGACCAGACGCCAGCTGTCATCCAGATCACCCATGGCCGCAGGCGGATCGCCTGCGTGGGCAAGGCCAAGGCCGCAGACCAGACAGAGCAGCGCGCACAGCACCGCATTCAGCGGTCGGCGCGGCGCGATCGATGGCCCAAGGTGTGGCGGTTTCATGCAAGAGGCTCCTGATTGCCCCGGCACGGTTTGCTTGCCGCGCCGTCAATTCCGTTTGAGTCTGCGGTCGGGAAATGATTCCCGGCCCCGGACCGGCGCCGATTATACGCGCTGGAGTGCAGACGGCGCAGACCGTTGGTCAGCCGGTGGGTGGCGGGGTCGGTGCCGGGCCCCGGCGCAGCGGTGCGGGTCTGCCCAGGTGGTAGCCCTGGGCGTAATCCACGCCCAGTTCGGCCAGCATGGCGAGTACGGCGGCATCCTCCACGCACTCGGCCACGGTCAGCAGGCGGAAGGCGCGAGCCACATCCACCAGCGCCCGGATCAGCACCCGGTGTTCGGCGTTGTCTTCCAGATGGCGAATGAAGGAGCCATCGATCTTGACGAAATCCACCGGCAGTTTTTTCAGGTAATACAGGGACGAGAAGCCGACGCCGAAGTCGTCCAGAGCAAACCGGCAGCCCTGCGCACGCAGGGCCTCCATGACCTTGACCGTGTTATCGATATCCGTCAGCGCTGCGGTCTCGGTAATCTCGAAAATCAGGGCGCCCGGGGCGACGCCGTGCCGCAGCATCGCCTGACGCACATGCTCGACCAGGTCCGGATTATGGAAAGACAGCCCGGAAAGGTTGACGGCCAGTGTCGACGCGGGCGTGGCGCTGCTGCCAATCAACCGGCAGGCCTGGTCGATGACGCGCTCGTCGAGCTGCTGGATCATGCCGCCCTGTTCGGCGGCGTTGATCAGGTTCTGCGTCGGTAACCAGCCGCCATGCCCGTCGCTGACCCGCAGCAGGGCTTCGTGGTGGCTGGTTTTTCCCGTGGTGACGTTGACGATAGGTTGGCCGTGCAGGGTCAGCGGCTCGCCAGCAATCAGATCGCGGACATGCTGTTCCCAGAAGACCCGCTCATGAATCCGGGCGCGGTGCAGATCGTCACCGTCGAACAGGCACCAGGCATTGCGGCCGATGCTCTTGGCCTGGTACATGGCGATATCGGCATTGGCCAGCAGGGCTTCGATCGTATCGCCGTGTTGGGGAAAGCGGCTGATGCCGATACTGGTGGTGACCGGCAGGCGTGTCAGCCCCCGGCCGATCGAGTGTGTCACGGTGAGACTGGCGAGGGCATTGCAGCACCGTTCGGCGGTGTCGCGGATGCGCGACATGCGGGTGGTGTCGAGCAGAATGCCGAATTCGTCGCCGCCGAGCCGGGCGATCACGTCTGACTGACGCAGATCAGCCCTTAATGCCTGAGCGACCTGCTGCAGCAGGCGGTCGCCGTGGTGGTGGCCGCCCAGGTCGTTGATGTCCCGGAACTGGTCCAGATCCAGCAACATCAGTGCGAAGCCGGTGCGTTCCCCAGCGAGTACGGCCTGTTGCCAGCGGCGGCCTTCTTCCAGGAAGCGGCGCCGGTTGAACAGGCCGGTGAGCGGGTCGTGGCTGGCAAGCCAGCCGATATGCGCCTCGGCGATGCGCTGATCGGAGATATCGAGGCCGATGGAGACGACACGGGACTTGCCGCCCGCGCCGGAACGCCACAGGGTGTGCCACCAGGACAGCAGCAAGGTGTCTCCGCCTGGGCGGCGCAGTGCACTCTCATGGCGACACGCATGCTGCGTGCCCGCGGCGACACGCGCGAGTTCGGTGACGAGGGTGGCGGGCGGATCTTCCAGCAGGCTGGCAAAGGCGCGCCGCCGCAGACGCGTGGCCGGCAGGCCGCACAGCCAGCGGCCGTAGCGGTTCACCGACAGCAAGCGACCCTGGGCATCCTGGATCAGCACCACGATGTCTGCCGTGTCCTGCAGCAGGCGGCTGAAATCCTCCTGATCGGCAAGGCGGCGCGCCATGCGCATCGGGTCCTGAAGGACATCAGGATCGGAGCCCGCAGCTGCAAGCGCGGCCAGTTTCAGAGAGAAAGGCACGGAGTACCCCGCTATTGTTGTTGTTGCTGTTTTTGTTATGGGTCAGGGCGGGCTTTTTTTGAACTGGTTCAAATTATCAGCGGGCCGGTGCCAGCACAAGTCCTTGCGTCGGCGCGGTCGGCTTGGAACACTCAGCGCCGCATTGCAACGGGATGAGAGGGGTGATGAGAGGGAGTATGCGTAACAGGATCGTCCATCTCGGTATCGGCGCCTTGCTGGTATTGGGCTATTTTGCCGGTTTGCCGGGGTTCCTGTGGACCCCGGGAAGCGGCCTGGCGATCGCGCCAGTCATGGTCACGGGCGATGCCGAGACGCCGCCCGCCTTGCCGCCGCAAACAGGGCAGCATGCTGCCTGGGTCACCGCTGACGACGGCATCACGCTGCTGTGGGCGCGGGGTGACGGGTTGTACGCCGCCCGCTGGGCGCCGGGTGAGGCGGCCTGGTCGCCGCCCGAGCCATGGCTGGATGCCGGGCTGGCCGGGGAGGGCTGGCTTGACGGGGGCTTTGTGCCCCAGCGTCTGGCGGACGACAGCCTGGCGATTCACTTCATTCAGCCGGGGCCCTTCCCCGCACTTGCCCGGCTTGAGCGGGGGGGCGACGGTCACTGGCGGCGCCACCGGGCCGGGCAGGTCCTGCCGTTGCCCGGGGGCGAGCCGACCCTGCGCGCGCCCGGATTGCCGCTGCGTGACGGCGGTCTCTGGATGACGGTGCAGGTGGGGGATCGCGAAAGCCTGTACGCCGTGTCGGCAGACGGGCGCCTGCAAGGGCGGCAGTTCCTGTCGGCACCTGGCGAGCAGATCAGCCTGCTGGCGGAGAGCGAAGCAGAGCTCCTGGCGCTGCTGGCGCCTGCGCAGCCGGGCCTGGCGCGCTGGCGTGCCAGTGCTGATCTGGGCCACCGCTGGACCCTGGCTGCGCCGCTGCAGGCCTTGGCCGAGGTCGCACCGGTGCCGTTGGCCGCAGTGCGTCTGGACGCACGTGATTGGGGGCTGGTGCGCAGTGATCCTTCAGGGCAATTGTTCTGGCATCGCAGCCGTGACGGCGGGCAGCAGTGGCTGGCACCGCAGGCGCTGGTGCGCAGTAGCGTCGCCTGCCTGCAACAGCAACCGCCAGCCTTGCACGGTGGGCGGGATGGCTTGCTGCATCTGGTCTATCCGCAGCACGACGGGACCCGGGAGGGAGATTGCCGACTGCATTATCTGCCATTCCGCGTGGATGGCCGCGTGCTCAACCGGGAGTCGAACCATGAATGAACTGGCGCCTGTTGTCATCGCTGGCCTGGTCTGGGCCGCTCTGGCGGCTGCGCTGCTGCGCCAGCGCACAGCGCTTGGGCAGCAACGCCGCGCGCTGGCGCACCTGCTGCTGGTGGCGGTCGGGCTGTCGCTGGCAGCCCTGCTGCAGGGCTGGTCCGGGAGTGTCTGGCTCGGACTGGGGGGGCTCAGCCTGACCAGCGGGCTGCTGGCGCTGGGTTTCCTGCTCATGCCCTGGTGGCCCGTGTCGGTGCCCCTGTTGCCGATGCAGGATCGGCGTATGCTGATTCTGGCCCTGCCGCCGCTGGCGGCCTTGCTCTGGTGGCCGCCGTTGGCGGGCATCAGCGGGGACCTCTGGGCGTTGGGCTTCGGTGACTTCCGGGTATCCACCGTGCTGCTGTGCGTGGGCCTGGGGCTGTGGGTGCTGCGTGCCTATGCGCTGTGCCTGTTGCTGGTGGCGGCGCAGTGCGGTTTTGCAGTGGGGCTGTTGCCGTCAGGCAATCTCTGGCACTACCTGCTGGACCCCTGGCTGGGCGTGGCCGCCCTGTTGTGGTGGGGCTGGCGGCTGTATCGGCCGGGTGGCCCGGCGGCACCGCCGCTGGCCTCCTGAGCGGTTTGCATGGTGACCTATCCGTTCCTGACCGAGGCCTTTCTGGGCGCGCTGGCAGACACTGGGGCGATTGGCCTTGGTACGGGCTGGCGTGATCTGAGCTGGCGCGAGGACGGCGCGTTTTTGCCGTTGTACGCGCGCAGTGATTCCCGCGGCGAGTTCGTGTTCGATCAACGTTGGGCCATGGCCTACAGCCAGCATGGCCTGCGCTACTACCCGCGCCTGCTGACGGCCATTCCCTTTACCCCTGTGACGGGACCCCGCTGGCGGTTGCCCGAGGGGCGTGAGGCGGCAGACTGGCTGTGGCCGCGTCTGCAGGAGCAGGTCGCGGCCCAGCAGGCCAGCAGCTGGCATCTGCTGTTTCCCGATGACGCGACCCGCGCCGCCCTGTCGTCCCTGCCTCTGGCGGCGCGCCGGGCCTGCCATTTCCGCTGGTTCAATCGTGACTACTCGAGTTTCGATGACTTTCTGGCGGCGCTGATGTCACGCAAACGCAAGACGTTGCGCAAGGAGCGGGCACGGATTGCCGAGCAGGGGCTGACAGTGCAGCGGGCGGTGGGGCAGGCCATCCCGGCGCATTGGTGGGAGGCGTTCTACGAGTGCTATGCCCGTACTTATCTGGTGCGCGGGCAGCGGCCCTATCTGAGCCCGGCATTCTTTCGGGCGCTGGCCCTGCGCCTGGGGGATCAGTTGATGCTGGCTGCCGCGCTGCCGGGGACGTCGTCCGATGCGCCGCCGCTGGCCATGGCCCTGTACCTGTTTGATGACGATTGCCTGTACGGGCGCTACTGGGGCGCACGCCAGGACCTGGACGGCCTGCATTTCGAGCTGTGCTATTACCAGGGCATCGAGTTTGCCATCGAGCGTGGGCTGGCGGCCTTCGATCCCGGCGTCCAGGGCGAGCACAAGCTGCTGCGCGGTTTCGAGCCGGTCATCACCTGGTCGTTGCACTGGCATGCGGACCCGCGGTTCCACGATGCCATAGAGCGCTTCTGTGCCGCCGAGGGCGAGGCGGTCATGGCGTACCGCGACGAAGCGCTCAACTACCTGCCATACCGGCGCGGCTGAGGCGCATCGGGCCGCTTGCCGTGCCCCCGGCAAAGCCCGCTATACTGATGCGGCTGCTGTACGCATCCGGGCAGTGGCTGCCTGCTGGCGGTCGAGATGCGTGGTGACACTTTCGACATGGACATGTGGGAGGTAACCATGCCGCGTGATACCGCGAGTTCGATCACCAGTCGCCGGCGCCAGAATGCGCTGGCGTTGCCCACCGGGTCCGGTGGCAGCAAGGGTGCTGCCCTGGCGCTGGAACGAAAATTACTGGTCTGGCTGCTGCGTATGGCCGGATCGCCCCCCGTTCGTCTTTGCCTGTGGGATGGCAGCACCGTAGGCCCTGCGCAGGCTGCACATACGCTGACCCTGCGGGATCGTGCCGCCTTTTACGCCTTGCTGCGTAACCCCAATATGGCTTTTGGTGATCTCTACGCCTGCGGCCGCCTTCAGGTCAGTGGTCGCCTGGATGACTTCCTGACCCTGCTTTACCCCTGCCTGGAAGCGGGGCGCCAGGCGCAACCCGCCTGGCTGTCGGCGCTGTGGCGCGACAGGGCGCCGCGCGGTGCCAGTGAGCAGGATGCCCGCCTCAACATTCATCACCATTATGACCTGGGCAATGCCTTCTACCGGCTGTGGCTGGACAGCGCCGCGATGCAATATACCTGCGCCTACTTCGAGCAGCCGGACTTCACGCTGGAGCAGGCCCAGCTGGCCAAGCTGGAGCATGTCTGCCGCAAGTTGCGCCTGCGTCCCGGGCAGACGGTGATCGAGGCCGGCTGTGGCTGGGGTGGTCTGGCCCGCTACATGGCGCGCCATTACGGTGTGCGGGTGCAGGCCTTCAATATTTCCAGTGAGCAGATCGCCTGGGCGCGCGAACAGGCCAGGCGGGAAGGCCTGGACGACCGCGTGACCTATATCGAGGACGACTACCGCAATATCGGCGCGGGCGGGACCGTGTCGCCGCCTTGTGATGCCTTCGTTTCGGTGGGCATGCTCGAGCATGTGGGGCCGGAAAACTATGCGGCGCTGGCGACCGCGATTCGTCGCGTGCTCGCGCCGACGGGCATCGGGCTGATTCATACCATCGGCCGCAACCGGCCGGCACCGATCAATGGCTGGATCGAGCGCCGTATCTTCCCCGGCAGCTATGTGCCCAGTCCGGTGGAACTGATGCGCCTGTTCGAGGACGGTCACTTTTCGGTGCTGGATATGGAGAACCTGCGTCTGCATTACGCCACGACCCTGCGTCACTGGCATGACCGCTTCCAGGCCCATCGCGAGCAGATACGGGCGGAGTATGACGACACCTTTGTGCGCGCCTGGGAACTGTACCTCGCCGGTTCCACGGCGGCCTTCCAGACCGGCACGCTGCAGTTGTTCCAGGTGGTGTTCTCGCCCGCTGAATCGAATGCGGTACCCCGGCACCGTCGGGACCTGTATGCCGGTTCGGCACTGGATTCAGGAGGGGCGCCTCATGACTGAGTCTGTGCAGGATCTGCTGATTATCGGTGGCGGGCCGGCTGGCAGTACCCTGGCCCGCGAGATGGCATCGCACGGCTGGCAGGTGCGCGTGCTGGACAAGGCGTCGTTCCCGCGCGACAAGACCTGTGCTGGCTGGGTGACCCCGGCGGTGCTGGAGGTGCTGGGTATCACCCCGGCGGAGTACGCCCGCGAGGGCAGGGTGCTGCAACCCATTCACGCGTTCAGCATTGGCCTCATGGGGCAGTCGGCCTGCACCAATGACCATGGCGCAGAGCCGGTCAGCTATGGCATCCGCCGCTTTGAATTCGATGATTACCTGCTCGCCCGGGCGCCGGTGGACAAGGTGCTCGGTGAGCCGGTGCGGGATATCCGCCGGGAGGGTGATCTGTGGTCGGTGAACGGTCGTCATCGGGCGCGCTGGCTGGTGGGGGCGGGCGGGCATTTCTGCCCGGTGGCGCGCTGGCTGGGTGACGGGCCTGGCGGCCACGAATGTGTGGTGGCTGCCCGGGAGGCGGAGTTTCGCATGACGCCGGAACAGGCGGCGCGCTGCCCGATCCGGGGCGAGTGCCCGGAGCTATGGTTCTGCCGTGACCTGAAGGGCTATGCCTGGGTGTTCCGCAAGGGGGATTACCTGAATGTGGGCCTGGGACGCGAGGACAATCATCGGCTGGGCGAGCATCTGGAGGCGTTCGTGACCGCGATGCAGGCCGAGGGGCGTTTGCCGGAGACGGACGCCCGGCACATCCGCTACAAAGGGCACGCTTACCTGCTTTACGGTCACGCCCAGCGTCCGCTGGTGGCGCCCGGCGTCTGTCTGATTGGTGATGCGGCGGGGCTGGCCTATACGCAGAGCGGGGAAGGTATCCGGCCAGCGGTGGAATCTGCCCTGATGGCGGCGGAAGCCTTGAAGCAGGCGACCACCGGCGCGGTGCTGTCCGGTTATGAGGCGGCCTTGCGGGCACGCTTCGGTCGGCGTGGCGATGAGGCGCAGGGGAGTGTGTCCGAGTGGTTTGTGGCCGATTGGTTGAAGGCCAGGCTGGCAGGACCGCTGATGCGCAGCCCCTGGTTTACCCGGCGGGTCGTGACGGAACGCTGGTTCCTGCACAGCGACACACCGCCACTGGCCCTGCGCAGTGCCTGACGGTGGCGAGTGTGGCCGTCAGGCCGCGCGTTCCCGGTGCCGGTCGAAATAGACCAGCGCCATGGTGATCAGATCGCGTACATCGCTGTCCGGGTGCGCGGGGTCCTTGGGGCCCAGTTCATCCGTGACATCCTCGAAGTCACCGTCCTGCGGGTCTGTCAGGTCAACAAAGTACTCGAATACGCGGCGATCCTGGGACACCAGGGTGCCGGAAAACACATCCTTGTCGAACAGGCCGATGCACGGGAACACCGCCCGGGCGATATCAACACCTTTCTCTTGCAGCCACTGCAGCAGGTCACTGCGGGCAATGTGATTGCGACGCACGGACTCCGTGGCCTGGGCGACGGCCTGCCAGGCGTTGCGTTCGCTGTCTTTCTGGAACTCCATACTGGTTCCCCCTCGTTTCGCTTCCCTGTGTACTGTCTACATCCCGGCTTGTCTTGTGGTAGTGCACATCAAGCCCCTGCCTGTCCGACTACCGGGAGGTATTTCCGGATAAGCGGTAGTTTGTCAGATCATGACGTGGCCGGAATTAGGACAATCGCCATGATTCGTGTAAGCCATGACGTACAAGTCAGTCTACATCTGTAAACAGTGGCGGCATCGGGCAATCCAGCAGCGTGCATACGGCTCGCAGCAGTTCTGCCTCGCCGACCTGCACCCGCTTGTCCGCTAGGACGATATCGGCGCAGGCGTCCACCACAGAGGCTTTCAGCAAGGGCATCAAGCCAGCCAGTTCCTCCAGTGCAGGTGCCAGGCGGGCCAGATTGCACGACGCCCGCGGCAGCAAGGTGCTTCCGGGTGGCAGCATCACGGCGCCCACCGCCGCAAACAGGGCGCTGGCCTGCTCATCACGCTGACCGCTGGCATGCACCATCGCCG
Source organism: Isoalcanivorax indicus (assembly GCF_003259185.1). Taxonomy (NCBI): domain Bacteria; kingdom Pseudomonadati; phylum Pseudomonadota; class Gammaproteobacteria; order Oceanospirillales; family Alcanivoracaceae; genus Isoalcanivorax; species Isoalcanivorax indicus. Next base: position 727,227 of record NZ_QGMP01000001.1, read on the forward strand.
AGAGCAGCACGCGCAGCGGCTCACCCACCGCACGCAGGCTGCGGTGACGCACAGGCTGGTTACGGGCCGCTCTGCGGTGCAGATGATCGCGCAGCAGATGCAGGAGCAGGAATTCAAACAGGGTCATGCGCTGATCGGCGCGGATCAGCGCCTCCAGCCGGCGCAACAAGGCATCCTGCTCCGCCTGGGGTCGACGCTTGAGGACCGGAATGGCCATATCCACAAGCGGCAGACGCAGGCGTGTCCCCAGGGCCTGGATGGCGGGCACCAGGGCGGCCACTGCGGAGGCCTCGTTGTCCGGCAGCCCGAGTGCAGGGATCAGGCTGCCCGGATCGCTGTGACTGACGCTGGCGGCCAACGCGTAAATGATTCGCTCGGCCCCCTGGCCGTCGTGGACAACGTCCTTGAGCGCGTCCGGTACCGACTCCAGAATCCGGCGGGCGTAGCCCATGTGGGCGGGCGCCACGGTGCCGACCTGGCTGGACAGTTTGCTGCCGGGCGCCAGCGCCGGGGCTGCGGCCTGTCCCGCATGTGCGGGGGCAAACCCGACAGGGGCCACGGTTTTGCTGCCAAAGGCGTCGTCGCTGAACAGGTCTCCCGCCGGGGTGGCGTTGGCCGCACGCACCTGGTCGGCAGCCCGGACCCGGGCCCGGGCGGGCCATTCCGGGCCGATGGCCGCCAGACGGGCGTCGATATCCGGGTGGGTGGCAAGCCACTGACGTAGCGAGAAACGCAGTGTCGGGGCGAAGCACATGTGGCTCATGTCTTCTGCCTGCGGGCTGTCGAGAAACGATCCCTCGCTGTTGCGGATACGAATCAGGGCATTGGCGATGCCGGCCGGATTGCGCGTGAATTGCACGGACGAGGCATCGGCCAGCAACTCGCGCTGGCGCGAGATGGCGGCCTTGATCAAACGGCCGAAGAAGAGCCCGATATAGCCAATGGCGGTCAGAGCCAGACCAAACGCCATGAGGGCCGCTATGCCGCCGCCATTGCGGCTGTTGCTGCGCACATACAGGCCGCGCCGGGCATTGCTGCGCAGCAGTATCTCGCCCACCTTGCCGATGGCGAGGATGCCGGTCAGCACCGCCATCAGACGCAGGTTCAGGCGCATGTCGGCATTGAAGATGTGGCTGAACTCATGGGCAATCACCCCCTGCAGTTCATCCCGGTTCAGTTGTGTCAGCGTGCCGCGCGTGACCATGACGCTGGATTCGGTGGGCCGAAAACCGGCGACAAAGGCGTTGATGGCCTCTTCCTTGTCGAGCACGAACAGCTGCGGTACCGGGATGCCCGAGGCGATCGCCATTTCTTCCACGACATTGATCAGGCGGCGCTCGTCGGCATCGTGGCTGGCCGGGTCGATCTGCCGGGCGCCCAGCAGGTTGGCCAATGCGGGGCCGCCGCCGCGCAGTTGCCAGAGCCGCACCAGGCTGCCGCCGACGACAACAAGCAGGGTGATGGCAGTGATCCAGGCGCTGGCCGGGGACAGCAGCCAGCCTGTCAGCGGAACCGGGGCGCCCAGCCACATCAGCCCGGCATAGATCACCAGGTTGACGGCGGCAGCCGTGAGGAGCACCGCGAGGGCGAAATAGAGCACGAGCAGACCGGTGCGGCGCCTGGCGCGGGCCTGCTGTTCAAAGAAGTTCATGGTGGCTCAGCCCGGGCTCAGAAGCTGACCTTGGGTGCCTGTCGCGCCTCAGGGTTCTCGATATCCAGCAGGCGTGCGGCGGTGAAGCTGCCGAACAGGCCGGCGATGAAATTGTTCGGGAATTGCTCGCGATAGGTGTTGTATTCCATGACCATGTCATTGAACGCCTGGCGGGCGAAGCTGATACGGTTTTCCGTCGAGGTCAGCTCTTCCATCAACTGGCTCATGGTCTGGTTGGCCTTGAGGTCGGGGTAGTTCTCTGACACCGCAAAAAAGTTGGCCAGCGAGCCGGACAGCATGGTCTCCGCCTGCCCCAGCGCACTGATGGCGCCCGCATCGTCGGGTTTGGCACGGGCTGCCTGGCGGGCACCCGCAGCGCGGTTGCGCGCTTCGGTCACCTGGGTCAGCGTCTCGCGCTCGTGGCTCATGTAAGCGCGGGCGGTTTCCACCAGATTGGGCACCAGATCGTGCCGACGTTGCAGCTGCACATCAATTTGCGCAAAGGCGTTCTTGAAGCGGTTCTTGAGGGCCACCAGGCGATTGTAGATGGCGATGATGAACACCACGATCAACGCCAGTATCCCCAGAAAGATCAGCGTGCCAGTCATTGTGTGCCTTCCCCGTATATTTTTATCGGATCAAGACTAGCGCAAGTTGGCCGGGCTGCACAGTGCGCGGTGCGCAGGTTTCAACTGCCCGAGATCACCCCGATGGGCAGGTAGTGATCCACCAGCAGCGCGCCGAACAGCACGAACAGATAGGTGATCGAGTAGCCGAAGGTTTTCATCGGTGTGCGCGGGTCATCGCCGAACCGTAACTGCATGGCGTGGAACAGGAAAATGGCACCCAGCACCACGGCAGTCGCCAGATAGATCAGACCGCTCATGCCGGTGAGGTAAGGCAGCAGTGACGTGATTACCAGCAGGATGGTGTAGTACAACACGCTGCTGCGGGTGAAAGGGATGCCGTGGGTGACCGGCAGCATGGGGATTTCGGCCTTGGCATATTCGTCGCGGCGATGGATGGCCAGTGCCCAGAAATGCGGCGGCGTCCAGACGAAAATGATCAGCACCAGCAGCCAGGCATAGGGATGCAGTTCCCCGGCGACCGCGGTCCAGCCCAACAGCGGCGGAATGGCGCCAGCCAGACCGCCGATAACAATGTTCTGCGGCGTGGCGCGTTTCAGGTACAGCGTATAGATGAAGGCATAGCCGACAAAGCCGAACAGGGTCAGCAGCGCGGTCAGGCGATTGACCAGTTGATCCAGCACCAGCATGGACAGCGCTGCCAGCACGATCGCGAAGGCAATGGCAGAACGGGTATTGATGCGGCCGGTGACGATGGGGCGCTTCTCGGTGCGCGCCATCATGGCGTCGATCTTCTGGTCCATGATCTGGTTGATGGCGGCTGACGCCATCATCGCCAGGGCCAGCCCGAGGGTGGCCGGCACGAGTATCGACACCGGCACCATGCCGGGCGGGTCCGTGGCCAGGAACATGCCCGCGACGGCCGTGACCATCAGCAGCACCACCACGCCGGGCTTGGTCAGGGCCAGATAATCGCGCCAACCTGCCGATTCAGGCATCTGTCTGTCTCCGTTCCGGTTTGACGTTCACGGCTCTGAGGAACAGCACCACGGCCACCAACAGCGCAATGGCGCCGAAGTTATGCGCCACAGCGACCTTGAGCGGCACCATGAACACGATATTGCTGACGCCCAGCGCGAACTGTACCAGTAGCAGCCCCCCTATCACGAGGCCGAAATTGCGGAACAGGGTGCTGCGAGCCCGTCGTAGTACCAGCAGCGCCAGCAGTCCCACCACCAGCAGGGTGACGATGGCGCCGAAGCGGTGCATGACATGAATGGTGGTGCGGGCATCGTTCTCCAGCACGCCGAACTCGTAATCCTCACCGTCATGGTCATGGCCAAAGAAGGTAAAGGCATCACTGAAGTTGAGATGGTCGCGCCACCCCTGCTCACAAATCGGCAGCTCGGTGCAGACCACAGCGGCGTAGTTGGCGGTGGTCCAGCCGCCGAGCGCACTCTGCAGCATGACGACGGCCAGAGCGGCGATGCCCAGCGGTTTCAGCACGCGCACATCGCAGTCATTGCGGAACTGGGGCCAGTCATACAGGCGAGCCGTGTGCCAGCACAACAGGATGGCCGTGGTGAAACCGCCCATCAGATGCAGCATCACGATGGTGGGTTGCAAGCCCATGGTGACCGTCCATTTGCCCAGGATCCCCTGGGCGATGACCAGCACCAGCAGCACAGTGGGCAGGCCGGTACGCTGCTGCGGGTGAGCACGATTGCGCCAGGCCAGCACCGTCATGATCAGGATCAGCAACCCCAGCGCGCTGGCAAAGTAGCGATGCACCATTTCAGGAATGGTCTTGAACGCGTCGCGATAGGTGCCGGGTTCCACCTCATTGGTGCCCGCCACGTAAGCGTGCGCCTTGCGCACATCCATATGGCCGTAGCAGCCTGGCCAGTCCGGACAGCCCAGACCGGCATCGGTCAGGCGAGTCCATGCGCCCAGGATAATGACGGTGGCGACCATCAGTACGGAAGCCACGGCGAGACGGCGTTGCCAGATCAACGAACGATTCACAGTCGACATACAGGGTTACCCTACCAGTGAGCCTTTCAGGGTGCGCTTGAGATCATCACGGATCTTGTCCGCCTCCAGCAGCACGGCATCCATGTCTTCATGGGTGGGGTACCACATGAAGATCATGCCGTCCGGGCTGATCAGGAAGATATGATGACTGGCGCTGTCGGAACTGCTTTCCATCGCGGGGGGCAGCAGGGTGTCGATCTTGTCGGCGGGGCCGTCGATCTCCACCATGCCGGCGACATTCTCGTCCAGGAATGCGCGCAACTCGGCGTTCGGGGGGGCGGTATGAATGATGAGGCGGCTGACGCGTGAGGCGTCGCGATCCAGCGATCGCTCCAACTGACGCATCAGGTAGAAAAGACCGTTCTTGCAGGCGGTATCGCAGGTGCCATCCGCGATGTAACCCAGCCACCACTGACCACGGGTGTCCTTGTTCGTGTACGGCGCGCCGTCACGGGTCAGCCCCAGATCATCGATGTCGACGTGGGGCACGATCAGGGTGCCCTGGTTCAGTTTGGGCAGCTCATCGACATTGATCAGGAAGCGCCCTGTCACGAAAAAGGCGATGAAAACGCCGAAGATCAGCCCCAGTATTATGAAGTTCTTGGTCCGTTCCTGCATGATTGACTCAGGCATCGATGTGCGGGTTGTCAGTTTCGCGACGGCGGAAACTGATGGCGACGAAAAAGATCACCACGGCGGCGGCCATGGCAAACCATTGCACGGCATAAGCGTGGTGACGCTCTGGCCCCATTACCGGGTCATGCCAGACCCGGGGCAGCTGTTCACCCTGCTCAAGCGTGGCGCCGGGGGCCACCCTGAGCTCGAACGGCGCCAATTCTACCCCAAGCAGCGGGGAAAGCACGTCCATTTCCACTTTCTGCAGCCGAAGCGGCCATGACGGGTCGGTCAGGTCGTCTTCGGCCAGCACGAAGGTGCGCGGACTATAGACATAGCTTTGCCCCTGCACCGTGACGTGGCCGTCGATGGCAGGTATCTCGGGCAGCAATGCGCGATCCCGGCCGCGGGGCAACCAGCCGCGATTCACCAGCAGCCAGTCGCCTTCATCGGTGTGTAATGGTGTCAGCAGGTGGTAGCCCGCGATGCCGTCGAGCATGCGATTATCCAGCAGGATGTTGTGCCGGTTATCAAAGCGACCCCGGACTTCGAGCGGGTAGTTATGGGGATCGGCTTTCACGGCCAGGGAGGCCATCGACTGATACCCTTGCTGTATACGTGTGGCCAGGTCGCTCGCCAGCGTGCGTTTTTCTTCTGCACGGGAAAGCTGCCAGAAGGCGGCTTGCAGGCATACGGCAGCGACCACAAGCGTGGCAAGCAAGCCGATCCAGCTTGGACGAAACCTGCGTGCAGTCATGATCCCTGGCCCTTAAAATAGGGCGCTCATTGTACACAAGGTAGGCGTTATGTGGTGGTTAAAGGTCCTGATCCTGCTTCTGGTCGCTGCGGCGGTGGTGTCGCTGTTCCGGGGGCTGGCGGCGCTGATGCGCAGTGATGGCCGTGACAAGGGCACAGCACGGGCGCTCACCTGGCGAGTGGTGTTCTCTGCGGCGGTGTTCCTGCTGCTGGTGGTCTCGACCTGGATGGGCTGGATCGCGCCCCATGACGTGAATCCTACCCTGCGCGATGGCGTTCCTATCGAGCAGCCGGCCGGAGGTGGGGAGTAGGTGGCTGGACGGGGCGCTTCGTAGCGCGGCCTCGGTGCGGGGTAAGCCCTTCCAGAAGCCGCCGTGAACCCATCCCTGGGGGCTTGCGTTCGGCATCCTGCCTCACACACTTCTGGAAGGGCTTACCCCGCACCAAGGCCTCAGTTCAGTAGCCACTGCAAGCTCAGCGCTTCGTAGCTCGACGCACGAACCAGACTTTCGGTTGGCTGGAACTGTTTAACCGGGCTGCGCGTGACGGCCCTCGGGGGGCGGGTAAGGGTTTTCTGGACCTTCGAGAGGCATGGATGCCGAACGAGAGCTTACAGGGACGTACTTGCAGCGTGTCCAGAAAACCCTTACCCGCCCCCCGAGGGCCATAACCACCAGAATCCGAAGAATGGCAGAAACAAAAAAGGCGCCTCGAAGGCGCCTTTTTCAGATCGGTGCAGAGGCCTTACAGCCAGTACACCGTGATGAAGAGGAACAACCACACCACGTCAACGAAGTGCCAGTACCAGGCCGCCGCTTCCCAGGCAAAGTTGTTGCCGTCCAGATGGTGACGCTTCACCACACGGAAGAAGGTGACGATCAGGAAGATACTGCCGATGATCACGTGGATACCGTGGAAGCCCGTCATCAGGAAGAACAGCGAACCGTAGATGCCAGCGTCCAGCGTCAGGCCCAGGTCGCGATACGCGTGAACGTACTCGTAACCCTGCACACCGGTAAAGATCAGCGCCAGAATGATGGTGGCACCCTGGAAGATCAGCGTCTTGCTGCGATCGCCCGCCAGCAGCGCATGGTGCGCAATGCTCAGCGTAATGGAGCTGGTGATCAGGATAGCGGTATTGATCATCGGCAGACCCCAGGCGCCCATGGCCTGAGTGGTACGACCGTCCGGCGTGGTCGTCACCGGCCACATGGCCTGGAAGTCCGGCCACAGCAGCTCATGCGTCATTGCTCCGATGCCTTCGCCACCGAGCCACGGCACGATCAGCCAGCGAGCGTAGAACATGGCACCGAAGAACGCGCCGAAGAACATGACTTCCGAAAAGATGAACCACAGCATGCCCTGGCGGTACGAGCGATCGAGCTGATCGCTGTGCAGGCCACCGATGGACTCCTTGATGGTGTCACGCCACCAGCCGAACAGGCAGGCGATGATCCACAGCACGCCGATGGTCAGCACGATGCCGCCCATGCTCCCCTCGTTGCCGCCCACCCCGGTGCTCTGCTGGATGAAGTTCCCGCCGCCGATAGCGATCAGGAACAGGCCCACCGAGGAAAGCAGCGGCCAGGGGCTGCTCTCGGGCACGTAATATTGCGTTGTTTTCTCTGCCATGCCGGATTCTCCTGAAACCTGTTTTTAAGGCGCCTGGCGAGCGGCAACCTCGCCTGCACTTGCCCTTTCGGTAATATCGTAAAGCGTATAGGACAGGGTAATGGTATTGACGCTGCGCGGGATAGCCGGATCCAGATAGAAGATCATCGGCATCACTTCTTCGGCGTTGGCCTGCAGAGGCTGCTGATCAAAGCAGAAGCACTGGGTCTTCTTGAAATGAGTCGCAGCCTGGCCCGGTACCAGCGAGGGAATCGCCTGGCCCACCATGTCCTCACCGGTGCGGTTGCGTACCCGGAAATTGACTGCCTTGATTTCGCCCGGATGGACGCGCACGGAGCGTTCCATCGGTTCGAAATCCCAGGGCATGCCCTGGGCAGAGCGGGTGACGAACTGTACCAGCACGCTTCTGTCCTCATCCTTCTGCATGCCCTCAGGGACTTCGACGATGGGCACACTGTTGGTGCGCCCACCGATCCCCAGAGCCTCGCAAACGGCGTAATAGAGGGGCGCCAGTGCGTAGGCGAAACCGAACATGCACACCACGGCTATCATCAGTTTGGTGATGGAGCGACGGTTCACTTTGCTCAGTCTGTCTTCGGCCATGTTGCCCTCCTGTTACGTCGAGGATGTCTTGAAAAATTACTTCACTACCGGCGGTGTATCGAAGGTGTGGAACGGTGCCGGGGACGGTACCGTCCACTCCAGGCCGTCCGCGCCTTCCCACACTTCGTCGGTGGCTTTCTCGCCCTTCTTGAGGAAGCACGCCTTGATCAGCACCCACAGCAGGAACAGCTGGGAAATGCCGAACCAGAAGGCACCGATACTGATCCACCAGTTGTAGTCGGCAAACTGCAGGGCATAGTCCGCATAGCGGCGCGGCATACCGGCCAGGCCGACAAAGTGCATCGGGAAGAACAGCAGGTTCACAGAGATCAGCGAGCTCCAGAAGTGCACTTCACCCCAGAACTTGTCGTACATCACGCCGGTCCATTTCGGCAGCCAGTAGTAGACCGCAGCGAACATGGAGAAGATGGCGCCCGATACCAGTACATAGTGGAAGTGGGCTACAACAAAGTAGGAGTCGTGATACTGGAAGTCGACCGGGGTGATGGACAGCATCAGACCCGAGAGGCCACCGATGGTGAACAGGATGACGAAGGCAATCGCCCATTTCATCGGCAGTTCAAAGGTCAGTGAGCCGCGCCACATGGTGGCCACCCAGTTGAACACCTTCACGCCGGTCGGTACCGAGATCAGCATGGTCATGTACATGAAGAACAGCATCCCGGCCAGCGGCATGCCCACGGTGAACATGTGGTGCGCCCAGACGACGAACGACAGCAACGCAATGGAGGCGGTCGCGTACACCATGGAGGCGTAGCCGAACAGCGGCTTGCGGGCGAAGGTCGGGATGATCGCGGAGACCACGCCGAACGCCGGCAGGATCATGATGTACACCTCGGGGTGCCCGAAGAACCAGAAAATATGCTGGAACAGGACCGGGTCACCGCCACCGGCGGCATCAAAGAAGCTGGTGCCGAAGTGGCGATCGGTCAGCATCATGGTGACTGCACCAGCCAGTACCGGCATGACGGCAATCAGCAGGAAAGCAGTGATCAGCCAGGTCCAGACGAACAGCGGCATCTTCATCATGGTCATGCCCGGGGCGCGCATGTTCATCACCGTCACGATGACGTTGATGGCGCCCATGATGGAGGAGATACCCATCAGGTGGACCGAGAGAATGAAGAAGTCGGTGGACGCCGGGCCATAGGTGGTGGACAGCGGCGCATAGAAGGTCCAGCCGAAGTTCGGTGCCGGCGGATTGCCCGGGCCGAAGGCGCTCATCAGGACCGAGCCGATCAGGATCGCGAAGGCGAACGGCAGGATCCAGAAGGACCAGTTGTTCATGCGCGGCAAGGCCATGTCTGGCGCGCCGATCATCAGCGGAATCATCCAGTTGGCCAGGCCCACAAAGGCCGGCATCACGGCGCCGAACACCATGATCAGACCGTGGGTGGTGGTCATCTGGTTGAAGAAGTCAGGGTCTACGACCTGCATGCCGGGGTACATCAGCTCTGCGCGGATGACCATGGCCAGAAGGCCGCCGACCAGGAACATGGCGAAGCTGAACCAGAGGTACAGCGAGCCGATGTCCTTGTGGTTGGTGCTCAAAAGCCAGCGGCGCCAGCCGGTCGGGGCGTGATGCTCGTGATGGTCTGCCATGTTGCGCGCCTCCGTCAGTTCTGCACGTCGTCAGGTTGGATCAGATCGCCTGTTTCGTTACCGAACGCATTACGCTGGTAAGTGACCACGGCGGCGATCTCCTTGGGTGACAGCTGCGCCCGGAAGGCTGGCATGGCGCCACGGCCCCGGAGCAGGATGTCGATATTTTCTTGCTTGCGGTCGGCGTCCACCATCAGGGCGGACTGCTGGAAGCTCGGGAACATGCCCTGGCCCTGGCCCTGAGCGCCGTGGCACATGGCGCAGGCGCGATCATAGATCGGCTTGCCCATTTCCATCGCCTCGTCGACGCTGGCGAACGGGGTCATGTCCGGACCGTCGGCAGCCGCAGCCTGTTGTTCGGCCAGCCACTCGGCAAAGTCTTCCTGCGACTTCACTTCCACCTCGATGGGCATGAAGGCATGCAGACGGCCACACAGCTCGGCGCACTGGCCACGGAATATGCGGCCAGCCTGCTCTTCCGGTACCAGGGTCCAGGCTTCGTTGACGAAACCGGGAATGGCGTCCTTCTTCCAGCCGAAGTCCGGTACCCAGAAGGAGTGGATGACGTCATCGGCGGTGATCAGGAAGCGGACTTTCTGGCCTGCAGGGATGACCAGGCGGTTGTCTACTTCGATCATGTAGTTGAAGACGTCTTCGTTATCCCGGGTCAGGGGCACACGCTCCTGGCCGACGCGCTCCTGATAGGAGCCCACCGGGAACAGGCCGCCGCTGAGGATCGGGCGCTGCCAGACTTCCGGGGGCGTGGCCAGGTCACTGAAGAAGCCGACATTGATGTCGTTGTCGTCTTCATAGGCCAGGTACTCGTAATGCCAGCGCCACTGGGAGCCGGTGACCTTGACGGTCAACGCGGAGTCGCTGGTGTCCTCCATATTGATCAGCACGCGAGTGGCCGGAATGGCCATGCCGATCAGGATGAAGAACGGAATCACCGTCCAGACCACTTCCAGTACCACATTCTCGTGGAATTTGGCGGGTACCGGATTTTTCTCTTTGCGGTGGGCAAAGACGGACCACATGATCAGGGCGAACACCAGCACGCCGATAAGGGTCACGATGCCGAGGATGATCATGTGCAGGTCGTAGACGTCCTGACTGACCGCCGTGACCCCGGGGCGCAGGTTGAGGTCGGATCGTTCGGTCCAGTCAGCAGCCGCCACGCCACTGAGCATCAGTGTCGTGAGCAGCGTGGCTGCACGGTGGAACAGTGTAGACTGCATTACGTAGGCTCCCTGTTTTCCCCAGCGGCTGCCTGGGCGGGCAGACGCATGTTATCGCCGGTTTAGGTGCGGCACCTGGAAAGCGTTTCAGGATGATGCGCGTGGGGCCCTTGCCGGCCCGTGAAGAGGTCCCCGTACCCCTCGGCGTGCTGCAGATCAGGGGATGATCATTTTTTCGCCAAGGTGGGCAAGTGCAATAAAATCAACCACCTGGGGCACCAGAGGTCATCACAGCACTGCCCGGGGTGCGGCAAATTGCCCCACGGTGCATTGTGGGCGCTAACTCTAGTCATTCGAGGTGGCAAAGTCCAGCCGAAGTGCAGGGTTTTCAGTCACCTGCGCGCAATGCCTATGCTATGCTTGCCGCCCCCTGACACAGACGTTCTTGAGATCACAGTAATGTCCAGCTCGCGCCAGATCTATCGGGTCATCTTCCACAATCAGGGTCAGATCTACGAGATCTATGCCACCCATATCTACCAGAGCGATCTGCATGGGTTCATAGAGGTCGAGGAGTTCCTGTTCGGGGAGCGGGCCAGCATGGTGGTTGACCCCTCGGAAGAGCGGCTGAAGAGCGAATTCGCCGGGGTGCAGCGTTCCTTCATTCCCATGCATGCGGTGATCCGCATCGATGAAGTGGAGAAAGAGGGCGTGGGGAAGATCACCGAGGCGGGCCAGACGGGCAACATCCATGCGTTCCCGCTGCCCATCGGGCCGGGCCCGAAAAGCGGCCGCTGAGCGGTCCGGCCATCAGGTCAGGGCGTCAGGATGTCGATGACCACCCAGCTGTCCAGCACCAGTCGCACCACGCAACCATCCAGATAGATATCCCGTGTGCCCCGGGCAGGCTGACTCAGGCTGTTGGCCAGCCGCAACGGTACATGACGACCGCGTGCCAGCAGAGGTCTGGACAGGGGTTGTCTGAAGCGCACCTGCTGCAGCCATTCCGGCGGCTGGAAGCGTACGGCCAGATAGTTGCGGAAGACGAGTTTGTCTTCTGGTGTGAATGCCATCAGCTGCAGGCCATCCTGTAGCAACTGTCGGCGAAGAGGCTGTGCATTCATGATCGACACTCCCTGCGACCTCTGGCCACGGCTGGCCAATTCACATTATGAGCGGGTGGGCGCTTGCCGGGTTCCGGTTCTGCAGGTAAAAGCCGCGAAATGAGAGGTGGGTCATGTCGGCCATGTGCGGGGCGTCATGCGGTCAGCCCAGCGTCAGGACATCCAGCACCTGGCGGGTCGGCACCGCCAGGCGCACGACCTGATGGCCGATCAGCAGGTCTCGCTGGTCCGGGCTGTCGTGGCCGAGCGCCGTTTGCAGGGTGGCAGGCAGGGTGCGCGCGGAAAGCAGATCCTCAGGCGACAGGCGGTCGCCGGGTTGCAGGGGTGTCCGCCGATGCGCGTCGGCAAACACAGCGCCGGTGCGCGGCGTTTCGCGCAGGCCGCTGCTCAGCAGGGCCCGTTCCCCGGCGCTGAAGCGCGAGATTTCCGGTGCGCTGCCACCGTCCGCCGCGATGGTGACGGTGCCGTGCTGGCTGGCGCCATCGGTACGCTTGCCATCGGCGACCACGGGCTGGCCAAGCCAGGCCATGGCGGTAATGGCGAGAAGACTGTTGCGGGCCAGCTTTTTCATGGCGAATCATCCACGGCTGCGAGGAATGCGGTTATCGTGAAGACCACAATGTCGGCCAGCAGTTCATCTGCGGGTATCAGACCAGGGCGATCATGCGTAGCACCAGCAGACTGATCAGCACCGTAAGCAGCGTCGAGGCGAGGGTGCCGATCAGGACGTATTCGGCAAAGGCCCGCTGGTCCATCTGGCGGAAGCGGGCGAACCCCTTGGCAGCGAGCACGAAGGCAATGACGTTGTAATTCTGTGCGGCGACCAGAATGGCGTACATCAGCCAGCGCTCCATCAACCCGATCATGCGACCGGCATTGTATTCCTGCTGGTCAATAACGGTGTCGCCGGGCGGGTCCGCATCGTCATGACGTGGTGCCAGCCCGGACCAGCGCAGCAGACTGCGAATCGGCAGGTTGGCTTCGTGGGCCACCAGCAGAAAGCCCAGCAGCACCCAGCCCAGTTTATAGAGGGTGTCCGGGTGGAGCCCGGTCAGGGCCAGCAGCCACGCCAGGACGGGCCCGGTCGGTGCCGCAGATTGCAGCCCGATGGCTGGCAGTAGCACGACAAACAGGCCGAGCAGGCGCCATTCATTGAGGCCGCGCTCTGGCAGCAGTCGTTCGGCACCCCAGAGCCCCAGCAAGGCGAGCGGCAGCATGCCAAGCAGCATGGCCAGCGACGGCGAACACACCAGCGCCGTGACACAGAGCAGCACGGACAACAGCAGCAGCGGCAGTGTCGGCAGGCGGCCATCGTGACGCAGATGCGTCAGTCGGCACAGCAGGTAGATGATCAGGAAGCTGAAAACAGCCATTTACAACCGTCGGTTGATGAGGGTGGTCAGTGTCCGGAACAGCGTGATGACATGTTCCAGTTCGCCGGCTCGCATATTCTTGTACACGGCCTGCTCACTCATGCCAAGCCGGGTGGCAATGGTCGTCACGCTGTCACCGTGCAGTCGCGCGGTCAGCACGGACAGGCGTGACGGTTTCCATTTACCGAGGTGGTGGCCAAGCAGGCCCACGGTGCCAGTCACCAGCGTGTCGAGCTGGGGGTCGGGTGATTCGCCGGTATGCACGATCGCCAACCGTTCATCGGCCGCCTTGAGATGCTCGATGGCTTCGCGGGCAGCATGAAAGGCAGGGCCGTCCATGCCAATGGCCTGGTCCGGGTTCACCGGGGTGTCGAGCGCGCCGGTGGCCAGTGCAAAGCGCAGTTGCACCGGATGCAGCGCGCCCATCACCGTGATGATATCGGCGAGCGCCCTGTCGGCACGGGTCATGACGGCCTGGAATTCATCGCCGAGCGTGATGGTGTAGGGGGAGACCAGCAGATCCGGGGGGGCGGCAGCGTTCAGGGTGGTCAGGGTATCCTGCAGTCGCGTCTGCACAGCCTGCCGGTCAGGCAGGTGTCGCGAGTCCTGGATGTCGGCAATCAGGACCAGGTACCGGGTGTGGTCTGGCGAGGTCATGACTAAACCATAGTGGTTTAATTATTGGAAGTAAACCGATATGGTTTATTTGCGCTGCGACGTGGCGTTCGGCAGGGCGGGCCGGTTCGATCAGGCGGGTTTGATATGGTGGCTACGGGTGGACTTGAACCACCGACCCCAGCATTATGAGTGCTGTGCTCTAACCAGCTGAGCTACGTAGCCATTTTGGAGAGCGCGAATTCTCCGGCAGGGGCGTGGCCCTGTCAAGCCCTGCCAGAGACGCGTTGTCAGACGTTGAAACGGAAGTGGATGACGTCGCCATCCTTGACCACATATTCCTTGCCTTCCAGGCGCCATTTCCCGGCATCCTTGGCACCTTGCTCGCCATGACAGGCCACATAGTCGTCGAACGCCGTGACCTCGGCGCGGATGAATCCTTTCTCGAAATCGGTGTGGATCACCCCTGCAGCCTTCGGGGCTGTGGCGCCGACGGGCAGCGTCCAGGCGCGCACTTCCTTCTTGCCGGCGGTGAAGTAGTTGTGCAGTCCGAGAAGGCTGTAACCCCCGCGGATGACACGATTCAGACCAGGCTCTTCCATGCCCAGATCGGCCATGAATTCCTGCTTCTCGTCGTCATCCAGTTCGGCGATTTCGGATTCGATCTTGGCGCAGATCGGCACTACCACGGCCTGCTCGCTGTCGGCCAGCTCACGCACGGCGTCAAGCAGCGGGTTATTGTCGAAGCCGTCCTCGTTGACGTTGGCGATATACATGGTGGGCTTCAGCGTCAGCAGGTTATAGGAGCGCAGACGTTTCAGTTCATCGTCGTCCAGCGCGACGCTGCGGGCGGGGTGGCCTTCGTTCAGCGCGGGCAGCACCTTCTCCAGCACGACGACCAGCGCGGCGGCATCCTTGTCCTGGCCCTTGGCGGCTTTCTGCGCGCGTAGCAGTGCCTTTTCCACGGTTTCCATGTCCGCCAGCGCCAGCTCGGTATTGATGGTGGCGATATCGTCCAGCGGTGCCACCCGGCCCGCCACGTGGACAATATTGTCGTCCTCGAAGCAGCGCACCACGTGGGCGATGGCTTCGGTCTCGCGGATATTGGCGAGAAACTTGTTGCCCAGCCCCTCGCCCTGGGAGGCGCCGGCTACCAGGCCGGCGATATCGACAAACTCCATGGTGGCAGGCAGTACCCGCTCAGGATTGACGATGGCGGCCAACTGGTCCAGTCGCGGGTCCGGTACCGGGACAACGCCGGTGTTGGGCTCGATGGTGCAGAACGGGAAATTCTGGGCTTCGATGCCGGCCTTGGTGAGCGCATTGAACAGGGTGGACTTGCCCACATTGGGCAGGCCGACAATACCGCATTTGAAACCCATGAAACTGCTCCCCGTAGGTCGGGCCGGTTGGTCAAGGGGCGCAATGCTACTGAAAGTCGCCGGACGGCGCCACCGGCGCGGGTGTGGATTGGCCCTGATGACGATTGACCGTGGCGCCCTTGCCGTGGCGGTGTGGCGTGGCGCTTCTAGACTGCACCCATATCAGTCAGGAGAGCTCCATGCCGGCGACACGCGTGCTGTACCAGTTTCCGATTTCCCATTATTGCGAGAAGGCGCGCTGGCTGCTGGATCACAAGGGGCTCGCCTACACCGAGCGTAACCTGCTGCCGGGTCCGCACCGTCTGTTTACCCGTGCCCGGGCGGGCGTCAACACCTTGCCGGTCTTGCGGGACGGCAAGCGCCTGGTGGGGGATTCAACGCGGATCGCCTATTACCTGGACAAGTACTACCCGAACAATCCGCTGGTCCCGGACGATCCGGAGCAGCGTCAGCAGGTGATTGAGCTGGAGCAGCAGTTCGACCGCTATGGCGTGCATGTGCGCCGCTGGCTGTACGGCCAGCTGCTGGGGCGGCCCGAAGTCATGCAGGCGATGTTCGGCCCCTATCGCCTGCCCGGCATGGTGCAGCGGCTGCTGGTGCCGGTCACGGAAAAAGGTGTGGCGCGCCTGTACCGCATCAGCGCCGAGCCGGTGGCGCATTCTTTCCAGCGCCTGCAGGAAGGGCTGGCGCTGATCGAGAAGCGTATCCGGGGAAATGCATCACGTTATCTGGTGGGGCAGCGTCTCACGCTGGCGGATATCACGGCGGCGTCACTGTACGCGCCCTTGTTCATGCCGCCGGGCACGCCCTGGGCGTTCATGCCGGAAGCACGCATGCCGGCCGTGTTTCGCGAGCAGTCTGCCGTGCTGCGATCGCAACCGGCGGGGCAGTGGGTGATGCAGCGTTACGAGCGGGACCGTCAGGCGGCAGCGGTGTTGCCTGACGAAGCCATGGTCATGTAGCGCGAAAGCCGTTCAGCTGGTTCATCGCCTGATCAATCTCGCCACGCACGATCTCACCGGTATAGCGTAGCGCCTCATCAATGGCGCGTTCGATCCGTTCCCGGTCAGCGGGGGCGGGTTTGCCCAGCACATGGGGCGTTACCAGGTCGGCGCTGCCAGGATGGCTGATGCCGATCCGCAGGCGCACGAAATCCCGCTGGTTGCCGTGTTTGCTGATCATGTCGCGCAATCCGTTGTGGCCGCCATGGCCGCCACCTTTCTTCAGGCGCACGACGCCTGGCGGCAGGTCCAGTTCATCATGGGCCACGAGAATCTGTGTGATCGGAATACGGAAGAAATTGGCGAGTGCGGCGGTGGCCTGGCCACTGCGGTTCATATAGGTGGTGGGGATCAGCAGGCGGACGGTGTCGCCGCCAGAGGTGAAGTGGCCGGTGAGGCCGAAATACTTCTTTTCTTCGGAAAGTGAAACGCCCTGGCTTCTCGCCAGGGCGTCCACATACCAGGCACCGGCATTGTGGCGGGTGTCCGCATACTGTGCGCCCGGATTGCCCAGGCCAACGATCAGTCGTATCGGATCCGCCACAGTCCTGCCTGTCAGTCTTCTTTGCTTTCTTCGCCGTCTTCGCCGTCTTCAGCGTCATCCACAGCGCCGCCTTTCGGAGCGTGTACGGCGGCTACCGGCAGGTCATGGTCGTCGCCATGGCTCAGGGCTACCAGCTCAACGCCTTTCGGCAGTTTCAGGTCAGACAGGTGTACCACCTGATCCAGGGCCACGTTGGCCATATCGACCTCGATGAACTCGGGCAGGTGCTGCGGCAGGCAGCTGACTTCCACTTCGGAAGCATTGTGGTTGATCTTGCCGCCCTGCTGCTTGACGCCCACGCACTTGTCTTCGTTCAGGAAGTGCAGCGGAACCTGCATGGTGATCTTGTGGGTCTTGTCCACGCGCAGGAAATCGCAATGCATCGGCGTGCCTTTGGCCGGATGGCGCTGCAGGTCACGCAGCACAGCCTGCTGCTTCTTGCCGTCAACATCCAGCGTCAGGACGTGGCTGTAGAAGGCTTCGTTTTCCAGCGCCTTGACCAGTTCACGCAGTTCCAGGGTGACCATCTGCGGGGCAGTGCTGCCGCCGTAGATGATGCCCGGGATGCGGGCTTCCAGACGACGCAGGCGGCGGCTCGCACCTTTCCCCACATCGCTGCGGCCCTCTGCATGCAGCAAAAAATCATTGCTCATGGGTGAATCTCCGGTATGTCCCTGACGGGCCCTGCGACCAGGCCTGCCGGGAGGTTTGGTTAAAAAGGGGGCGCATTATCTATCGGCGCACTGCAAAAAGCCAGTGCTGGCGGGGCTGCAGCCCCGCCGGGTCCGGGCTTGCGTCTGATGAGCCGGGGTCAGACCAGCTCCAGCCGGTCGAACATGGCGGACAGGGATTCCTCGTTGTTCACCCGGCGGATGGTTTCCGCCAGCATCGGCGCCAGCGACAGCACCCGGATGCGGCCCGAGTCACGCGCGGCGGTGGACAGCGGGATGGTGTCGGTGACCACCAGCTGGTCGAGTTCGGAATCCTTGATGTTGCTGATGGCGGCCCCGGAAAGCACCGGGTGGGTGCAGTAGGCCACGACCTGTCTGGCGCCGTGTTCCTTGAGGGCCTTGGCGGCCTTGCACAGGGTGCCGGCGGTATCCACCATGTCGTCCACCAGAATGCAGGTCCGGCCTTCCACTTCACCGATGATGTGCATGACTTGCGACTCATTGGCCTTGGGGCGGCGCTTGTCGATGATGGCCAGGTCGGCGTCGTTGAGCTGTTTGGCCAGGGCGCGGGCGCGCACTACACCGCCCACATCCGGGGATACCACCATCATGTCTTCGTAGTTCTGGCGCTCGATGTCCGCCACGATCAGCGGCGTGGCGTAGACGTTGTCCACAGGAATATCGAAGAAACCCTGGATCTGATCGGCATGCAGGTCAACGGTCACGACCCGGTCGATGCCGACGGTAGTGATCATGTCGGCCACCACCTTGGCGGTGATCGGCACCCGGGCCGAGCGTACCCGGCGATCCTGGCGGGCGTAGCCGAAGTAGGGCATGACCGCCGTGATCCGGCCTGCGGAGGAGCGCCGCAGGGCGTCCGCCATGACCAGGATTTCCATCAGGTTGTTATTGGTGGGGTTGCAGGTGGACTGGACAATGAAGACGTCCTTGCCGCGCACATTCTCATGAATGTCGATGGCCACTTCGCCGTCACTGAAGGTGCCCACATCGGCGGCGCCCAGCGGAATGTTCAGCTGGCGAACCATGGCCTGGGCCAGTTCGGGATTGGCATTGCCGGTAAAGATAACGAGTTTGGACACTGGCGCTCCCCGGGGATCGTGTCGATGTTGTCAGTTTCTTAACGGGGACAACGCAGGGGATGACGCTGATGCAGGTAGCGGCGGGCCGGCGCTGTCGTTTCCTGATCTGCCAGCGGGCGCCTGGGGCAGCCGTCACCGGCATGATCAATCACGTGACTGTGAATTAGTGGCTGGGGTACCAGGACTCGAACCTGGGAATGACGGGATCAAAACCCGCTGCCTTACCAACTTGGCTATACCCCAACGCTAACCGTTGTCGCAGTGCGAAGCGGTGGCCGCATCCAGTGCATCAAGCAAGGGTGAGCGGTTGCAGCTCCGCGCGACGAAACCTGTCCAGCGCGGCGGCAGATTCGCGAGCACCGAAGTGCCGATCTGCCGACTCGGCACGGGCGCAAAAATGCAGGCTCCGGTGCCGGTCAGATGGCTTTCGCCAACTGCTTTCTCGAGCCAGTCCAGTGCCTCGGCTACCGGCCTGAAAAGCCGCCGTGCAACGGGTTCGCAGTCGTTGCGAAAGTGCTTCCGGGTGCCCGGCTCAAGAAAGGCCGCTACTGTACTGACGGGGGTATGCCTTGTCAATTCCCGGTCATTGAAAATATGCGCTGTCGCGACACTGATTCCCGGGTGAATCACCACATAGTCACGAGGCGGCAAAGACACCGGTGTGAGCTGCTCGCCGATGCCTTCGGCGAAGGCGCTATGGCCCTGCACGAAGACCGGCACATCGGCGCCCAGTTGCAGCGCCAGCCCTGCCAGCGTCGACGGGCTCAGCCCCAGCTGCCAGAGGTGATTAAGCCCCAGCAGGGCGGTGGCGGCATCACTGGAGCCGCCGCCGACGCCACCGCCTGCGGGCAGGCGTTTCTCCAGGGTCAGGTGCGCGCCCCGGGTGCAACCGGTGTGGGTCTGCAGCAGGCGTGCGGCCCGCCAGACCAGATTGTCCTCGACCGGGCCAGGCACGTCGGGCGCATCCAGCCGCAGCGTATCCGCCGGGCGCAGCGTCAGGGTGTCACCGTGATCGAGCAGCATGAACAGGGTTTGCAGGGTGTGGTAGCCGTCAGGGCGGCGGCCGGTGATGTGCAGGAACAGGTTCAGCTTGGCGGGTGCGGGCAGCACCAGCGCCGGGTGGCCCGACGTCACGGTTGCGGCACCCAGTGCTGGACGATCAGGGTAAAGCTGTCGCCGTTCAGGTTGGCGCGCACGCGGTGTGGCAATTCCAGGCCCGCTACCCGTTCGTGACGGTCAAAACGCAGCGACCAGCCGAGTTGATCCAGGGTGACCAGGCGCCCCTGATCGTCATAGTGCGGTGTGCCTTCGGCCCACGGCCAGGGCAGGCCACGTACCCAGTAGTAGAGGGCGTCCACCGGAATCATCAGGCCCGTCAGGTGCCAGGCCAGTGCGGCCGGGGAACTGGCGGTCAGTTGCTCGCGCCCGGTATCGAGCATGGCGCTGGTGTCGTCCCAGCGCAGCTCGGCACTGCCGAAGCCCAGCGGGCCGGAGAAATGGATCCGGCCGCCCTCGCGCCGCTGGCGCCAGTCAAGGCTGGCGTTGCCGCCGTCGTTGGCCGTGCGATAACCCAGTCGGCCGGTGATGTTCCAGTGTTGCAGGTCCTCGGCACGCTCGAAATCATCCACGGTCACGACCGGGCGGGTCTGACAGGCACTGAGCAGCAGCACCAGCAACAGTAATACGGCATGGCGAATCATGAATTCTGCCCGGTCAGTCGTTCCAGGGTGTCGCGCACATGGCGTCCGTCCGGCTCGCGCTGGCGGGCGTCTTCCCAGACGGCACGCGCCTCGTCCTGTCGGCCCAGGCTCCAGAGCACCTCGCCCAGGTGCGCGGCCACCTCGTCGTCCGGATACATTTCATAGGCACGTTTCAGATAGGGCAGGGCCTCTTCTGCGCGCCCCAGGTTGAACAGTACCCAGCCCATACTGTCGAGAATGGCCGGATTGTCAGGCTTTTGGTCGAGCGCACGGCGAATATAACCGTAAGCCTCTTCATGGCGATCCGTGCGGTCCGTCAGGGTATAGCCCAGCGCATTCAGGGCGTCCGGATCGTCCGGGCGTTGCGCAAGGATAAAGCGCAGGTCAGCTTCGGTCTGGGCCAGCTGGTCGATGCGCTCGGCGGCCAGGGCGCGGGCATAGCGCAGTTCGATATTCTCCGGCAAATCCTCCACCGCCTGATCCAGCAGGGCATGGGCGGCATGGGGATCGTCGCCGGCGATCAGTTCGGCTTCGGCGGCGTAAAGCGTCGGCAGGTGCACCGGGTAGTGGTCGCGCAAGCGCGCCATCAACGCCTGGCGCTCATTGCTGCGGCCGGTTTCCTGATACAGGCGGGCGGCCTGCACGCGGGCGCGCAGGGCCACCTCGGGGTCGCGGATCGCCAGATAGTGGTCAATGGCGCCATCGATGTCGCCGTCCTGCTCGGCGATCTGGGCCAGGAAGCTGCGAATCTCGTCCTCGCGATAACCGTCCCGCATCAGTGATTCCAGCACCTCGCGGGCGCGCTCGCGGGCGCCATGCTCCATGCCATACAGGGCCAGTGAGTAGCGCAGGTCGGGGTCGTCCGGGTGCTGCTCGGCCAGCACTTCCAGCTGGCGGAAGGCGGCATCGGTCTGGCCGTCCTGCAACAGCAGGCGCACATACAGCACCCGCGCACGGCGTGCCTCCGGGTAGCGTCGCACCAGCCGCTGCATGTGCCGCAGGGCCTGATCGCGGTGCCCCAGTTCAAACAACAGGCGGCCTTTCAGCAGCAGGGCCTCTTCATGGTCGCTCTGTCTTTTCAGTGCCTGCTCGGTGGCGTCCAGGGCTGCCTCAGGGTTGTCCTGCAACTGCAGATGCAGGGCGCGGGCGTACCACAGTGGCGCCTGCTCCGGGTAGCGGTCAGTCAGGCCGGACAGCGCCGCCAGCAGGCGCGTATTGCCGGCGGCATCCAGGCCCCGGGCCTGGGTGACCAGACGCACCAGTGCGCCCTGTGGATCACGGGAAAGCAGCGTGTCGATATAGGTGGCAGCCGCCTCGGTATCGCCCAGGCTGATATGCGACAGCGCCGCAATTTCCAGGGCGGTCGTGTCGTTCGGGCTCATGCTCAGCCAGCGCTCTGACAACTCCAGCGCCAGTTCGGGTTCTTCCATATAAGCGGCCAGCCGGGCTGCCTGGCCGGTCACCTCCGGGCTGCGAGTGCGCCGCGCCGCCTGGGCGTAGTAGGCCAGGCTGACATCCAGGCGGTTGCGCTGGGCAGCCAGTTCGGCGGCCAGCAGATCTGCCAGGATGGCGGTATCGTAGGGGGCGTACACGGGCGTTGGCGCGGGTTCCGGTGCTGGCGCGGTGGTGTCCGGTGTATGCCGGGCGCAGCCGGTCAGGGCAAGCATCAAGGCCAGAGTGACAGGCAGGGCGTATGACATTGTCGGCATTGCGGTGGATGATCCGCTGGCAGAGAAAGAGGGCCAATCATGGCATACCGGGGCGCTGCTGCCCACTGTGCCTATTGGCGTTATAGTTGCTATGACATTGTTTTGCCGGGATAAATCCCGCAAAATGCGCCACCCAGACACCGTCCATTTCGGCACCGAGCGGGCATATCGGGCATGAAGCTACTCGCCACAGGCGTCAATCACACCACTGCCGAACTGGGCTTGCGCGAACGTCTGACGTTCCCCGAGGCGCAGATTCCAGCAGCACTGGCGGATCTGCGTCGGCAACCCGGTGTGCGCGAGGCGGCGCTACTGTCCACCTGCAATCGCACCGAAATCTACTGTCTGATCGATGCCGACACGGCCGCAGGCACCGGCCCGGATCTGGCCCAGTGGCTGGCCCGCTGGCATGGCCTGGAGGCCGCGCGTCTGCGTGAAGCGCTGTACCTGCATCAGGATGACAAGGCCCTGCGTCATATGATGCGCGTCGCTGGCGGACTGGATTCCCTGGTGCTGGGTGAGCCGCAGATTCTTGGCCAGATGCGTGATGCCTATGCCCGGGCCCACGAGAGCGGCGCGCTGGAAGCCAGCCTGGCGCGCACGTTCCAGCAAGTCTTCAGCGTGGCCAAACGTATCCGCACGGATACCGGTATTGGTGCGCACCCCGTTTCCGTGGCCTATGCTGCCGTGTCGTTTGCACGGCATATCTTTGCCGACTTGCGGCAGAGCCGGGCCTTGCTGATCGGGGCCGGTGACATGATCGAACTGGTGGCGCGGCACTTGCGTGATCAGGGCGTGGCGGATATCACCATCGCCAACCGCACGCTCAATCGCGCCGATGTGCTGGCCCGCGAAGTGAACGGCCGGGCCATTACGCTGGAAGAAATCCCGGTGGTTCTGGAGCGCACCGACATCGTCATTTCCTGCACGGCGGCGCCCGTGCCCGTGCTCGGCAAGGGGATGGTCGAAAGAGCCCTGAAAAAGCGCCGTCACCGGCCGATCTTCATGGTGGATATTGCCGTGCCCCGGGATATCGAGCCGGAAGTGGGCGCGTTGCAGGATATCTATCTGTACACCGTGGATGACCTGCACGAAGCCATTGAAGAGAATGTACGGCAACGGCAGGATGCTGCGGCCGAAGCGGAGCGCATCATCGACCAGGCACTGTCGCGCTATGCTCGCGAGCAACGTGAGCTGACCGCTGTGGATACCCTGCGCCGTTATCGCGAACAGGTGGCGGCACTGGGCGATGAAGAATTGCAGAAAGCGCTGTCGCAGCTGGAGGCGGGCGGTGACCCGGCGGACGTACTGCGCCGCTTCCAGCATGCATTGCTGAACAAGGTGATGCACCAGCCGAGCGTGCAGCTGCGCCGTTTTGCGGCGGAAAATCGCACCGAATCCCTGTCCATTGCCCGCGAACTGCTGCTGCGTGACGAATGACCATGAAAGATTCCCTGCGCACCAAGCTTGAACGCCTTTGCGATCGCCACGAAGAGCTGTCGGCCTTGCTGTCCGATCCTGGTGTGATCAGCCAGCAGGGCCGTTTTCGCGATTTGTCGCGGGAATATGCCGAGCTTGAAGATGTGGTGCAGTGTTTTGCCGCCTACCGGAACGCGGACACCACGCTGGCCGAAGCCGAAGCAATGCAACAGGACAGTGATCCGGACATGCGTGCCATGGGGGCAGAAGAAGCCCGGCTGGCACTGACCCGTCGCGAAGCGCTGGAAGCGGAACTGCAGCGCCTGATGCTGCCGCGCGATCCGCGCGACAACAGCAATGTTTTTCTGGAAATTCGTGCCGGCACAGGCGGCGATGAAGCGGCGCTGTTTGCCGGTGATCTGCTGCGCATGTACAGCCGCTATGCCGACAGCCAGGGCTGGCGTGTTGAGCAGATCAGCGCCAGTGAAGGTGAAATGGGCGGCTTCAAGGAAGTGATCTGCCGCGTTACCGGCAATGGTGTCTACTCACGCCTGAAGTTCGAGTCCGGCGCGCATCGCGTGCAGCGGGTACCGGCAACCGAATCCCAGGGCCGTATTCATACCTCGGCCTGCACCGTAGCGGTGATGGCAGAGGCTGACGAACTGGAAGTGGTGACGATTCGCACGGAAGACCTGCGTGTCGATACCTACCGCTCCTCGGGCGCTGGTGGCCAGCATGTCAACACCACGGATTCCGCCGTCCGCCTGACGCATCTGCCCACCGGCATCGTGGTCGAATGCCAGGACGAACGCAGCCAGCACAAGAACAAGGCCAAGGCCATGTCGTTGTTGCAGGCGCGCATCTATGACGCCCAGCAACAGAAACAGCAACAGGAGATGGCGGCCACCCGCAAGTCGCTGGTCGGTTCCGGCGACCGCTCCGAACGCATTCGCACCTACAATTTCCCCCAGGGACGGCTGACAGATCACCGCATCAACCTGACCCTGTACAAGCTGGCAGAAGTGATGGAAGGCAGTCTGGACGATGTCCTCGATGCCCTGCAGGCGGAACACCAGGCGGAGCAGCTGGCCGCGCTCTCCGGGCAGGCGTAATGAGCGCCAGCGTCGGCGAACTGCTGCGCGCCGCCCGGCAACGGCTGGACGGTCACAGCCCCACGGCCGACATCGATGCCCGCGTGCTGATGGCCCACTGCCTGCGCAAGCCCGCCAGTTTCCTGTTCACCTGGCCCGAACATATCCCCACCGACAGTGAAGCGCGCCAGTTCCAGGAGTGGGTGGCCCGCCGCGTTGTCGGCGAGCCCGTCGCCTACCTCATTGGCCGTCGCGAATTTTACGGGCATGAGTTTCTGGTTTCGCCAGACACCCTGATTCCGCGCCCGGATACCGAACTGCTGGTGGATACCGTGCTGGAAGGCCTGGCGGCAGACGCGCCGCTGCGCGTGGCTGACCTCGGCACCGGCACCGGCGCGATTGCCATCAGCCTGGCGCTGGCACGCCCGGCCTGGCAACTGGTGGCGGTGGACACGAGCACGGCGATTCTGGATCTGGTGGAGCGCAACCGGCAACGCCTGGGGGCCGGCAATGTGCAGCCGCTGCAATCCAACTGGTGCAGCCAGCTGCCGGGTCCACTGGATGCCGTGGTGAGCAACCCACCTTATATTCCTGATGACGACCCGCATCTGGGCGAGGGCGATGTGCGCTATGAACCGCGTACCGCGCTGGCGGCGGGCAGTGACGGCCTGGCTGATATTCGTGTCATCACGGTGCAGAGCCGCCAGCGTTTGCGCCCCGGCGGCTTGCTGGCGCTGGAACACGGCTACGACCAGGGGGAAGCCGTTCAGCAGATACTGCGTGATGCCGGGTTTGTCCGCATTGAAACCCGCCGCGACCTGGCCGGGCATGACCGCGTTACACTGGGCATCACACCGCCGGGAGACGCCGATGCTCAGTGATGACCAACTGCTGCGTTACAGCCGCCAGATACTGCTGCCAGCTTTCGATATCGAGGGTCAGGAAAATGTGTCGGCGGCGCGCGTCATGATCATCGGTGCGGGCGGGCTGGGATGTCCGGCAGCGTTGTATCTGGCTGGCGCCGGGGTGGGCGAGATCGTGCTGGTTGATCCGGACACGGTCGAGGCCAGCAACCTGCACCGGCAGATTGCCTACCGCGAAAGCGATATCGGCCAGCCCAAGGCCCAGGCGCTGGCGGCACAACTGATGGCGCTCAACAGCGGCATTCGCGTTGCCGCCTGGCCGCGCGCCGCCGACCCGGACTGGCTGGCGAAGCAGTTGCCCGGCGTCACCCTGGTGCTGGATTGCACCGACAACTTCCGCAGTCGTGACCAGATCAACCGGGCCTGCCATGCCGCCGGTATTCCGCTGATCAGCGCTGCAGCCATCCGCCTGGAGGGCCAGCTGGCGGCGTTCGATTTCCGCCGCCCGGACAGCCCCTGCTACGCCTGCGTCTACGGCGACGGCGACGGCGCCGCCCCTGATACCCTGTGCAGCGAATCCGGCATCCTCGGTCCAGTGGTCGGCACCCTGGGCACCTTGCAAGCGCACCTCGCCCTGCGTCTGCTGACCGGCGCCGAGGTCGGCGGCACCCTGCACCTGCTGGACGCCACCACCCTGAGCTGGCGCACCTTGCGCCTGAAACGCGACCCTGCCTGCCCCGTATGCGGGACTCATGGATAGCGTGTAGGCTAGGCTGAACGCTGCGAATCGGACTGGCGCACCAGCCCGGAATCGTTGCGACCTGCCGACCCCGTCAGCCATCTTCGAGAGTCTCCAATATGCCTGCCTGGATCCCCCTGCTGAAGATTTCCCTGCCGTATGTCACCCAGATCGTGACATCGGCAATCCCCGCATTTACCGCTGCCCGGATCGGCAAGCAGGACCCGTTGCTGGCACAGCAAATCGAGGAATTGCAGCAGGCCGCCACCCATAACGCCGAGGCGATCCAGGCGCTGGCGACTTCGCTGCAGGAAACGGTCGCCCGTATCAATGCGGCCGCCGAAGTCCAGCGTCAGTACATCCAGCGCCTGCAGCGCCAGTTGCACCTGGCCACCGGCCTGGCCGCTGGCGCCCTGTTGCTGGCGGGCATTGCCTTCTTTACCTGAGCGCGCGGTCCTCGGCGATCACCGCCGCCAGCGCTTCATCGAAGTCCCGGTTGCGGAAGCCCAGATCGCGACCGGCCTTGCTGTTGTCCGTCCTGATTCGGGCGGGCAACGGCACAGAGAGAATGGCCGGGCCTTTTTTTCGCGCCCTGACGACGGCGCGCAGGAAACTCGACAACTGATGCCCCTCACCGCCGACGTTGTAGGCCTCGTTGATGGCGGCATCATTGGCCAGCGCCTGCGCCGTGGCGTCTGCGACATCCCCCGCATACACCAGCGGAAAGCCGATGCTGGGCAGCACCAGCACAGGCAATTTCAGCGCCTTGTAGACCATGGCCATGGTATTCGGGTCACGGGCGCCGTAGACGCCGCTGGGCCGCACGGTGGTCAACTGCAGATCCAGCTCCCGCGCCAGTTGCCAGGCGATGTCCTCGCTGATCTGCTTGCTGGCGCGGTAGGTCCCGCCCTTGCGCCGCTGACCGTCCAGTTGCGGCCACTGCTCGTCCATCGGTTTGCGCAGCGACCAGCGGTAGATGCCGAAGGTGCTGACATGCACGATCCGTTTCACTCCCGCGCGGTGCGCCGCCTCGAACACATTGCGCGTGCCCTCGACGTTGGCCGTCAGATGCGCTTCCCAGGCGCCGAAGCCCTTGCTGGCCACATACATGGCCGCATTGGAGATGACCGCATCGCAGCCCCGGAAGGCGGCTTCCAGCGCCGCCGGATCGGTCAGGTCCGCCTTGCGGAATTCGACCCCCTCATCCGCCAGAAACGCCGCCTTGGCCGGATTACGCACCACGCCGACGACCCGCGCGCCCGCCGCCATCAGACTGCGGCAAAGATAGACCCCGATCATGCCACTGGCGCCGGTGACGGCGACGGTCTTGCCCTGTAATGCGGTATTCGATGATGCCATGGCACTGCTCCCTGGCGGTTGGCTATTGACGATGCCGACTACTCTGCGTGCAAAGCGGCAAGCAGGCAATGACCGGGGTGAAGGCTGGTGACAAGATATGCGCAAGCGCTGTGGTCAGATGTCGAAACGGGTCGCCTGCGGGCGACCATTATTGCCTTTCAACCTGACAAGGACTCGCTGACATGAAAATGGCCAATCCCTATCTCAACTTCAAGGGCACCACTGAGGCCGCTTTTGAACATTACCGCCGCATCTTCGGTGGCGAATTTACCGCGGTGTTGCGTTACGGCGATTTCCCCGGCAACCCGATGGGCGCGCCTGAGGACAAGCTGGACGCCATCGCCCATATCGGATTACCGCTGGGCGGCGACAACGTGCTGATGGGCACGGATGTGATCAGTGCCGAACACACCGGGGGCTTTGTTGCGGGCAACAACTTCTTCATTGCGCTGGAAGCCGATTCCGAGGATGAGGCGCGTCGCGTTCATGCTGCGCTGGCGGAGGGCGGCGAGGTCACCATGCCGTTGCAGAGCACCGAGTGGGCACAGTTGTTCGGCATCTGCGTGGATGCGTTCGGTATTCAGTGGATGGTGAGCTTTACGGGTGATGTGGGTTGAGCCCCGGAGCCCCGGAGCTCCGTAGCCCGGCCTCGGTGAGGGGCAAGCCCTTCCAGAAGCCGCCGTGAATACGTCCCTGTAGGCTTGCGTTCGGCTTCCTGCCTCACACACTTCTGGAAGGGCTTGCCCCTCACCGAGGCCTCAGTTCAGTGCCAACGACACGAACACCACTTCGTAGCGTGTCGCCAGAACCAGACTTTCGGTTGGCTGGAGGTTCTTGACCGGGCTGCGCGTGACGGCCCCCCGAGGGCCATGCCACCACAACCAGAAAGAATGGCCCCCAACCGGCAACAAAGGTCAGAGCGCGCGAATCTCACCACTGAGGTGCGGCTTGACGCCATCTGCGGCCAGCAGGCGAAAATCCAGCCCCGAGCCCTGTTTCTCTTGCGCGAACTTTACCGTCGCCGGAATGAACATCGGCAACTTGAACTGCACGTCCACACTGAAACCGTTCTCCGGCAACTGATCGTTGACCTCCGCCAGGCAGCGCGCCTTGGACCACATGCCGTGCACGATCTGGCGCTTGAAGCCGAACAGCTTCGCGGTCAGCGGGTACAGATGAATCGGATTGCGATCACCGGATACCGCGCCGTACTGCCGGCCCATGCTGCCCGGGACCTTCCATTCGGTGGCATTTGTCACCGGCTCGGCGGCCGCCGGCTTCTTGCCGCCCTTGTCCTCACCCGTGCCGCCGCCCCGGCGGAACATGGTGGATTCGCTTTCCCAGACCAGCTCGCCGCCGGTGCTGATGTGCGTCAGGATCGAGAATTCGTAGCCCTTGGCCACCCGCGTGAGCTCGCCGAAACGGCATTCCACATCCAGCTGCTCGCGCTCCTGGATTCGGCGGTACTGAGTGATACGGTTGCGCACATGGACCAGACCCATGGCCGCGAACGGGAAGTCCTTGTCCAGCAGCAGACTCATGAACAGCGGGTGCGCATGCAGGTGCGGATAGGTCACCGGCAGGTAGCCGTCGGCCTTGAAACCGCATACCTTGCGATAGGTGGCCAGATGTTTCGCGTCGAGCATGATATCGCTCAGGCGTACGCCCTTGTTCGGCAGTACCGGGTTCTTGCCGGGTTTGACGCCGGCACGCACGACGGCCTTGGCAAACAGGGGCAGCATGGCAGGTGCGTTGCGCAGTTCGCGAATTTCTGTGGCACTCATGGTGGCATCCTTGATGACGTCAGCAGGGTGAATTCAATGCAGGGCAGTATAGGCAACCAGAGGGGGAGGGTGGATTGGCCGAAGTGACGACCGACACGCGGCGCCTGCCGCGCTGGCACTGGGTGGACCAGGGACTGTGGTTACTGGTGCCGGTGGCGTTGATGCTGGGGCTGCATCTGGCTGGCCGCCAGTGGAGCCATGGCGCGCTGGTGCTGGCCTGGCTGTTGCTGGCGGCGGTGATGCAGGCGGGGCTGTGGCGGCGGGCGCTGAGTCGGCGGCAGGCGTTTCTGGCGGCGTATCTGCATGCGGACAGTCGTTGGCGCTGGCGTCTGCGGGGCGGCCTGTTGCTGTGGCTGCGGCAGGCGCTGCAAGCCTTGTTGTTGGCGCTGGTGCTGGGCGTGGCGGTGGTGCGTACCCAGCAGGAGGTGCTCTGGTGGCTGCTGGCGGCCACGCTGCCTGCGATAGTGGTAGTGCAGGCGGTATGTGAGCGCCTGCTTGCACGGCATGCGGCGCCGCGTTATCTGCCCGAACTCGCCATGCGGGTCACGCTGGCAGCACTCTTCCTGTTGCTGTTTGCCGTCGTGACGCTGCTGGCCTTGCACGCCCCCTACCCGGATTACGGCGAGGTGGGTCTGCGTCAGGCGCTGTGGCATGCCATGCAGGCGCAGCAGGCGCACAGCCCGTGGCTGGAGGCGTTGTTGCAAGGCGCTGCCGCCAAGGACGCGCTGGTGAACTGGCTGGGTCAGCAGCATCTGCCGGGCAGTGGCAGCCCAATGTTGCGAATCGGCGGCTGGCTGGTACTGCTTGCCGCAAATGGGCTGTTTGTGTGGTCATACCTGGTAGCGTGCGCCGGGGCCCTGACGCTGGCGCGGCGCCGTATTGATCCTGTGACCCGGAGCGCCTGATGACGACCACGGCTTCGCCACCTGTCACCGCCGTGCCGGTGATTCGCCTGCTCGGCCTGATGGTCGGGGTGGCGGCGTTGTGCCTGGTGCTGGTACAGCGCGAGGCGTGGCAGGCGGCACGGGATCCGGGGGCGCCGGTGGTGGTGCGGGTGGGTGATGATCACTATCAGGTGTCGCCACGGCGGGCGGAGGAACTGGCGCTGCTCTCGGCGCTGCGGTTCGCCGAAGGCGAGGAGGCGGCCCGGGAGGCGATCGCCAGTCATCTGGATCAGTCGCTGGATCGCCTGTTTGCGGACCTGTCGGCCCGGTTGCCGGCGTTTGCGGACTGGTACTACTCCCTGGGCGGTGAGTATGCGCGGCTGTCCATGTGGGCGCTGGAAAAGGCCAGCCTGGCGGACGAGGGTTTTGTGGCCCGGCGTGCCGAGGCGTTGATCTTCGAGGCTGCCGACTTTGAAAACCGGCTGGAGATATTGCGTGTCCAGGCGGACGCGCGCCTGCTGCGAGCGGCTCGGGAAACGCGGGAACACTGGCTGGCGGAGATGCTCGACCTGCTGGACGCCGACCGGATGCCGGTGGCGCCGCTACCGGATACCGAGACCCTGGCGCTGGATGAGCTGACACAACAACTGACCGGGTACGGCAGCCCGGAATTCATTGCCCGGATGTCACTCAGCAGCGCGGCGGCGGTGGGTATCGCCGCCGGGCCGCTCATCTGGCGTGCTGCCAGCCGCCGTGCAGCGGCCACTTCAGGCCGGGCTGTGGCTGCACGGGGGGCGGGCCGCGGCGCAGCCCGGGCCGGTACGGCAGCGGCGGGTGGCGCCACCCTGTGTGCGCCCAGCGGCCCCGGTGCGCTGGCCTGCGCGCTGGTGGCGGGCGCTGCAGGCTGGCTGGCCACCGACTGGGCCCTGCTGCGGCTGGACGAAGCGCTGAATCGCGATGAACTGGAAGCCGCCCTGCAACAGAGCCTGGACGACATGCGTGAGGAACTGGGTAAAAGCCTTCTGGCGGCCTACGACCGGGTGCTGGACGAGCAGTACGGCGCCATGCAGACCGATATCCAGCGCACCTTCCGCCCCCTGGCCCAGCGTTAGATGGGGGCGACTAGGGCTGGCTGCGCCACCCGGCGGCACCGAGGAAGATCAGGCGCAGCTGCTTTTCGGCCACGCGGGCCAGGAAGGCCTCTTCGGCCCGGTCGTCCACCGGGATATCCAGAATCTGCTCGGTCAGGGAGGTCATGTTGTTGACCACCAGGGACGCCATCATCTGCAGATCTTCGGCGCTGACCTTGGCCAGGAAGGGGATGCGGGACAGGTCGGTGGCCAGTTCACTTGTGAACAGTCGTATTTCCTGGCGGATGGCGGTGCGGATAGGCTGGCTGCCGCTGAAGCGTTCCTTGGCCACGAACTGGAAATGTCGTGCGTTATCACGCACATAGCGCACATACGTCTGCACGGAGGTGCTGATAACCTGTTTCTGCGGCAGGCCCACGGCGCGCACATCGCGCATCAACTGGCGTAGCGTGCGGAAGGATTCATCCACCAGGGCCAGCCCCAGCGCGTCCATATCCGGGAAATGTCTGTAGAAGGCGGTGGGCACCACGCCTGCCTTGCGGGCCACCAGTCTCAGCGACAGGGCCGTAAAATTGTCTTTCTTTTCAACAAGTTCAAGTGCCGAATCCAGCAACGCCCGGCGTGTACGCCCGCGCCGCGGGTCGCGTCGGGTGTCCCCTGTCTGCTCCATGTGCCGTCCGCTGTTTGCCCTCGTCTGTGCACGATATTGTCCTCGGTCTGCCCACCGAATAAAAGCATTCCATGGTGTTCACTTTATAACTTCATGAAAAATAACAATAATAAATAACTTTGTGTACAGGTGTTGACATCCATGCGGGTCAGAAAATAAAGTGCACGCATGTTCACAACGCAGATTGCAGATTGAGGAACCTTCCCATGCGTCGCACAGGATGGAAACTGCTGGATAACCCGATTACCCGCGCCATGGCGTCACCGCTGTCCGTGGATGATTACCTGACCCAGTTCAACCCGCTGTGGTCGGTGGGTGACGTGCGGGGCCGCATTGAGCGCATCGAGCGCGAAACGGCCGACGCGGTGACCCTGCACATCACCCCCAACAGTCACTGGCAGGGCCATCGTGCCGGCCAGCATCTGGTGCTGGGCGTGGAGATCGAGGGGGTGCGGTATCAGCGCTGCTTCTCCATTTCTTCGGCGCCCGCGGATGCGGGTATCACCGTCTCGGTAAAGCGCAACGGCCAGGGTCTGGTCAGCAACTATCTGGTGGATCAGGCCCGTGCGGGTGACATCCTGCACCTGAGTCAGGCGCGCGGCGACTTCCTGTTGCCCGAGGGGGATGGCCCATTGCTCATGATCAGTGGCGGCAGCGGTATCACCCCGTTGATGGCCATGCTGCGCCAGTGCGTGCGTGAGGGGCAGCAGCGTGATGTGGTGTTCCTGCACTACAGCAACAGCTACGTCGACACCCTGTTTCGCGCCGAACTGCGTGCCCTGGCCGAGCGGTTCGAGTGGTTGACCCTGATTCAGGTGGTTAATGAGGGAGCGCCCATGGCGGGGGACCGCCGTGGCCTGTTCAGCGCGGAACAGCTGGTTGAGCTGGTGCCGGATTATGCCGCGCGCACGCCGTTGCTGTGCGGCCCGCCCGCCCTGATGGAGCGCGTCAACGCTGCCTTTGAAACTGCCGGGCTGGCCCGCCCCGCCCAGGAGCAGTTTCAGGTCAAGGTCAGCAACGCAGCGGGCGAAGGCATGGTCCTGTTCAGCAAAAGCGGTCGCGAGGCCGCTGGCGACAGCGCGGGCAGCTTGCTCGAACTGGCCGAACAGCAGGGCCTGAACCCGGAGTCCGGTTGCCGCATGGGCATCTGCTACGCCTGTAAATGTCACGTCAGCGAAGGCCGGGTGCGCGATCTGCGCAACGGCGAAGTGCGCGACGTGAAAGACGAAGACATCCAGCTTTGTGTGCACGCCGCCGCTGGCGCCGTGCAGGTCGAGCTTTGATACGAACCCACTGACCAGGAGGCTCATTATGAATGCCGCCGTCAATGCAATGCCGCAAAACATCACCCCGAAACGTGGCTGGCGCCACCTGAGTGCCGAGCAGGTCGAGGCCTTCGGTGCCGAGCTGGATGCCCTGCGCAAGGAAGTCATGGCTGATCTGGGCGAGCGCGATGCGCGCTACATCCGCCGCATCCTCAAGACCCAGCGCTATTCCGAAGTAGCAGGCCGGGCGCTGTTGTTCGCCGGTTTCCTGCCGCCGGCCTGGATTGCCGGGACCGCACTGCTGTCGCTGTCCAAGATCCTGGAGAACATGGAAATCGGCCACAACGTGATGCACGGCCAGTGGGACTGGCTCAAGGATCCGGCGCTGAACTCCATGACCTATGACTGGGACAACACCTGCCCGGGCGACCAGTGGAAGCACTCGCACAACTACATGCACCACACCTTTACCAACATCGTTGGCAAGGACCGGGATGTGGGTTACGGGATCATGCGCCTGTCGGATGACCAGCCGTGGCGGCCGCAGTACCTGTTCCAGCCAGCTTACAACTGGATTCTGGCGGCGTTCTTCCAGTGGGGCGTGGCCCTGCACGATGTCGAGTTCGAGCGCATCGGCCGTGGCAAATCGTTTGCCGAGGCCCGCGCCCAGCTGCGCGGCATCTGGAAGAAAGCCCGCAAGCAGGTGTTCAAGGATTACCTGCTGTTCCCGGCCCTGGCGGGTCCTGGCTTCGTGTTTACCCTGGCCGGTAACGTGACCGCCAACCTGATCCGCAACCTGTGGGCCTATGCGGTGATCTTCTGCGGCCACTTCACCGAGGGCGTGGAAATGTTCTCCGAAGAAGAGGTCGAGGGCGAGACCCGCTCCGAGTGGTACCTGCGCCAGCTGCTGGGCTCCAGCAACCTGGAAGGTGGCCGTGCGTTTCATATCCTTACCGGCCACCTGAGCCACCAGATCGAGCATCACCTGTTCCCCGACATGCCGGCGCACCGTTATGCGGAAATCGGCCCGCGGGTGCAGGAGATCTGCCAGCGCTATGGCCTGCAGTACAACACCGGCACCCTGCCGCGCCAGTTCGCTACGGTGCTCAAGCGCATCAATCGCCTGGCACTGCCGGGGCGTCGCCGGAAGACGGTGGCGGCCTGACGGGTAAAACGCCTGCCCGGTGCCGGTTCCGGCGCCGGGCATGGCTGTGCTAATCTGCCTGTTGATACTGAACCGTCAGGATAACCAAGCAGGATGGCAGAACTTACCGACTCCGGGGTATTGCTGCGCATGGCCTACAAGGGCATGCAGTCCGCCGGTATAGATGCCGATGCGGTGCTACAGAAGGTCGGTCTGAATGCCTCGGTAATGGGCCAGCCAGACCTGCGCACCCCCCATGACGCCCAGGAATGGTTCTGGCAGGCCGCCGAAGAAGTCTCCGGTGACCCCCATGTCGGCCTGCACCTCGGCGACCACATCCCTATCTTCAAGGGCCAGGTGCTCGAATACCTGTTCCTCAGCAGCCCCACCTTTGGCGATGGCCTGAAGCGGGCCCTCAACTATCAGCGATTGCTCTCCGATGCCGCCCAGGGCGAGCTTGAGGAAGACGAGGACACGGTGCTGCTCAAGCAGATGTTCTGGAGCCGTCGACTGCACCACTTCAATGAGTGCGGCATGGTCGGGGTCATCAAGTTCTTCCGCTTCGTCACCGATGGCGCGTTCGAGCCCTTGCAGATCAGCTTCAAGCATTCCGCCCACGCAGACATGCAGGAATACCAGCGAGTGTTCGGCTGCCCGATCCTGTTCGACCAGGCGCATACGGGGCTGCGTTTCGCCAAAGAGGTCATGACGTTGCCCTCGGCGCACCATGAGCCGGAGCTGCTGCGTCTGCATGAGCAGTTGGCGATCGAGCAGGTGGCGCGGCTGGAGAAACAGGATCTGGTGGCGCAGGTCAATCGTCTGATCGCGGAGCTGCTGGAATCCGGGCATGCCAATCTGGAGGACGTGGCAGCGCGTCTGGGCATCAAGCCGCGGCAGCTGCGTACGCGCCTGGCGGATGCGGGGACCAACTTCAATCAACTGGTGGCGGATTACCGGTGCCGTCTGGCGAAGCGCCTGCTCGGCGGTACGGACGAGTCCATCGACGAGATTGTCTATCTGACCGGCTTTTCGGAGCCGAGTACCTTCTATCGTGCGTTCAAGCGTTGGGTGGGGATGACGCCCATCGAGTATCGCAAGGCCAAAAGCGACGAGTGATGATTGTCCGGGTAGGGGACTGCCTGGGTGGTAATGGCCCTCGGGGGAGCGGGTAAAGGGTTTCAGGACACGCCGTGAACCCGTCCCTGGGGGCTTGCGTTCGGCATCCATGCCTCTCGACAGTCCTGAAACCCTTTACCCGCTCCCCCGAGGGCCGTCACGTTTAGTGCTTTTTCCGGCGGAACAGCAATACCATCCCGAATAACCCGAAGACAAAGCCGATGCTGCCTGTAGAGCGGTTCAGCGGGCCTGTGGGCGGCACAAAAGGTGCCTCTACGCGGGTGTAAGTGGCGCTGCGTACTGCGGACTCGGCGTCATCGAGTACGGCGATGGCGCGCACTTCCGTGGTGTCGGTGAGGGTGATGGTGTCGCCGGGCAGCAGTGACAGGCTGGTCTGGTCCGGGTTGCTGCCGTCCAGGGTGTAGAACAGGGTGCTGCCTTCAGGTCCGTTCAGGGTGATCACCAGCTGGGCGCTGGAGAACTCCTGGGAGGGTGGGTTGAAGGTGGGTGCCGGGACGGTGGCCACCAGGTTGACGTCATCCAGATACAGGGTGCGGGCGAAAGGACCGGGGACGTTGCCTTCGGGGCTGCTGCGGTCGCGCGCGCGCAGGCTCAGGCGGGCGGAGCCGATACCGGCGAGCGCGGCGGCTTCGCGGCTGTCGTTCGTGGTGAAGGTCAGCCATTGGCCGCTGTCGCCGTTGACGCTGAAGTCCTGCTCCAGATTCAGGGCGCTGTCGGCGGCGTCGGTGCAGGCGTTGTCGGTGAAAAACGCCAGATTGACACGCAGGTTGAGGTCGTCATCGGGGGTCAGGCTCATGGCGCGGACGCTGGGGCGCAGGGTGTCATCGCCGGTGACGGGGACGCACTGGTCCAGGCGACTGGCGCCGAAGTTGCCGGTCAGGCTTTCGAAGTAAAAGACATTATTGCCGCTTTGCGCAAAGCTGACAGCGCCCGCCGCAGCACGCAGACCCGCATCACGCTCGACATACCAGCCGCTGCCGGCGTTCAGGAAATCGCCGTCCACAACATCCAGATGCTCGAAGCTGCCGTTGCGAATCAGGTTGGCCTGACTCTCGCCCTGGGTGGCACGCACGTTGTCGAAAAAGACCCCGGCGTTCTGGCCACTGCGATCGCGTGCACGCAGGGAGATACGCAGTACGCGTGCCTCTTCGGGCAGGTCGCTGGCGGCGAAGACCACCGGGGTGGTATCGACCCAGGTATTGGCGTCGATGCTGAGTTGCAGGTCGATGTCTTCGTTGGAACGCGCAAAGCTGAGGCGATTGCTGTTGGCGTCTGCTTGCAGGTTTTCCTCGCAGGCGACCATGTCCGGATAGAAGTTCGGATTCAGGCGGCTGCGGACGTCGCTGCTTGAGACGCTGGTGCGTACGGCATAACGCAAACTCAGGGACTGGTCCGGATCGATGGGCAGACACTGCTCCAGTTTGTTGCTGCCGAAGCCATCGTCGAGCGTGTTAAAGCCGAAAGCGCTGTCGCCCTGGGCGCCAAAGCCGGCGCCGGTGCGAATCAGGCCACCGGTGGGGGTCAGCAGGGTCCAGGAGGGCAGGAAGCCGATGCCGCCGTCAGTGGCGTAATCGATGTCACCGATACCGCGTTGGTCGAGATCGGAAAAGTCACCGTTGTCGAGGGCCTGAGCCGTCCAGGGCAACAGCAGGGCGGCCACGGCCGCCATCGTGATGGATGCTTTCATGGTCGTCTCCTCAGAATTCGTATTGCAGTCGGGCGGCGATGACTCGGCCGGTGGTGTCGGTGCCGTCGCGTTCGGCGTCGAACTGCATCAGGTTCAGTTTCACGATCAGGTCGGGATTCATGTACCAGTTCAGGCCCAGGGTGTAGTGGTCCATTTTCTGGCCACGGCCAACGCGTGAGTGTTCTTCGGAGTCGATGGTGGAATAACGCGCGGCTACTTCGAAGGCGCCCCAGGTGCCGTTGGCGGGATCGAAGTTGCGTTGCGGGGTCACGCGGCCGAAATCACCGCTGCTTGGTCGGTAGTTGCGGTGCTCGCCGGTCAGGAAGTGGCTGGCCTGCACATAGAAACCATCCAGCGTGAGGGCGTTGGACGGATTGGCGTCGGTGCCGTGGGCGATCAGCTTGGCGGTTTCATCCAGGTTCAGGTCAACCCGGTTGTATTCGGCTTGCAGGGAGAAAGAGCCAATACCCCAGGCTGCTTCCAGGCCAAAGCGGTTGAAGTCTTCAACGGCTTCGATGTCGTCACGGCCGACCAGGCGCAGGTCAATGGCACGTGCACCTTCGCGGGTCCGCAAACGCACCGGCACCCAGGCATCGGTTTCCTTGTTGAAGGCGTTCTGCCGATGGCTGGCGCTGCCGCCGAAGTGCAGGAAGTTGCCACCGTCGGCCCAGGGCGCGATGGAGAGACGACCCGACAGGGCATAGCCTTCTTCCACGGTGCGATCAATGCTCACGCCCTGGCCGCCGAACAGACCGATGGCGCCGAACCAGTTGGGGCGCAGGGTTTCATACATGACGCCCATTTCCCGGTCCGGGCGGAGCGCATCTACGGACGCAGACCGTTCCATGAATGTAATGCGACGCGAGCTGGTGTTGCTCTCCATGGAGTAGGGCTCCTTGAAGTGCCCCACGGCCAGTCGGCCGGTCGGCATCAGATACGCGACATAGGCATTGGCAAAGCCGACTTCCTCATCGCGGAAGTCCACTTCCATCTGCCATTCCCAGTTACTGTACATGTAACCCAGTACACCGAGGCGGGCGCGCCGAATCACGCTGCCGTAGGCGGGCGGTTCATGGGACTGGCGGGCGACGAAGGCAATGTCGTCATCGAAGGAACCGCGCTCGGCATCGAACTGCACGCGACCGCGCACACGGAAGCGATGCTGTCCATCGGCGCTGTCCACGGTAAAGCGACGCACCGCCACGGCGGGTTCATCGTCCTTCACCGGTTCAGTCGGTTCATATTTCATGCCGCTGCGTTGCACGGCGGGCGCAGCAGGACGAGAAGGCTGACGCAAGGTGTCGGCTTCTTCCTGGGTCAGGATGCCTTTTTCCAGCAGGGTATCGATCAGATCGGGGGCATCGGCTGTCGCAACAAGCGGCAGGGTCAGCCCGACAGCCAGCGCCAGAGACGCGGCCCGGAAGCGGTTGGTTTTCACAGTCATATCCTGTATCGCAATGGCGGCTACGAACTCCGTCGCTCCCGAGGCGGACTGTTGGCAAGCTGTTTCGCTCTGACAGACGGCCGGGTTCCATCCTTGAAACACGCGTTGAAAGAATGGCTTTCAAGCCGCATTCATTGTTTCGTCATGAAATGACACCGGGGTTCTTGTTTTATGACGGTTTCATGAAGATTTCCCGGTTCGCGTGAAAATTGGTTGAAGTGCAGGGAACAGAGTGAGTAGGCTCGCTTTCCAACGTATAAGAACGATTTGTCTGCACGTATTTCTTTATGAAAACCTTTCTTCGTCGCCCTTCACAGGCTGCCTTTGTCGAGGATGCCCTGACGATCTACAGCGCGGGTCCGGGTGCGCTGGCACGTCATCTTGTGGCGGATTTCCGCTCGGCGGCGGGGTGTCAGGTCAACCTGTTGCAGGACACCACAGGTCGTTTGCTGGCGCGACTGGAAGCAGAAGCGGCTTCACCCGTGGCGGACGTGGTGATGCTGGCCTCCTGGGACGCAGCTCGCGAAATGGAGCAGGCAGGGCAATTGCAGCCGGTGGCGCTGCCCGACCCCATAGTATTGCCAACCCGTTATCGCACGAGTTGCCTGCTGGCTCAGGGGGTCTCGGTACTGGGGATGGCCTGGCGGCAGGCGAGCGGGCGCCCGCCGCCCCCGGACTGGCAGGCGCTGGCCGCCGCGGAGTTCAAAGGTCGCCTGTGCATGCCTGATCCGGCGTTGTCCGGGGCCACGCTGGACTTGCTGCTGGGGCTGGAGCGTGCCTGGGGAGAAGGGCTCTGGGCGCTGTTGGCGCAGTTGCGGGATGGCGGCCTGGTGGTGCCGGGGGCGAACAGTCAGGCGTTGTTGCCGGTGATACGTGGCGAGCGTGATCTGGTGTTCGGCTGTGTGGACTATCTGGCCAGTTCGATGCAGGCCCGTGAAGCAGGATTGCGCTTTATCCTGCCGCAAAGCGGTACCGTGTCGGCGGCTCGGCCGATGATGGTGTTGCGAGGTGCCCGCCACGCCGATCTGGCGTGGTCGTTCATTGCCCATGTGTTGTCGGCGGAGGGCCAGCAGCGTGTCCAGGCTGCGGGCCTGACGCCTGTTATCGGTCAGGATCAGGCCTCCCCGTTGGCGCCAGCACTGCTGTCGTTGCCCGCCAGTCCGGACAGTGCCCGGCTTGCCCTGCTGACTCGGTTTGCTGATCTGTTCGGGGGCGAGTTTGCCGGTGTGGATCGCCGTGCCGTGCCACTGGGTTGGGCCTGAGGAGGCGTGCCCCGTGCGCCCCGGGCGGGCTCAGTGGTGGCGTCGTCGCTGCACCACGGCCATGACCGCCATGCTCAGCATGATGGTCAGCGTCGCCATGGCCATGGCCAGCCCGATATCGCCCTGCTCGAACTGATTGAAGATAAAGGTGGCCGACGTATCCACGCCCGGTGGCAACAGCAGGATAGAGGCGACCAGTTCGCGCATGCAGACGATAAAGGTCGTCAGCCAGGCGGCGAGCAGTGCCGGTTTCAGTTGTGGTAGCACGATGCGGACGAAGATGGTCCATCGTGACGCCCCCATCAGCGCCGCAGCGCGCTCAAGATTGCTGCCGATACCGGCGAGTTGCGCATTGGCGTAATTCAGCGCGTCGGTAATGTAGATCGCGACGTAAGCGAGCAGCAGCATCCACACGGTGTTGTACACGTTCACCGGAATCCAGGGGGCGTTCCAGGCCAGAATCAACGCCACCGCCATCACGATCTTCGGAATGACCCTTGGCAGCATGGCCAGGCCATCCATCACCTGTCGTGCGCGGCCTTCGCTGCGTGCGCTGACATAGGCGATGTAGCCCCCCACGGCGACGCACACGGAGGCCGCCGCAATGCTCAGCCAGAGACTGGTGAGCAGGGCAGACAGGCCGCGGCTGCCGGGCGCCAGCAGGTTGCCATAGTGGCTCAGCGTCAGGCTGGGCAGGCCGTCTTGCCAGCGGTCTGCGATGCTGGTCAGCAGCATGGCCGCATAGGGCAGCCCTGTGCTGAGCAGGAACAGGCCGCCGAACCAGCCCCAGGCGAGCCATTGCCCCTGACGCGCCAGAGGACGCAGGGGGTGCTGACCGGGGCGGCTGCCACCGGCGGAGAACAGCGCGGCGATCCAGCGCCCGCCATAAAGCGCTGCCAGGGCAAACAGGCAGAGCAGGCTCGACAGTGACGTTGCTAACGCCAGATCCACCGGCCAACTGGTCACCAGATAAAAGATTTCAGCGGGCAACAGTGGCAGGTTGGCGCGTGTGCCGAGCACCGCAGGGACACCGAAATTGGACAGCGACTCCAGAAATACCAGCAGACCGGAGTTGATGACCGCAGGCA
Organism: Isoalcanivorax indicus; assembly: GCF_003259185.1. Classification (NCBI taxonomy): domain Bacteria; kingdom Pseudomonadati; phylum Pseudomonadota; class Gammaproteobacteria; order Oceanospirillales; family Alcanivoracaceae; genus Isoalcanivorax; species Isoalcanivorax indicus. The sequence goes on from NZ_QGMP01000001.1 coordinate 768,052, forward strand.
GCAACAACGGCAGCATGATTCGCACCGCCACACGAGTGCGGCTGGCGCCGAGTTGCAGGGCGGCATCTTCAAGACGACGTGGCAAACCGGACAGGGTGGCTTCCACGGCCAGGGCGACGTAGCCAAACGACGACAATGCCATTACCAGTGTGACGCCCCAGAACGAGAAGAACGCGGCACGCAACGCTTCCGGCATGGTGCCCAGCAGACTGTCGGCGAAGCCACCGTCTTGCATGACCAGTATGTAGCTCAACGCCGCGATATACGGCGGCGTCATGATCGGCATCAGCAAGGACAGACGTGCCCAACCCTTGCCTGCCATGTGGGTGCGCGCCAGCAGATAACCGCAGGGAATGCCGAACACCCAGCTCGCCAGTGTGACGGCGCCCGCCCAACTGAGTGAATTCCATAACAGGGTACCGATTTCCGGAGTGTCACCGATGGCGCGGTAGGCGGACAGGAAGCCGTCGAGGCTGCCGCCCAGCAACTCGGGGAACAGGCTCTGCAGGAACAGCAGCAGCAGCGGATAACCAGCCGTGATGCCGAGAAACAACATGCACAGCATCACCGGCCAGGGCAGAAGGCGCGCAGCACGGATCATTGTCGGGCCGCCATGGGGGCGATCTGTGCACGCTCGATCTGATACTGGAAGCGTCGCAGGATGGTGCCCTGCTGGGCCAGTGCCGCGGTCACATCACCGCGCAGGATCTGTGGTGGTGCCGGGGTGGCCTGCCGCGCCGCGCTCGGCGCAATATCGGTTCTGGCAGGCAACAGATGTGCATCGGCAATGTGCTGCTGTGCGCTGGCGCTGAACAGATGCGCCACAAACAGACGAGCACTGTCCTGCCGAGGGCTGCTGGCCAGAATCCCCACCGGGCGTGTCATCAGTGGCACGCCGCCAGCGGGATAATGCATCACCAGCGGCGCGCCCTGATCAATCTGCCGGAATACCAGATAATCCACCGCGCCAAGCACGGCCTGGTAGTTGCCGATCATCAACGAGGTCAGGGCCTGGCTGTTGGCGGCCGGAAACTCCATTCCGGCAGCGCGGGCGCGGGTGAAATCCAGCCAGGCGCTATCGGCATCCGCCAGCACACGACTGACCACAAAGTCCCCGGCGGTGCCGGAGCGCGAGGGCGAGGGCATGGCGATGCGCCCGGGGAACGCTCCGCTGAACAACAAGGGCCAGTCCGGTGCCATATCCGCATGGGTGCTTGCCAGGGCAACGCCCACCAGCGCGGCGCTTGTCGCCAGATAATAACGTTGTGGATCGTGCCAGTCGGCAGAGGTGTCGGGGAGCGGCAGGTCGTCAAGGGCCATGAGTCGGTCGGCGCTGCGCAATGCTTCGGCGGCGACATCGCTGGCGAAGATGACGATATCGGCTTGCGGCCGGAAGCGCTCTGCTTCCAGTTTCGCCATCAGTTGTCCGGTGGTGGCGACAAAAAGACGTACCGGGATGCCGTGCTCGGCGCTGAAATCCGCACTGATCTGTTCAATCAGCGGGCGTGGCCCCGCAGAATAGATCACCAGCGCGGCATCATCCTGACGCCCGCAACCGCCCAGCAGCAACACGATGCCCAGTACACAGACACGAACGTTCATTCACCCACCGCATGCAACGCGTCAGTGCTGATGCGCACGGACACCTGAGCGCCGGGGTGGAAAGGCTGATCAGCAAAGCCGCGCAGCGTCAGGCCGGGATGGATCTCTGCAACGACTTCCTGGCGGTCACCCAGAAAGTGACGACGGGTGCAGACACCGGTCAACATGATGCGCTGGCTGCAGGGCGCCGTGTCCGGCGCCACCATGTGTACGGCTTCACGACGGATCACCAGATGGCCTCGCTCCGGCAGGTCGGGGAGCCGGGCGCTGTGGCCGTTCACGTCCAGGCGCTCGTCCAGTTGCAGCCCGCCAGCCATGCGACGATAGGGCACAAGATTGGCGCTGCCGATGAATTCGGCAGCAAACCGGGTGCGCGGCCGCAGGTAGATGTTCTCCGGTACATCCATCTGTTCAATACGGCCCTTGTGCATCAGTGCAATACGATCGCCGAGGGAAAACGCTTCCGACTGGTCATGGGTGACATAGACCGCCGTCAGGCCGGTATCGCGTAGCAGGAGCGCAAGCTCTGCCTTCAGGTCTTCACGCAGTCGCGCGTCAAGGGCCGACAAGGGCTCATCCATCAGCAGCACTCGCGGGTTTACGGCGATGGCGCGGGCAATGGAGACCCGTTGTTGCTGGCCACCAGAGAGCTGTGCCGGTTTGCGGTCAGCCAGATGCGCCATCTGCACCCGTTCCAGCGCCTCGAGGGTAAGGCGCTCAACCTCGGCGCGTGGCCGATCCTGAAGCTTCAGGCCGAAGGCCACATTCTGGGCCACGCTCATGTGCGGCCACAGGCTGAAGTCCTGGAACACCATGGAAAAACGGCGCTCGCGCATGGGCACACACAGGCCACGCGCCGGGGCGTCCAGGGTCTGTCCGGCGCAGGTCAACTCGCCCGCGTCAGCCTGAATCAGGCCGGCAATGATATTGAGGAGGGTCGTCTTGCCACATCCGGAGGGGCCGAGCAGTACCAGGCACTCACCTTGCTGCAGGCTGAAATCCACCCCGTCGAGCACGCGTGTTCCGCCAAACTGTTTGGCAAGGCGGCTGGCGCTGAGGTAGCCGTCCATATGTCATCTCCCTGCCATACGATTGAAACCGGATCGTCGTATAGAGTAGAGAGCAAATATGACAGCCAGATGACCTGGCTGGCGTAGCCACCGCAACAAAAAAGGCGAGCACGAGGCTCGCCTTTTCTGCGCTGAAGGACAGCACCCCGTGTCAGGCGCCGATCAGGCTCTGCCCGCAGACGCGCACGACATTGCCGCTGACGCCCTGGGACGCCGGGCTGGAGAAGAACGAGATGGTCTCCGCCACATCCACCGGCTGGCCGCCCTGGTTCATGGAGTTCATGCGACGGCCCGCTTCGCGAATGGCGAACGGAATGGCGGCTGTCATCTGTGTTTCGATAAAGCCGGGTGCCACCGCATTGATGGTGATGTGGCGCTCCGCGAGTTCTGGCGCCATGCCCTGCACCATACCGATCACCGCCGCCTTGGAGGTGGCATAGTTGGTCTGGCCCATGTTGCCGGCGATGCCGGAAATCGAGCTGACGCAGACAATGCGACCACCCTCGTTGAGCGTCTTGTCGTCCAGCAACTGCTGGTTGATACGTTCCTCGGAGGCGATATTGATATCGATCACCATGTCCCAGAACTTGTCCGGCATGCCCGCCAGCGTCTTGTCGCGGGTCACGCCCGCGTTGTGGACGATGATGTCCAGGCCGCCTTCGGCCCTGGCTGCATCGCTGATGAGCTTCGGTGCCTCAGCCGCCGTGATGTCGGCTTCCAGCGCGATGCCGTTGATCTGCTCGGCGACCTGTTTCAGGTCTTCCGCCATCGGCGGGATATCCAGCACGATCACCTTGGCGCCGTCACGGGCCAGCACCTGGGCGATGGCCGCGCCGATGCCGCGCGCCGCGCCGGTCACCAGCGCGGTCTTGCCTGCCAGCGGCTGCTGCCAGTTGAAGCCAGCGGCGTCAAAGGTCGCTGCGCCGACATGGACTTTCTGGCCGGACACATAAGCGGCTTTCGGCGACAGGAAGAATTGCAGCGGGCTGGCCAGCTGGCTCTCAGCGCCCTGATCCACATAGACCAGGTTGGCGATGGTGCCTTTCTTCACTTCCTTGCCGAGGCTCTTGACCAGACCCACCAGGCCGCGCTGGGCGATGCGCTGGGCCAGATCGCAGGTTTCCGGGGTACGACCGATCACCACGATACGACCGCACTTGTCCATCTTGCGGATCACCGGGTTGAAGAAATCCCAGATGGCGCGCAGCTCGCTGGTGTTGCGGATGCCGGTGGCGTCAAAGATCAGCCCCTTGAACTTCTCGCCGTCGTCGCGCTCCGGTGCGTAGCTGCTGACGCTCTCGCCGCTGGCGTTGGCAGCGGCCTGAACGTCCGCTTCTGCGGCGGCCCCGGACAGGGTGTGCACGCTGGCCTGGGGAGCACCCTTGAGGGTGCTCAGCACGGCTTCAAAGGCACTGCCGCCAGCGGCGCCGCCGAGCACGACCTTGCCCTTGATAAAGGAGACTTCGCCCGGCTGATGGCGCTCGAGCATCACCGGGATCGGCAGATTCAGGGTGCTGAAGACCTTCTTGCCCACTGCGGAGTTGGCAATAGCCTGATAGACGTCGCTCATTATCCTCACCTTGACTGTAAGTTCGGGATGTACCTGATGGGCCGCACCATAGCATATCTGGCCGGGCGCCCGGGAAAAGTGGCGCTATTGAAGCACCCCGGAGCCGCATGGGTATTGACCGGCCACAGAGGCGTGAAGGGCGGTGCAGCCAATGAGCGGCGCTGGCTTGCCGCTAGACTGCCGCCAGTCTTTTGTATAGCTTGACCGCTTCACGCGCCCATCTACGGAGGAATCACGATGCTGGCAGGAAAGAGTGTACGCAAGGTCGCCATTGTCGGTGGCAACCGGATCCCGTTCGCACGCAGCAATACCGCGTATTTTGGCGTTTCCAACCAGGAAATGCTGACCGCCGCCCTGCAAGGGCTGGTGCAGCGCTTCAACCTGAAGGGCGAGCGCCTGGGGGAAGTGGCTGCGGGCGCCGTGATGAAGCACTCGCGCGATTTCAACCTGGTGCGCGAAGCCGTGCTGGATTCCGGCCTGGCGCCGGAAACGCCCGCTTATGACCTGCAGCAGGCCTGCGGTACGGGTCTGGAAGCCGCGATCCTGGTGGCCAACAAGATTGCCCTGGGGCAGATCGAGGCGGGTATCGCTGGCGGTGTGGACACCACCTCTGACGCCCCGCTGGGCGTCAACGACGACAAGCGCAAGGTGTTCATGGCGCTGAACAAGGCCAAGACCACCGGCGAGAAAGCCAAGCTGGCGGTCAAGCTGCTGAATCCGAAGTGGATCATGCCGGACATCCCCAAGAACGCTGAACCGCGCACCGGCCTGTCCATGGGCGAGCACGCGGCCGTTACGGCGAAAGAGTGGAGCATCCCGCGCGACGAGCAGGACCAGCTGGCCCTGGCCTCCCACCACAATCTGGCCAAATCCTACGACGACGGCTGGCAGAAAGACCTGATCTCGCCGTTCAAGGGTCTGGAGCGTGACAACAACCTGCGTGGCAACTCCACCCTGGAAAAGCTGGCCTCTCTGAAGCCGGTGTTCGGTGGCGAAGACGGCACCATGACGGCCGCCAACTCCACCCCGCTGACCGATGGCGCCTCGGCAGTGCTGTTGGCGTCGGAAGAGTGGGCCAAAGCGCGCGGCCTGCCGGTGCTGGCGTACCTGACCCTGGGCGAAGCCGCCTCGGTGGATTTCGTGCAGAAGAAAGAAGGCCTGCTGATGGCCCCGGCCTATGCCGTGCCGCGTATGCTGGAAAAACTGGATCTGACGCTGCAGGACTTCGACTTCTATGAAATCCACGAAGCCTTTGCCTCGCAGGTGCTGGCGACCCTGAAAGCCTGGGAAGATCCGAAGTTCTGCAAGGATCGTCTGGGTCTGGACAAGCCGCTGGGCGCTATCGACCGCAGCAAGCTGAACGTCAAGGGCAGTTCGCTGGCCGCCGGTCACCCGTTCGCCGCCACCGGTGCGCGGATCGTGGCCAATGCCGCCAAGCTGCTGAACGAGAAGGGCAGCGGTCGCTGCCTGATCTCCGTCTGCGCCGCAGGCGGCCAGGGCGTCGTGGCGATCCTGGAAAAGTAAGTCGAGAAGCACGTGTCGTGAAAAGCATGCCCCGGGTCGGCCACGCCGCCCCGGGGCATTCTCAGAACAGGCCGAAGACCCCGTCCGGCGTAATGCCGAGAAACCGGAACCAGGTTTCCCCCAGCACCACAATCGATATCCATCCCGCCAGCATCATGGTGATGCCGTACCGGAAGCCGTCGCCCAGACTGTAGTGGTCGGTCTCATACAGTAATGCCGCCGGCTTGCTGTTGAAGGGCAGCACATACACGTGCTCGATCAGGAAGGCCACCGGCAGGGCCAGGCTGATGACGCTGTAGCCCAGTGTTTCCGCTGCGCCAATGGCAATCGGCACAAACAGCATGGCGCGCATGGTCTTGGCTTGTGACACCAGTGCGCTGAGCGCCATGATGCCCGTCAGCAACAGGTAGACCGTCCAGAAAGGCGTGTCGCTGTCGATCCCGGCGTAACTGAAGAAAGCGCTGACACTGATTTCCGGCAGGCCGGTCTGGGCAAACCCGGCGCCCAGGCAATAGGCGCCCGCAGAGAACAGCATCAGGTGCCAGGGGATATCCACATCGTTCCATTCCACGATGCCGATCCGTGGCAGCAGGGCCACGATGCCCCCCAGCAGAGCGACCGCAGTGGCGCTGACGCCATGCCAGCGGTCTGTGATCCAGAGCACCAGGATGGCCAGAAAAAGCACCGCAGCGCGTACCTCGGTCCACGACAGCGGCCCCATTTTCTCGTACTCGGCCTGCAAGCGCTGCAAGCCGCCCTCGACCTGGGGAATGCGCTCTTCCTCTGCCAGCGGAAAGAACACCCGGGCGCCCAGGATATATCCCAGCAGCATCAGGCCGATCATGGTCGGCAGCATGGCGATCATCCAGTCGCTGAAGTAGATGCTGCCGGAGATAGCGCCCGTGATCAGCGCCACGGCCAGCAAGTTCGCGCCGGAGCCGGTCATGAAAGCGCCTGCGCCCAGATTGATGCAGAGCAGGTTCTGCAGAACGATATTGCGTCCGAAATTGTTTTTGCCGTCACCGGGCCGGGCGCCATACATGGCCGCGATCACCATGAACACCGGCAGCAGGATGGCCGCCTTGGCAGTGGTGGCCGAGATAAAGGCCGACATGACCGTATTGATGACGATAAAACTCAGGAAGACACCGGAAGCCTTGTGTCCGAAGCGCAGTACCAGCCAGACCGCGAAGCGTCGTGCCAGGCCGGTCTTGACCAGCATGCTGGCAAGAATGAAAGACATGATGTTCAGCCACATCACCGGATGACCCAGCTGTGCATAGGCTTCGCGCTCACTCAGGATGCCGGTAGCGATCAGCGCGAATATAACGATCAGGGAGACCAGATAATTGGGCAAGGCGGCGGTGGTCCACAGGATCATGGCGGCAGCAAAGACCGCCAGCATCAACTGATTCTGACGGATCAGGTCGGCAAGCGCGGTGTCTGCGAGGCGTGCAGCTGCAGAGCCCGACAGGCTGGCCGGGTCGAGGCTCAGCAGGAAATCGGGCGCCCAGACGTACCCCAGCATGATGAAGGCGAGCACGGCCAGAGGTATGCCCAGGCGGGCGAGCCACAGCTCGACGCCAGAGCGGCTACGCTTTGGCAAGCGGTCAATACGGTAGTGATCCATCTCGAGTGGATCGAAATCGGAGCGTTGTGTCGTCAACGTAGCAAAGGCTCCTGCGGGATCAGGCCCATGGTTTCGCGCAGCGCGGTTACATAGCTGCGGTTGCGCCAGGCTTCCAGACCAATCAGTGCAGCGGCGCTCTCGACATGCTCCGCGTGCACCGACTCCAGACATACCGATTGCAGGCTGGCGCCGTTGATGTCCAGCTCCACCCACTCACCAAGGCATTCGTTCAGCGCATAGCGGATACGTCTTTTTCTCAGCGCCACGGCCACCATGTCCGGCAGGCCGTAAAAGAAGCGGGTGTTGAGGTCATGCTCATCCAGCAACGTCTGCGTGTTGTCCATGCAGGCGTCGGGCGGAGTAATGCCCAGCGGCACCAGTGCCTGCTGGGCAAACGTCTGTGCCGTCAGCGGCAGCGGCGTGGACGCGGACGGCGCCCATTGTTCAAGCTCGCCGCAGGTGTGCACGAGCGTCTTGGTGTCCAGCTTGCCGGCGCGAATCTTGATGTTCCGATCGCTGTTATGCCGCGATATCAGATACCACTCCTGGCTGACCTTGATGTCGATGACACGGCCATGCTGTATCAGGCGGTATTCCAGTGCACCGAAGTGCCTTGCAAAGGCCCGCCATTCAAATCGGTTTCCTGTATCCACCACGCTAACCCCCGCTTGCCCGGAGATGACCAGCTTACATGGTCCGTGCCGGGGTGCGTGCCCGGGAAGGGGGCGCGATGGCGTGATCGTGAGCTTTGTTGATCTGCATCAACGTTGCGCGGGGCCGGGCCCGCCTTTCTTGACCTGGCTCAAGAGCTGCCGGGCGCGCGCATGCGCGAATGGGGTGGCATCCAGTGAGCTGGCGGAGACCAGTACACGCCACAGACAAAAGAGGGCTATACCATGAAAGCACCAACACCGCTTTTTTCCGGGCTGCTGCTGCTCCTGTCGGCCATGCCGGCAGTGCCACTGGCAGATACCACGGATGATCTGATTCGCACCTTGCTGGAGAAAGGAATTCTGAGCGAGGAAGACGCCGCCGCTCTGCGTGCCGAGCCGCCGGTTGTCGATCGCCACCCGGGCATGAATTACGAGCCCACCACGCGTATAGAAGACGAGCTTACGCGGATGCGCGTTAACAAGTTCCGGGTAGAAACAGCAGACGGCGCCCATCGTTTCGGTGTGCGCGGTCGCGTGATGGTGGATCATGCGCGCGTGCAGGACCCGTTCAAGAGCACCGACGACGACCGGCTGGATCGCGGCGATCTGGGGCGATCCGGCACCATCATCCGGCGCGCACGACTGGCGCTTCTCGGGCTGGCGTATGACCGGTGGGAATGGCAGATGGAAGTGGATTTCCGGGACCCAGTCACCTACGACATTGAGGAAGGTGACGATATAGAGGGCATCCGTTTCGCCAACACCTATCTGGCGTACCTGTTTGACGAAGGGCGTCTTGCTGTCGGTTACTTCAAGGAACCTTTCAGCCTTGAGAGTTCTACCAGTTCCCGCCGTATCTCGTTTATCGAGCGCGCCTCACCCGTCGACGCCTACCGTCCGGACCGGCAGCTTGGTGTGATGTACGAAACCCTGAGACCTGACTGGTACGCGGCGCTCGGGCTGTTCGGTACAGATGTGTCGCGGCGTCGGGAGGTCAATGAAGGCTGGTCGGTGGCGGGCCGCAGTTCCTTTGCACCGTATATGGACGTCAATCGAGGCATCTGGAGTCACCTGGGGGTATCTGCCAACTACCGCAGTAATTCCTACGTTCACGAGAAAAGCCGTGGTCGTGAAAGGGATTACGACAGCGTCCGCATGCGCAGCCGGCTGGGCACACGGGCCATTGATGGCCGTGTTATCGGGCGGCGCGATTTCCAGGACGTGAAGTACTTTGCGACCTATGCCCTTGAAGCCGCCTATGGCGTCGGGCCGCTGTCTTTCCAGGGCGAATATCTGCTGCAGGACCTGCGTCGGGACGCGAATGCGCAGGGCTTTACGGGCGACCCGACGACGGACCCCTTGTCGTTGTCCAACGGGGGGTACTATGTGCAGAGCAGCTACTTCCTGACCGGGGAGCGGCGCCATTATCGGGCGTTTAGCGGTGATTTCGGCCAGACCCGGGTGCTGCAACCGATCAACCAGGGTGGTTGGGGGGCGTGGGAGCTGCTGGCCCGTTACGCCTATGCCGACCAGACGGATCACCATGATGAGCGTGGCGCTCAGGAGCTGGATCACTACACGCTGGGCGTTAACTGGTACCCCGTGGATGACATTGTGGTGAAGTTCAATGCCATGTATGTGGATGCGTCCACGTCCAGCCGCGACCTGCCGGCAGGCGAGACCAAGGACTGGACCAGCATGGTGTACGCATTGCGCGTCCAGTTCGAGTTCTGAACCGACGCGCCTCGCAGCGGGAGGGCTGGCCTCGCCTCCCGCTGCTTTTTTCTAGCGCAGCGCCGCCAGCATCAAGCGCACCGCCTCTTCGCTGACTTCTTCCATGTCCTGCCGATCCACATAAATGCCGTCATTCAGCAGCTTGCACAAGCCGTGCAGGGTGGCCCAGCTGGCCTGCGCCAGGCGCAGTGGCTTGCTGCCCTGTGGCAGGGTGCCATGTTGCAACAAACCGGCGATGCGGTCGGCATAATGCCGAAAAGCCGCGAAGGCGGTCTCGCGCAGCGCATCCGTGGGCTGGCCGCTCTTCCACAAGGGGCGCCCGAACATCAGCTCATAGCGTTCCGGGTGATCGGTGGCAAAGCGCAGGTAATCGCGGACAAAGTCTCGCAGGCCCTCGGCGGGGTCATTGCCGCTACCCAGGCGCGCGTTGTCGATCATGGTTTTCAGATCACGGAAGCCTTCCTCGGCCAGCGCACTGAGCAGGGCGTTCTTGTCGCGGAAATGGTGGTAGGGCGCCATGCGCGACACGCCGATGCGCTCCGCCAGCTTGCGCAGGCTCATGCCGCCGATACCGTCTTCACGCAGCAGCTGGTCCGCCTCGCGCAGCAGGGTGGCGCGCAGATCGCCGTGGTGGTAGCCGGGCTTGTCCTGGTGGGTGGCCATGGCGTGTCCCTTGTCTGTCCCGTTGAGTCGTGTGGCTGCTGAGTCTTGACACCGTCAAGATAGCCTCTTATCTTGACGGTGTCCAGTTACCCCATTGACGAGGTCCGCCATGAGCGCTGCCGCCAATACCGTAAGCTCCCCCTACCCGCATATGCTGGCCCCGCTTGATCTGGGCTTCACCACTCTGAAGAACCGGGTGGTGATGGGCTCCATGCACACCGGGCTGGAAGACCGCATCTGGCATCGCCGCAAGCTGGCGGAATACTTTGCCGAGCGTGCCCGGGGCGGCGTTGGCCTGATCATTACCGGCGGCTTCAACCCGAATCGCAAGGGCTGGTTCTATCCGTTTTCCGGCGGCATGTTCAACATCGCCGACGCGCTCAGTCATCGCGGCGTGACCAGAGCGGTGCACGAGGCTGGCGGCAAGATCTGTCTGCAACTGCTGCATGCCGGTCGCTACAGCTACCATCCGCTGTCCCGTTCGGCTTCTGCCATCAAGTCGCCGATCAATCCGTTCAAACCCAAGGCCATGTCCACCCGCGAGGTGAAGCAGACGGTCAAGGATTTTGCCCAGGCGGCAAAGCTGGCCAAACGTGCCGGGTACGATGGTGTGGAGATCATGGGTAGCGAAGGCTACCTGATCAATCAGTTCTTCGCGCCGCGTACCAACCAGCGCACCGACGAATATGGTGGCAGTGCCGAAAACCGTCGCCGTTTTCCGCTGGAGATTGTCGAGGCCACGCGCAAGGCCTGCGGCAAGGATTTCATTATCATTTTCCGTTTGTCCGTGATGGAACTGGTGCCCGGTGGCGCCACCAGCGAGGAAATCCTGGCGTTGGCCCGGGAACTGGAAACGGCGGGCGTAAACCTGATCAACAGCGGCGTGGGCTGGCATGAGGCGCGGGTGCCGACCATCGTGACCTCGGTGCCGCGCGCGGCATTTGCCGAAGCCACTCGGCGGGTCAAGGACGTGGTCTCGGTGCCGGTGATTGCCTCCAACCGCATCAACACGCCGGACGTGGCAGAGCAGATCATTGAAAGTGGCCAGGCCGATATGGTGTCCATGGCGCGGCCGATGCTGGCGGATGCGCATTTCGTCAACAAGGCCGCCGAGAATCGCGCCGACGACATCAACACCTGCATCGCCTGCAACCAGGCCTGCCTGGATCACACCTTCCAGCTCAAGCGCGCCTCGTGCCTGGTCAACCCGCAGGCCTGTTATGAAACGGAACTGGTTTATCTGAAAACGAAAAAACCGAAAAAAGTGGCCGTGATCGGCGCAGGCCCGGCGGGGCTGTCGGCGGCCACGGTGGCAGCGGAGCGCGGCCATGATGTGACCCTGTTTGATGCGTCTGACCGCATTGGCGGCCAGTTCAATATGGCAGCGCGCATTCCCGGCAAGGAAGAGTTCTGGGAAACGATTCGCTATTTCAGCAAACGCATTGAACGTACGGGCGTCAAGCTCGTGCTGAATCGTCGCATTGCCGACGGTGAACTCGAACAGGAGGGCTTCGAAGAGATTATCGTGGCCACCGGTGTCACGCCGCGTCGTCCGGCCATTGAGGGCATCGATCATCCCATGGTGCTGTCGTATGTCGATGTGCTGCTGGGCAAGGCCACCGTGGGCCCGCGTGTGGCGCTGATCGGTGCCGGGGGGATCGGCTTCGATGTGGCGGAGTTCCTGGCGCATGACCATGGTGCGCCACAGCCGCAGCCGTTGCAGGACTGGGCGCGTGAGTGGGGCATAGACTTTCATTCCGATGCGCCGGGCAATCTGGAAACGCCGCGGCCGGTGCCGTCGGCGCGCCGCCTCTATCTGCTGCAGCGCAAGGCGTCCTCGCTGGGCAAGGATCTGGGCAAGACGTCCGGGTGGGTACACCGTGCCACCCTGAAAATGAAAGGTGTGGAGATGATTGGCGGTGCTAGCTATGACCGCATTGACGATCAGGGGCTGCACATTACTGTGGGCGATGAATCACATTTGCTGGAAGTGGATAACGTTGTTATCTGTGCCGGGCAGGAATCGCTGCGCGCGCTGTATCATGAACAGGCTGCGGTGAAACACCATCTGATTGGTGGCGCCAATGTGGCGGCGGAACTGGATGCCAAGCGTGCGATTCGGGAAGGGGCCGAGCTGGCGGCGCGCTTGTGAGCTGAGCCCTGTCAGTTGCAGTACTGCCCGTAGCGCCCCAGCGCGCGGTTGCTTGAGCGATCCACCATATCCACCCAGACCGTCAGTGGCTCCTGGGTGCGTCGATTGGTCAGGTCTGCAAAATCGCTGGTCGGCAAGGGGCCGCTGGCCTCCAGCCGGTCGCCGGGCTTGGGGGCTTCGCCGCGAATCAGTTTCAGCAGCACCTGGCCTTGCCCGGTGTTCAGCATGATGTAGCCGCATTCCTGGCCGCTCAGGATGACGGTGCCAGCGCGGCTGGCATGCGCGGCGGTGCCGGCAAACAGCAGCAGCAAGGTGAGGGCGCCAGCGAGCAGGGCAGAGGGCATGCGGGTGAATCTCCTTGTTTTTATAGTGCCGTCTTTCATGAGGCTATTGTGACGTGAACCGGTGAGCACGCCAAGCGCCGGTCAGCGGCGCAGGGGCAGCAGCCAGTACAAGACGGCCAGCACGTAAACCAGCACCAGCGTCCATTTTCCCAGTGAACAGAGCCAGCTCAGCCGGGCCAGGCCATCGGTAATCAGCAGGGGTTCGGCAAGAAACACGCGCTGCACGCTGTTTTCCAGCACATCCAGTAAACCGGACAGCATCGGCAGCGGCAATAGCCGATCCCAGGCTGCGCCGGCGCCGCGCCACGAAAAGACCACGGCCAGGGCACAGGTGCCGAATATCGCGTACCAGAACGGGTGCAGCGCATCGAGCATGAAATGCGCCTGATAGACCCCCAGCAGGCCGGCCTCCTCCCAGGCCTGGAACTGTGCCACGTAGGCGTCGGCGCTTGTAAAGCCCAGCTGCATTCGCAGCAGGGTATCCGGGCCGCCCAGCGGCGCGAACGCCAGCCCGAGCAAGGTCTGTGACAGCAGGAACACCAGGCCGGAGAGGCATAGCAGCCAGGGCAGGTTGAACGCGGTGCGCAAGCGCCCGGTGGTCATCGGAACGGTCATGGTTTCAGCCTGTGGTCAGTGGGACATCTGCAGGCAGACGTAGGTGTCGTCTGCGGCACTCAGCAGCGCCTCGCTGCCTTTGCTGTGCCAGGTCAGGTCGGCGTTGGCATAGCGCACCCCGGAGGCGCTGGGAGCCTGGGCCAGTGAGGCGTCACGGGGCAGCACTTCCAGCACCTGGGTTTCGCCCTGCAGATGCAGGGTGACGCTGTCCTGGGCATAGCTGGCCTGCACCTGCAGTGCTTCGGCGCACTGGTAGCGCACTTCGCTGATGATGCCGGTGTCGGGCGTGTGAGCGTCCTGCGCGGTAGCGTGGGCCGCGTCTTCCCTGTCGATTTCAGGTTGTGGCGGCTCTGGCTCACCGCAGCCGCTGAGCAGAAAAGAGAAGGTACCTGCAAGCAAGAACGTGACGGCGATCCTGGTCATGACGGGCTCCCTGGGTTTCCTTACGCGCTACCCGATTATGCGACGGCAGTGACCGACTGGCCAGCATGACGCGCTGCCCCCCCCCGGAGGGGAGGTGGCGCGTCATGCTGGCGTCGGTGCCGTGATACCTCGCCTTTTACTTCAGCTCTTTCGAGGTCAGGCCGAGCAGACGCCGGGCGATGATCAGCAGCTGGATTTGCTGGGTGCCTTCGAAAATATCCAGAATCTTCGAATCCCGCGCCCATTTCTCCAGCAGTTCGTCTTCGGTGTAACCCAGCGCACCGCACAGCTCCACACAACGCAGTGTGATGGTGTTCCCCACACGCCCGGCCTTGGCCTTGGAGATGGAGGCTTCCACCGAGTTGGGCTTGCGATTATCCGCCATCCAGGCCGCCTTGACGGTCAGCCAGTAGGCGGCTTCCCATTCGGCCTCCATGGTGTACAGCTCGGCTTCCATGGCACTGACATTGCTGATCGGGGCGTCATAGTCCAGGCGCGTATGTTCGGCCATCAACTCGCGGGTACGGTCCAGGGCCGCCTTGGCGCAGCCCAGGGCGAAGCAGGCTACCAGGGGACGGGTGTTGTCGAAGGTCTCCATCACGCCCGCGAAACCCTTGGCGACATCCACTTCCGGATTGCCCAGCAGGTTTTCCTTCGGCACGCGGCAATCGGTGAAGGTGATCGCGGCGGTGTCCGAGGCGCGGATGCCGAGTTTCTTCTCCAGTCGCACCAGTTCCATGCCGGGCGTGCCCCACTCGACCACGAACGACTTGATGGCCGCGCGACCCAGTGCCAGATCCAGGCTGGCCCACACCACCACACAGTCGGCGCGCTCGCCGGAGGTCACATAGATTTTCTCGCCGTTCAGCACATAGTGGTCGCCATCTTCTTTCGCGGTGGTACGAATGGCGGCGGAGTCGGAACCGGCGCCGGGCTCGGTGATCGCCATCGCCGCCCACTTGCCCTTGAAGCGCTCCAGTTGCTCGTCGTTGGCCACCGCGGCAATGGCAGCGTTACCCAGGCCCTGACGCGGCATCGACAACAGCAGGCCCACGTCGCCGTAACACAGCTCCAGTGCGCCCAGGCAGGTGGTCATGTTGGCGCCATTCTTGACCGTGTTGTCGTCACGCTTGTCACGGCCCTTGCCGGTCTGGCTGGCACCGGCGCTGGAGGTGGGGTCGCCGTCGTTCATGCCATCCAGCACCGAGGCCAGCATATCCAGTTCTTTGGGGTATTCGTGTTCGGCGCGGTCATATTTGCGCGAGATCGGCCGGAACACACTCAGGGCCACCTGATGTGCATTGTTGATCAGCGGCTTCATTTTTTTAGGCAGATCAAAATTCATGATGCAGTCCTCCGCTGATTAAAGGTGCAGGCCGCCGAACAGGACACCGACGGCCCGAAGGTCGCGGTACCAGCGTTCAACCGGATATTCGTGAGTGAAGCCATGGCCGCCGAGCAGTTGCACACCGTCGGTGCCGATCTTCATGGCTTTTTCTTTTACCAGAATGCGCGCCAGGTAGGCTTCGCGCTGGAAGTCCTTGCCTTGTTCGGCGCGGCTGACCGCGCGCCAGGTCAGCATGCGCATGGCATCCACCTCAATGGCCATATCGGCAATCAGGAAGGCCACGGCCTGACGATGGCTGATGGGCTCGCCGAAGGCCTTGCGCTCGTTGCAGTAGGGAATCACATAATCCAGCACGGCCTGGGCATTGCCGACCGCCAGGGCGCACCAGGCAAGGGTGCCCAGATCGATGAACTTGCGATAATCGAAGTCGTCACTGCCCAGACGCTGCGCGGCGCTGACCTTGACGTTTTCCAGGATCAGCGGGCGCTGGCCGCTGGCGCGGATACCCATCGACGGATCCTCGCCGGCGCTGAGCCCTTCGCTGCCGCCTTCAACGATAAACACGGCGGGGCCACTGTCAGTCTGTGCGGCCACCAGGAACAGCTCGGCTTCCGCTGCCAGCGGCACCAGCGCCTTGGTGCCGTTGAGCACATAGTGATCGCCCTCGCGGGTGGCGCGGGTCTTGAGTTTCATCGGGTCGAACATCAGGTGCGGTTCGGTCACGGCGATGGCCGCTTTCGGCGGCTGCTCGCCGGCGAAGGCGGGCAGGTAACGCGCCTGCTGATCGGCAGAGCCCCAGTGCGTCAGCGCATTGGCCACGCTCATGGGCGAGAGGATGGCGACCGCCTGGCCCATGTCGCCCCAGGCCAGATCTTCGGCGATCAGCATGGTGGTCACGGGGGAGCGCTCGCTGGCCGCGCCGCCGAGGGATTCCGGTACGGCAAAGAAATTCAGCCCCAGCTCCAGCGCGGCGGCCAGCGTTTCGTCGCTGGTGGCCTGGGCGGCGTCGGCCTCTTCGCCGCGCGGGCGCAGCACTTCACTGGCAAAGGATTTCACCGAGTCACGCATCATCTGCTGTTCTTCGGTAATGTTCAGGTCGAACAGACCCTGGGCGTGTCCCGGCGCATTCAGACGCTCTGGCTTGTCCAGCTTGTTAGCGCTGCTGAAGGTGCGTGCCGAGGTGGTGATGACACGAAAGCCGGTGCGGGTGAGCGAGTAGGCTACCCGTTCGATGACCCGGCGCAGGCCGAGTTTGTCCAGCAGGCTGGAGCTGGCCATCTTGTTCAGTGCGGTCAGGGCGTAGCCGACGGCATCTTTGGCCATGACGGAATCCTCTGTCGGTTGTCGGAGAGGCTTCCGATTATGCGGTGAGGGCGCAGACTCACAATGACTGCGTCGCCCTGTGAAGAAGGCCGCGCGGCAACCTTCGGTGAAAGGCAGGTGAAAAAAAGGGCGCCTCTGAGGGGAGAGGCGCCCGAAGCCGCATGAACTATGCGGGAGTCAAATCAATTTCTGCAAAGCAGACGAATGGTGCAAAGGATGTCGGACAGCGGATCAAGGATCGGCGCCAGGGCATCCACCAGACCGCCGCTGAGGTCGACCAGGTTGCCGGTCTCCAGATCCAGCACGCTGATGGCCAGCAGGCCGCCGACTTCGGCATCCAGCAGGGCGCCATTGAGCAGGCTGGCCTGCACCAGGGCTTCAACACTGAAGTTCTCGAACAGGGTGTTCAGTACCGGCACCTGTTCCAGGGCGCCTTGCAGTTCACCCAGTACGGTATTCAGCGCGTCTTCCAGCGGATCGGGCAGCAGGCCCAGGCCATTGGGGTCCAGGATCGACAGGTCGATGCCCAGTACGCCACCGTCGCCGATCAGGGCTTCGGCCAGCAGGCCCGGGATTTCTGCCGGGTCGCCGCCGGTGAAGGCATCGGCCAGCTGTTGCAGGGCCAGCGGGTCCAGACCGATATCCAGTGCCAGCGTGCAGTTCTCGCCGGGGGTGGACGGGTCGCAGATCGCCACCAGGGTGTTTTCCAGGGCGAAGTTGTCGAAGTCGAAATCACCGAAGTCTTCCGGGCTCGGCAGGTTCGACAGCGGCAGCTTGACGATCAGCAGGTTGTCCAGGTTGCTCAGGCCATCGTCGCCATCACCCAACTGCAGGTTTTCCAGCAGGGTGCCGCCGATAAAGTTCAGGGCGTCGCCCAGGCCCGGAATCTGGCTGATCAGTTCGTCGTTGAGCAGCACCACCACGCCGCCGGTGCGGAAGTCGCTGGAGAAGGGGGCTTCCAGCGAGTTACCGGCCAGATCGCGGATGTTGGTGTTGATGCTGAGGTCGTAGTACTCCTGCATGACCAGATCGCTGGCGGGTGTAAAGGTGGCGACCTCGCCATTGACGTCAAAGGTGCCGGTGACCACGTTGCCGTTGTCGCGGCGGGTCAGCACGATGTTGGTGCTGTTGACGGTATCCGGCAGGACCGGCTCGCTGAAGGTGATGACGACATTGGTGCTGGTGGCCACGAGTGTCGCGCCATCGGCCGGATTGACCGCCTCGACGCGCGGCTGCTCGCCGTCGATCACGCCGCCGGTGGTGAAGGTGCGATCGCCGGCCTCGCCCTCGGCCAGGAATTTCGGCGGGAACGGATCGACACACTCGGCGGCACGCAGCTCAGGCCCGATGGTCAGGGTGTGCAGCGTGTTGGAGGCCAGGTTCATCTGCGGCGTCATGGTCACGGTGCGGCCATTGACCGAGTAATTCACCGCCACCGGCGCGCCATTGGCGGTCAGGAACAGTGTCGTTTCATTCACCGAATCTTCGGCGACCGGCTCGTTGAAGCGCACCACCAGCGAGATGTTCTGCGGCACGTTGGTGGCGCCGTCGGCGGGCACCAGGCCATCGAGTTCGAACAGCTGGGTCGGATCTTCGCAGAAGCTTTCTTCACGCGGATCTTCCGGCCCGCCAGTACCCGGGGGCAACTCGATGCGCGGGTCGCTGGGGCGGTTGCTGCCACCGCAGGCCGCCAGGCTGACCGCCAGCAGGCCGGTCAGAAACAGGGTGTACCATTGTACGTTTTTCATCGTCTTTCTCCCAAAAGCGGGCCGCTCAGCGGCGCTTCATCTCTTCGCGGGTGGCCTGGACTACCGCTTCCACGCGGCGGTTTCGGGCGCGGCCCTCTGCGGTACTGTTGTCGGCAATCGGTTGCGTCAGACCCATGCCCGAGGTGCGGATACGGCTGGAATCAATACCGAACTCGGAGATCAGCACGCGCATTACAGCGTCGGCCCGGCTCAATGACAGGTTCTGGTTGTAAGAGGCCGTGCCGGTAGAGTCGGTGTGGCCTTCCAGCAGCACTTCGCTGTCCGGATACTGGATCAGCACTTCAGCGATCTGGCCGATGTCCTCGAAGAATTCCGGCCGTACGGTGGTGCTGTCGTGCTCGAATTCCACATACAGGGTGATGTTGACGCTCTCGGTGAGCATGATCGGGCAGCCGACTTCGTCCACCAGGGCGCCAGCCGGGGTATCCGGGCACTGGTCCAGATGGTCCGGTACGCCGTCGCCGTCGGAATCCATCCAGATCTCGGCACGCGGGGTCGGGGTGGCAGCGGCATAGCGCTTGCCGAACAGGAAGTTCAGCGCCACGAACGGCTGGGTGTCGACAAAGCCGTCGTCCAGCTCGATCAGACCGCGCAGGCCACCGTCGAGCATGAAGCGGTGGTTCTGACCCAGCAGGCGTTGCAGACCGGCTTCCAGGACAATGGCGTCTTCGCGCTTGGTGCCCAGGCCGTCCACCTTCAGGCGGTTGTAGCCGTAACCGGCGCCGCCATAGGGCACAAAGCCGATCAGTGACATTTCATGCCAGTGGACCCGGCCGGTCAGATTGATCAGGCGAGCGTCGACATCGATGTCTGTCTGGCGGGTCTCGGTGCTGCCATCGCCATACTGCAACTGCGCCGAGAAGCGCGGGTTGAAGCGATAGCCCAGATGAATGGCGGGTTGCCAGAAGTTGTGGATGTTGTCGAGGTTGTCCCGGCCTTTGCCTGCGTCGTAATAGGACCCCTGAATACCCACATACCCGAAAGAATCCGGCCAACGCTGTTCGGCGATTGCCGGAGCGCCCGCCAGCAGGGCGGTCAGCCCGGCGACCAGCGCGGATCGTGAAATGAATGTCTTCATGTTGCTTCCCTCTTTGTGACTCCCGGAAAAATTCAAGACTCAGCGCGTAATCCGGGTAGCCCGGATCACGGCGTCATGATCGGATATCGGTGTCCAGAGAGGGGGGCGAGCAAGGAGACTTGGCGCGGGAGGGGTCGAAACGGCGTCTGGAAAGGCCGCCATGCACCAAGTAAAAATTCATTTAATTCAGTGCCTTGCGAATGATATCACAGTGATATCACAAGGCCTGCCGGGCCAGCCACTGTTGTATTTTTGTCATGGATTGTAGTTGAGCTTTGCGTGGCGAGGCGGGGAGTACCGGGGGATTACAATGGGGAGGTGAGAAAGGTGATAGGTAAGGGATAAGTTGTCTATCTGCCCGGCTTTTCATGTAGTGGCATTGTTACGCCCGGGTAAAGATTTTCATACAGGCTCATTTGTAAGAGATATCTTACAAGAAAGATAGCGAATGTCTTACAAGGATAGTAGCGAATGTCTTACACGGGCCTGCGCACGGACGGACCTCGGGGACTCGCCGCGTCAGCAGTATCAGGGAAAACAGGGAAGAAGACGTGAAACGTGGCCCGGCAAGCGCCGGGCCAGGAGTGTAGCGGGAGGGCGGGTCGGGGTTACTGGAGAATGGCTTCCACGCGGCGGTTTCTGGCGCGGCCCTCGGCGCTGTGGTTGTCCGCGATCGGCTGGGCCGGGCCGACGCCTACGGCATCAATGCGCGCCGGGTCCACGTCGTAGTGCAGAACCAGCGCGTCGCGCACCGCTTCCGCCCGTTGCGCTGACAGGCGCGTGTTGCGCTCGGCCGAGCCGCTGTTGTCAGTGTGCCCTTCCAGACGCAGGCGACCTTCCGGGTACTGCTGCATCATGTGGGCGACCACGGCCAGACGGGGAATGTCCTGCTGGCGCAGGACCGCCTGGTTGAGCTCGAACTCCACGTACAGGGTTTCGCGAAGGCTCTGTTCAAGGCTGACCGGGCAGCCGTGCTCGTCCACCTGCGCTCCGGTGGGCGTGTCCGGGCAGCGGTCCAGATAATCGGGTACGCCGTCGCCGTCACTGTCAAGCGGGCAGCCGCGGCTGTCCACGGGAACGTCCGCCGGGGTGTCCGGGCAGGCGCTGTGCGGCGTGGCGGGTGCGGTGTCTGCCGTGACGGGCGGTGCGGGGCGGCGGCGCTCGCCGATGACGAAATTGAGCGCGGCGTAGATTTCGCCTTCGATGGCGTTGTCGCGCGACGCCGCGCGCATCGGCCGGGCGCCCAGGTCGAGCACCCAGTGGTCGGTCAGGCGACGCTGGACACCGGCCTCAATGCCGATCAGTTCCTGCTCATGGCGCTGGTTGCTGCCGGACCGGTCGAAGCGGATCTGGCCGCCGGTAATGCCCGCATAGGGTTCGAAGCCGAGCAGCGAGGTGTCGTGGAAATGATGTCGCAGAGACAGCAGGGTGACGGTCGCATAGGTGCGCGGCCCAGGGGTATCACGGACCACATTGTTGCGCTCCCACCACAGCTGGGCGGACCAGTTTTCATGAAAGCGCAGGCCGGCCTGCAGGCCGGGCAGGGTGACTTCACGGAACGAAATCTTGTCGGTGTCGAACCAGTACTGGCTGAGATGCCCGCCGACATAGCCGTAACGATCGGGCATGTCGCGGTGCAGGCCAGCGTCCCGCGCATGATCGTGGGCATGGGCGGTGCAGGCGAGTGCGGCAAGTGAGCAACTGATCAAGGCAAGCAAACGATTCTTCATGGATCTCCGTCCTGGATGAATTATTGTGACAGGCAGCGAATGGCACCGTGTCCGGGCATTCCCTGCCGGATGACCTGCGCGATGTTAGGCAGTTGCCGCGGTGGGTGCAATGCCGGGTGGCCGCTGGCGTGACCGGTTTGGCGATTCAGGTGTCGTGATGGTTGCGCGCGCTGTACAGCGCATAGTCAGCGTCGTTGAGCAGGCTTTGCAAGGCGCGGCTGCTGGTCTCGGTGGAGGCGACGCCACAGCAGGCACGCAGAGTGATGCTGAGGTCATTGCCCTGGACCTGTTGTTGCGCCAGCCGTTCGCGCAGGTTGTTACTGATACGCAGCGCATCGCGCAGGCTGGTGTGTGGCAGCACCAGTATGAACTGGGCCCCCTCGAAACGTCCGAACAGATCGCTTTCGCGAATCTGTGCGCGCACCTCCCGGGCCAGCATCTGCATGGCCTTGTCCGAGGCATGACGACCGAAGTGATCAATGATGTCGCGATTGTTCTGCAGGTCGATCAGTATCACGGACACGGCGTAGTCGTGCCGACTGCTCAGAGCCAGTTCCCGCTCCAGCATGTTGAGCATATAAGGGCGGTTGTACAGGCCGGTGAGATGATCGTGGCGAGCCAGTTGCCGCAGGTGCTGGTTGTGGCGTTGCAGTGAGGCGTTGATGCAGCTGACCGGATAAATGACCGCTGGCATGATCAGCAGCGGAATCAGCACCGATAATCCCATGGCGAACACCCAGTTGCGTTCACCGGTGGCGAGGATGCTGATGGCGGTTACGGTGACAGAGACGAGCAGCACCAGCAGTGTCAGCTGTGCCGCGCGGCTGATGCCCCGCAAGCGATCGTGGCTGGTGACGTCCGGCTCGTTGTCCTGAAGTGGATCCTTGTCGAGCGGCTGATTCCAGAATCCCATGCATCCCCCGGTCTGCTGTCTGGGCAGTCTAGCGCAGGCGAGGGGGGGCGGGGTAGTCGCTCAGTGGCCGAGCAGATCCTGCTTCAGCCGGTCGTTATAAGGCCGGTCGCCGAACCAGACGGTCAGATAGCTCTGCGCGAAGTCGTCGCCTTGCTCGGTGGCCAGCAGTTCACCGTTCAGACTCAGCAGCAAGGTGCCATCCGGGCCATAGTCGAGCTGATAGGTGTCGCCATCGCCGATATCGCGATAGCGGGCATTGAAGGCTTGCAGGCGCTCCTGCAGGG
This sequence comes from Isoalcanivorax indicus, assembly GCF_003259185.1. Lineage (NCBI taxonomy): Bacteria > Pseudomonadati > Pseudomonadota > Gammaproteobacteria > Oceanospirillales > Alcanivoracaceae > Isoalcanivorax > Isoalcanivorax indicus. The sequence continues at coordinate 790,477 of NZ_QGMP01000001.1, forward strand.
CCGCGAAGGTTTCGGCACTGACGTTGCGCTCGATCATCGCCTCGGCGGCCTTGCCAAAGGCATCACCGGGAACATCGCGGCGATAGGAGAATTGCAGGCGCAGCGGTGCCTCCATCGGGCTGCTGTGGCGGCGGCAATCATCCCGGTACAGCACGGCTTCACCGACGCGGATCACGCGCAGCGCCCTGACCGTGCCACGCCCGCACTCGGTCAGGCGGATGTCCTGCTCCTCCAGCCAGGTGGCGGGGTCCGGGCTGGCCATTGCGGTACCGGCCAGCACACCCAGCACTGCAGCGCAGATCATCTTCATAAACGTCCCCTGATCCAGCGCACCATGCCGCCAACAATGGGCAGGTGCTGGTAAAAGCCCTGGGTGCTGTCCCAGAAGTCCTGATGCAGCACGATGTCGCCGGCCTCGTTGAAGCGCAGATGGGTCATGCCCACCGTGTAGCTGTCGATGGCACGACGGGTCACGGTAAACCGGGTGCGCATGCCCCAGCGCACATAAAGATCGCCACCGTCGAGCGTCCAGCTGAGCAGGTCGACCTCAATGCTGTCGACGGCATTGCCGGTCGCTTCCAGATAAGCCACCAGGGTGTCGCGGTCGGTGGCGCTATGCAGTGTGTCGTTAAAGAAGAGTGTCTCGGCGTAGGCGCGCCGGGCCCGCTCGCCCACATCATCATCGGTCAGGTGGGTAAAGACGCTGACGAACCGGGCCACGGCGGCCTCGGGATCAGCCGGGGGCACTGCAGGGAATTGCTGCAGGGCGGCGATATAGTCCTGGGCAAAATCGGGCGCCTTTTCGCGGCCGGCGCATCCGGCCAGCGTGGCGAAGACGCCGAGCGTCAGCATCAGCCAGAAAAATTTCACGGGAAAGGTCTTGCGGTCAGCAGTCATCAGGTCAGTTTGCGCCGCCCCCGGTGAACCGGCTGTGAAGCGCGGCCCTGCGGCTTCACAGGCCATTCATGGCGAACGTGAAAGCATGCTCGAATGAAAACGTCCTTGCGCAGTGCCGTGATCGGCAACTTTGTCATTTTCCAGTGCCTCTGGTTCGCGGCCATTCTCGGCGCGGCGCGAGGCATCCAGTGGCCGGTGTTTGTGGCGCTGGCGCTTATGCTGGGTTGGGCGCGGCTGCACGGTAGTCCGTGGCGCAGCGACATGCGCATGGCAGCGGCGGGGCTGGCCATCGGCCTGGCGGTCGAGCCGCTGTGGCTGGCTGCAGGCGTTATCGAATACCGGCTGCAATGGTCCGCCAGCCTGCCTCCCCTCTGGATTCTGGCATTGTGGTGCGGGTTTGCCGTGACCTTCAATCACAGCCTGGCCTGGTTATGTGGGCGGCGCTGGCTGGCGGTGGTGTTTGGCGCGCTGGGCAGCGCCGGGTCGGTGATTGCAGGGGTGCGACTCGGCGCGGCCGAAGCGCCTGCCGGGCTGACGTCGCTGGTGCTGGCTTACGCAGCCCTCTGGGCAGTGATTGTACCGGCGCTGGCCTGGTGGGCGACACGCCCACCACCGGGGCCGGGCGCCGCAGAGCATGGCGATGCCGACAGAGGTGATCATGGAATCGCCTGATACGTTCGTGCTCTGGGTGGCCGCCCTGGTGCTTGCGCTCGTCTGCCTGTTGGGCTGGTGGGTGCAGTGCCGCACCCGCAATGCCGCCCACGCGGATGTCATCTGGTCTTTCGGCGTCGGCGCCACCTCGCTGTTTTATCTGGCCATGGGCGAGGGGCCCTGGTTGTTGCGCCTGGTCACTGCGGCGTTGATCGGCTTCTGGTCGCTGCGACTGGGCAGCCATATATGGCGTCGCGTGCGCGCGGAAGAGCACGAGGAAGGGCGCTATGCGGCCATGCGCGAAGCGCTTGGCGAGCGCATCAATCTGTTTCACCTGTTCTTTTTTCTCGGCCAGGGGGTGTTGGCGTGGTTGTTTGCCCTGCCGGCGTGGGTCATTGCGGCGCATCCCGGGCCGCTGGTGATCTGGTCGCTGGTGCTGGGCGGCGCCGTCGGCGTTATCGCCTTGCTGGGCGAACGCGAAGCGGACCGGCAGCTGGATCGTTTCCGCCGTAACCCGGCCCATCGCGGCAAGACCTGCCGGGAGGGGCTGTGGCGCTATTCCCGCCACCCCAACTACTTCTTTGAATGGCTGCACTGGTTCAGCTATCCGCTGCTGGCGGTGGGCGCCGCCTGGGCCGGCTGGCTGTGGCTGGCGCCGGTCATGATGTTCCTGTTCCTGTGGTTCGTGACGGGGATTCCCTATACCGAACGGCAGGCCCTCAAAAGTCGCGGTGAGGATTACCGCGAGTACCAGCGCACCACCAGCGCCTTTATTCCCTGGAGACCCCGTCATGGTCATTGAGCTTGCAGAACGCCGTTGGCTGCCCGACAGCCTGATCCGCTTCGGGATTCGCAAATTACTGGGTCAACGGCTGCGCCTGGAGCAGGCCGGTGATCCGATGCAGGTCGAGGCGCGCAAGACGGCGCTGATGGAGGCGCTGGCGCAAGGGCCGGTGGCCGAGCAGCAGCAAGCGGCCAACGATCAGCACTACGAAGTGCCCGCGTCCTTTTATCTGCGTGCACTCGGGCCGCACCTGAAATATTCCAGCTGTGTCTGGGACGAGACCACGCTGACGCTGGAGCAGGCTGAAGAGGCCATGTTGGCGCTGACCTGTGAACGTGCCGCGCTGGACAATGGCCAGCGGATTCTGGAGCTGGGCTGCGGCTGGGGTTCCCTGTCGTTGTGGATGGCACAACAGTATCCGGGCAGCGAGATCATCAGCGTGTCCAATTCCGGCTCACAGAAGGCGTTCATCGATCAGCGTGCGCGCGAGCGAGGCCTGACCAACCTGACTGTCGTCACCGCCGACGCAGCGACCTTCCAGCCTGAAGGGCAGTTTGATCGGGTGGTGTCGGTGGAAATGTTCGAGCACATGCGCAATCACCGTGAACTGATGCATCGCATTCACGACTGGCTGGTGCCGGGCGGCAAGCTGTTCGTGCATATTTTCTGTCACGATCAGGTGTTCTACCCGTTCGAGACCGAGGGCGAGGCCAACTGGATGGGGCGGATGTTCTTCACCGGCGGCGTGATGCCGTCCTGGGATCTGCTCGAGCGTTGCCAGGAGCGTCTGACGCTGGACGACAAGTGGCGCGTCAACGGGGTGCATTATTCTCGTACGCTGGAAGCGTGGCTCGACAACGCCGACCGGCACCAGGACGAATTGATACCGGTGCTGGCCAGCACCTATGGAGCCGATGAAGCCAAGGTGTGGCTGCAGCGCTGGCGCATGTTTTTCATGGCCTGCTCCGAGCTTTTCGCTTATCGTGGCGGCGAGGAATGGTTCGTGGGGCATTATCGCTTCACCCGTCCTGAAACAGGTGTCTGAAACGGACTGTCTGCCATGTCAAAACGCCGGACCGGTGTCCAGCACCGCCTGACCCGTGTCTACCTGATGCAGGTCGTGCTGATCAGCCTGGCCACTGTGCTCGGCGTGATGGCCACCGCCAAGATCATCGAGCATGTGCTGGTCAAGCAGGCGCTGAAGCTGGAAGCCGAGCATTACTGGGCGTTGTACGAAGACGATCCCGATTTTCCTCGTCCCAATACACGACATCTGCTCGGGCTGCTGGTGCGCGAAGACGGTGGCCCGGACAGCATCCCCGCCAGTTTCCGGCAGTTGACGCCGGGCTATCACCGCATTGATCTGAATGATGACCGCCCGCTGGTGTATGTGGAATACCATCCCTCTGCGGAGGTGGCCGCCAGGCTGTATCTGATCTTCGACGAGCGCCGCGTTTCCGCACTGGCCCTCGTCTTCGGTGTGTTGCCCCTGACCGGCGTGTTGCTGGTGATTTATCTGATGTCCTTCCTGTCCTGGCGCAAGTCACGCCAGTTGATGTCGCCACTGGTGCAACTGGCCGAGATGCTGCGCGGGGCACCGATTACTGATCCCCGCGCTGCGCGCCCGGCGTTTGACGAGATCGAGACAGAAGCCGATTCCGAAGTGGCGGTGCTGGTGGCCTCACTGGAAGCCTACGCGGATCGCTTGCTCGATTTCGTCGAGCGCGAGCGTCAGTTTACCCGTGATGCCAGCCATGAGCTGCGTACACCACTGGCGGTGATTCAGGCCAATCTCGCCTTGCTGGCGGCACGTTTTCCGGAGACGCCATCGGTGCAGCGCATCGAGGATACCGTGGAAGACATGGAGGCACTGATTGCCACCCTGTTGCTGCTGGCGCGCAGTGAACATCGCGATTTGCCCGAGGAGCGGCTGATCGTCAACGATCTGGTACTGAATCTGGTGGAACGCCTTCAGCCGCTGGCGGACAACAAGCAGGTGGAGCTGGTGTGTGAACAGCGCGCCATGCTCAAGCTGACGGCGCCGGAGCAGGTGCTGGCCATTGTTGTGACCAACCTGGTGCGTAACGCCATCAACTACACCAATTCCGGCAGCGTGCAGGTGATCGTTGGCCGCCAGGAAGTGCTGGTGCGTGATACCGGGCCAGGGATCAATCCGGACGATCTGGAGCGGCTGCTACAGCCTTTCGAGCGCGGCACCGGGAACAAGGAAGGCGGGCACGGTCTGGGCCTGGCCATCGTGCAGCGGTTGTGCGAGCGTTTTCGCTGGAAGCTGGAGGTGGCCAGTGAACTGGGTCACGGCACCCAGGTCCGCATCACCTTTCCGGCGTGGCAGACCTGGACCCGTTTCTGACCTCAGGCCGGTTCGCGAATGCAGAAGCCCACCCCGGGCATGGTTTCCAGCAGGTGCACATCAAAGGGCTTGTCCACCGCCTTGCGCAGGTTATACAGATGGCTGCGCAGGGCATCGGAATCCGGCACCAGATCGCCCCACAATTCCTGCTCCAGCTGCTCGCGGCTGACCACCTTGGGCGTTTCGCGCATCAGAATACGCAGGATGCGGAAGGCGGTGGGTGACAACTTCAGCACCTGACCGCCACGCCGCACTTCCTGGCGGGCCGGGTCCAGTTCCAGATCGGCCACGGCGAGAATATGCGGTGCCACTTCGCGGCGTTCGCGGCGCACCAGGGCCTGGATGCGCGCGGACAGTTCCGGCAGGGCAAACGGCTTGACCAGATAATCGTCACCGCCCCGGCGGAAGCCTTCCAGTTTGTCGTCCAGCTGGTCACGGGCGGTGAGGAAGATCACCGGCGTATCCAGCGTCAGGTCGTGGCGCAGGTATTCGCACAGGGAATAGCCATCCTCGCCGGGCAGCATGATATCCAGCAGGATCAGGTCGTAATGGTGCTCACGCAGCAAGGAGCGTGCGAGGGCGCCGTCCCCCGCATAATCGGCCGAGGCCCCCAGTTCTTCGAGGTACTCGACCACGGTCTGGGCCAGTTGGCGGTGGTCTTCCACCAGCAGGATGGCGAGTTTTTCCAGCGGTCGGGTCATGGCAACGTGATCCTTGTGGTTTGAGATATCCGTATTGGATACCACTATCGTCCTGAGGAGCGCGTCAACGCAAGATCAATGCTGCGACACTTTGCCACATTGAGGCCTGTCCGGGCCCTCCTGATAATGCTGCCCTGACTGGATTCCGGGGTTGTGATCGTGAGCACTGTGTTCTGCCGCCTGATGGCCCTGTTACCGCTTGCGGCGCTGCCCCTGCCGTTGTGGGCGCATCACCCCGTGCTCCCGAATGACGAGCAGCCCGCAGGCGGCGCCCGACTGGAAACGATTACCGTTCATGCGCCTGACGCGGGCGGTCTGTCCTCCACGGCGGACGACAAGCTGGAGGCATTCTTCCGCGCCAGCCGCGCCCAGAGTCTGCTGGACGGCGAGCGCTGGCGCGAAGGGCGGGCAGGCAATCAGGAGGATGCCTTCAGGCGGGTGCCCGGTGTCTGGGCAAGCAGCGAAAACAACGGCGACGATGTGGCCCTCTCGATCCGCGGATCAGGCATTTCCAGCAGCAGTTTCGGTCGCGGCATTCGTTCCTATCAGGACGGCATTATCCTGGGCAGTCTGGATGGCGGCACCACCAACCAGCTGGTGGATATGCTCGCCTATGACCACCTGGAGGTGTATCGCGGCCCGGCGGCCCTGGCACTGGGGGCGGCCACCACCGGTGGTGTCATCAACTATGTCAGCCGCACCGGCCGCAACACGCCGGGCTGGCTGCTGCGCAGTGAAGCCGGTCGCTTCGGTTACCGCCGCAACCAACTGGCCCACGGCGGGCAGGATGGCGATCTGGATCACTTCGTCAGCATCAATCACACCTGGCAGGAAGGGTTTCGCGACCAGCAACGGCAGAACAACCTGCGCCTGAACGCCAACCTGGGGGTGCAGCTGCATGACGACCTGGAGCATCGCACTTATCTGATGGTGACCGAGGCCAACACGGAGCTCGCGGGCGCGATTCCCCTGCACACCCTGAACCGCGACACGCGTCGCCAGGCCGCCGCCAACAACGTGCAGTATGACGCGGACCGCAACTGGCAGGATATTCGTCTGGCCAACCGCGCCCTGTGGCAGATCGACGATCGACAGCGCCTGACCACCAGCGCCTTCGTGACCCGCAGCCGCCTGGATCATTTGCCGACGCCCTTTGTCGGCATCATCGACAACGCACTGGAAAGCTATGGCGTGGGCCTGGATTACGCCCTGGACCAGGAAGGTGGCCATACGCTGGTGGCCGGCGTGCGAGCAGGGCAGGGCAGTGACCGGCTGGCGCGCTTCCAACAGACTCCGGACGGCCAGCGCAAGGGCAACCAGACCTACGATGCCCGGCTGCGCACCGTGCAACTGGAAGCCTATGCCGAGCAGACCTGGCAGGTCAGTGAGCGTTGGCGGTTGAACCTCGGGGCTCAGGCACTGCATTCGCGGCGTGCACTGGATGACTTTATTCGTGAATCGCCTCCGCCCTGTGCCGAGTGCACGGGGCCCCAGCCCCAGGCCAACCCGGATGACATCAGCTACCGGGTGACCTATCGCGGTTTTTCACCGAAAGCGGGCGCTACCTTTGAATGGACGCCGGGCCAGCTGGTGTTTGCGCAACTGGCGCGCAGCATCGAAGGGCCCGCGTCATCGGAGCTGGGCAATAATCCGATTCCCGGCAGTCTCGATGCGCAAACGGCTGTCACCGCCGAGCTGGGCAGCCGGGGCGTGCTGTCGTATGGCTACTGGGAACTGGTGCTGTACCACACCCGCATCGAAAACGAGATCCTGAATCTGGATCTGGATGGCGCCACGGGCATCTTCAATGCCCGTGGCGACACGGTGCATCGCGGTATCGAACTGGGCACCGGGTTGCACCTGCATGACGACCTGATGCTGGAAACCGTGTACAACCTGTCCGATTTCCGCTTTGATGACGACCCGGATTTCGGCAATAACCGCCTGCCCACCCAGCCGCGCCATACCCTGTTCATGAGCCTGCGTTACAGCACGCCCGGCGGGCTGGTGGTGGCGCCAAACGGGCGCTATGTGAGCGGCTATGACCTGACCTACCGCAACACCCCCGGCCAGAACTGGCAGGCGCCGTCGCATACGCTCTGGGGGCTGGTGGTCAGCCAGGAATTCGCCAACGGCCTGCGGTTGTTTGCCGAGGGCCAGAACCTGACCGATGAAGTCTATGTGGCCTCGGCCACCGCCGTTGTCGCGCCGGGGCCGACCGCCACCTCCGGTAACGTCAATCCGGGCGGCCCGCGGGCCTGGTACGCCGGCTTCGAATATCGTTTCTGAGGACACGACATGCTCTCCCTGCTGCTGCGCTGGCACCGTCGACTGGCGCTTGTTGTCGCCCTGCCGGTGTTGCTGTGGGTCATCAGTGGCCTGACCCATCCGCTGATGGCGCACGTCTGGACACCGGAACTGCGCTGGCAGCACCTGGCGCTGCCCGCGCTGCCGCAGGCGGATGAGGTGATCCCGCCGCAACGTCTGTTGCAGCGGCACGGCTATGAGGCCGTCGATCAGATCAATCTGGTTTACGTGAGCGGCCGTCCGCAGTGGCAGGTGGCGGTCTACGGGCCGCGTCTGCAGGCCGAGCGTTACCGCGAGGCGCGGCCACCGGCCAATGTGGCGCTGAGCTATTACGATGCGGTCAGCGGCATCCCCGTGGTCGGCGGTGAGCGACTGCATGCCATGGCCCTCGCGCGGATTCTGCTGGGGGACCCGCAGGTTGCGGTGACCGACGTGACCCGTCTGGACGACTTTGACCTGCAGTACCGTTTCGTCAACCGCCTGCTGCCGGTGCACCGGGTCAGCTTTGATCGCGATGACGGCATCCAGTTGTATATCGACGTGATCGGCCAGCGTCTGGCCGCCGCCGATAATCACTGGCGCCGGGCTGGCTTGTGGACCTTTGCCCAGTTCCATAACTGGCATTTTCTTGGCGAGCGGCATCACCCCCTGCGCACCGGCGCCATTACCGTGATGATCAGCCTGACCTTTGTCGTCGGGCTCGGCGGGCTGGTGTTGTACGCCGTGCAGTGGCGCAAACGCCGGGGCCGCCAGGGCCGTGATGGCGCACACCGCTGGCATCGTCGCCTGGGGCTGGTCATGGCGCTGGCGATGCTCGGGTTTGCCAGCAGCGGCCTGCATGTCGTGCTGGGCCAGTTCCAGGCCGAGGACCATCTGGCCTGGCGGGCCGATACCCGCATACCTGTCAGCGCCCTGACCTGGAACCCGCTGGCTTCCGTGACCGCACAGACCATCGGCCTGTCCCATGCCTGGCTGGACGGCGAGCCGGTCTGGCAGTTGCGTGAAAATGTGGAGGGCGGTGAAGCCATCCGCTATGTGCATGCGCAGACCGGCAACGCCCTGAGTGACGATGCAGACCGTGATTATGCGCTGGCGCTGTATCAGGACTGGGCCCGGCACAGTGGTCGCCCGGTACAGCCGGTTACCTTTACCCGCGCCTTGCCCGACTTCGCCATGGACTATGTCTCGGTCTACAAGCGCCTGCCGGTGCAGCGGCTGGGTCTGGCCCAGGCACCGCTGAGCACCTTCTTCGTGGAAACCCATACCGGCCACGTCGCCCATGCGGCGACCCCGGAAGGGCGACTGCGCAGCCGCCACTTCATGAACCTGCACAAGTATCACTTCCTCGGCAACCTCGGCCTGGGGCCGGCCGCCCGTGACCTGGTCATCAGCATGGTGGTCGTGCTGATCCTGATCGTGGTGCTGCTCGGCACGGTGGCCTGGCTGCGCCTCAGCGGCCGTCGCTGATCCTTAAACAATAATGATTCTCATTGACACAAAGAGGATTGCGCCCCATCATTGCAAATAGTTCTCGATAACTAAATGTAATGATATGCATTCAAACTTCCTTGCTCCGACGCCTGTGCTGCTGGTGCTCTGCCTGCTGGTGACGCCAGCGCATGCCGACAACGTCGCCTGGCTGGATCAGATCGTGGTTACCGGCACCCGCACCGAGCGCAGCGTGATCGACGCGCCCGTGCGCACGGAAGTGGTCACCCGCCAGGAGCTGGAGCGCACCCATGCCCGGTCATTGAAGGAGGCACTGGAAAACGTGTCCGGGCTGCAGTTGCGCGAGATTCACGGCAAGGCCGGGTATGAAGTCTCCCTGCAAGGCCTGAGCGGCGAGCAGGTGCTGGTGCTGGTGGACGGCCTGCGTATCTCAGCCAGCACCGGCTCCACGGTGGATGTCAGCCAATTGGCGCTGACCGAAGTCGAGCGTATCGAGATCGTCAAGGGCGCCACCTCGGCGCAATACGGCAGCGCCGCCATGGGCGGTGTCATCAATGTTATTACCCGCGATGTAACGCCGGGTTTCAGTGGCGAGATGCAGGGCGATATCGGCAGCTATGGCAGCCAGAACCCGTCCACCCATCGCATCGACATCGCTCGCCGCCATGCCCGTGCCCGGGTGGACACCGGCACCGAGACCCTGCGCTTGCGGCTGGCGGCAGACCGTCTGGAGAGCGACGGTATCACTCCGGTGCCTGGCGGTTGGGCGCGCCCCTCGGATGAAGTGGACCGGCAACAATACGACGCCCGGCTGGAATGGCACCCCTCGCCCGACGGGCGCTTCTATCTGCAAGGCGGACGGTTTACTGAAGACGGCATCAGCCGCGCCTCCGAGCGCTTGCCCGGTGGCGTCTTGCTCAACACCAGCAAGACCGAAGCGGTCATTCGCGACCGCTATGTGGCGGGCGGGCGCTGGGCCTGGCCGGGCGGCTTCGCGGTGCAGCTCAATGGCGTGCACGAGCAGTTCAGCGACGACACCCTGAAATATTCCCCCACCGGTCCCTTTGACGACCGCTATGCAGAGATGGACCTGTCCCAGCTTTCGCTGCAAGTGGATAGCCCCTATTACGACGGCATGGATGGCGCCCTGGGTTACAGCTTCCAGATGGGCGGCGACCTGCATCACGAAAGCCTGCGCCAGACCAAGGACGGTGTCTCCGAGCTGGACGGCACGGATCGCGTCAGCCGCCGCAGCGACGAAATCTTTCGCCAGGACACGTTTTTTTATGGCGACGCGCTGGAGCTGGTGCTGGGTGTGCGCCACCAGTACGACAGCGACTTTGGCAGCCATGTCGCCGGTAACGCCGGTGCCCGCTGGCACCTGTGGCGCGGCAGTGACTGGCGCACCACCGCGCGGCTGGGCTGGGGGCAGGGCTACCGCGTGCCCAACCTGAAAGAGCGCTTCTATCTGTTCGATCACAGCCAGCTCGGCTATGTGGTGATCGGCAATCCCGATCTGCAACCGGAGCGCTCGCAGAGCTGGCAATTGGGCACCACTTTTTCCTGGCGCGAGCAATGGGTGCTGGAACTGGGCGTGTTTCATAACGCCCTGCGCAACCTGATTCAGATCGATGCGGATACCGACCCGGTGCCGGGCGGCACTGTGCAGGAGTACCAGTACGACAACGTCGCCCGCGCTATGACACGCGGCGCCGAAGTCGGACTGGACTGGGCCATCGCGCCGCGCCTGAGCCTGCATCTCAACCACACCCATATGCAGACCGAAGACCGCGACAGCGGTCAGCGCCTGACGCGGCGCCCCCGGGATATCAGCCGCGCGGGCATCAATATGGGCGTCACGGAAACCACCGAACTGACCCTGCGCGGCCGCTACCAGAGTGACGAACTGGCCACCAGCGCCGGGGCGCGCTCGCCGGCCTGGCGCGCACTGGATATCAGTCTGACGCATCAGGCGACGCCAGCACTGAGTGTGCTGGCGGGCGTCGACAACCTGTTTGACACACAACGCGACTTTGCCGACCCGGCAGATTTTTCACCGATCGTCGGGCGTTTTATTTATCTCGGCGCGCGTTATCAATTTGGCCAGCGCTGAAGAAGGTGCGGCCTGCAACACAACCGGAGGGAGATCACCATGCAAGACAGAAGAACATTTTCGCACTGGCGTGTGTCGCTGATGGGCGCCGCCGTGATGGCACTGGCCGCCTGCGGCGGCTCATCAGGCAGCAGCACACCGCCGGGTAACGGCGGCGGCGATGAGCAGCCGGATGTCCAGGCGCGCAGCTACGACGCCAGCAGTTATACCGACTGGGTGCATGTGAATCTGGAAAGCGGCGACACCGTGGCCGAAGACGGCGACTGGCACATTGCGCTGCGCCGCACCGAACTGCGCCTGAATGGCGGCGATTCCGGCCCGGGCAATACGGCCGGTGCGCTGGTGGCAGCGCAGGATGATTTTTATGACGGCGACGGCGAGCCGAACAGCAGCGTATTTCTGAATGCCACGCCGGATTCCGAGCTGAGTCCCTTGCTGGAAGATTATCCGGCCCCGGCCACTAATGCCTGGATCGTGGACCGCCTCTCCAGCGCGTTTGGTGGCATGAATGACTGGTATCTGTACCAGCACAGCGCACCGCAGTGTGATGCGGGTGCTGGCCTGATTGTGGCCAACCCGGACAAGGGCTGGTTGCTGAAATCCGGTGAAGGCAACAGCTATGCCCGCGTGCGCGCCACCGATATCGTTTTCTGCACCCGCGATGGCAATGGCGTGGAAACCTTTACTTTCGAATTTGATGTGCAGGTGCCGGATTCGGACCAGTTCACCACCGAGGCCACCTTTACCGGCACCTTGCCGCCGGCGGGCGGCGAAGTCTGCTTCGATTTCAACGCTGACGAGATTGTGGATTGCACCGGCAACGCCTGGGACCTCAAGGCCGGTTTTGCCGGCATGAACTTCTTCCTGCGCAGCAATAGCGGCGACAGCGGCGACGGCGCCGGTGGCGTATTCGGCCCGCATGACTGGGCGGACCTGGCCACCTGGCAAAGCGCCACCATCGACCCCGACAGTGGCGAACCGATTCCGGCACACCTTTATGCCGCCGACAGCAGCAGCGGCATCTTCGCGCAGCAAAGCTGGTACGCCTACAACCTGCAGGGCAACCACCGCCTGTGGCCGAACTACCGCGTCTACCGCATTGATACCGATCGCAATGACGACGACGCGCCGCAATTCCAGTTGCAGGTCACCGGCTACTACAGCGAAGGCGGTGCCAGTGGCCACCCGCGCCTGCGCTGGCGGCAGCTTGATCTGAACGCTACACAGGAGTAATTCCATGACGCAGGCATCGACTCACGCCAGCCAGACCACGGCGCCTTTTTCGCCGGAACAGCGCCAGGCCCTGCAGGCCGCCTGGCGCGCCCTGCGCGAAACGCAGCCGCGACTGCGTATTCGCAACGCGGCCGAGCAACTGGGGGTCAGCGAACTCACGCTGCTGCTGACCGAACCCGAAGACAAGGTGGTGCGGCTGCAGCCAGCCTTTACCGACCTCTATCCGTCGCTGTCGTTGTTGGGGCGCATCATGACGCTGGCGCGCAATGATGAAGTGGTGCATGAAACCACCGGCCAGATGAGCAAGTTCAGTGTCATGGAAGGCGGCCGCATGGGCCTGTGCCTGGGCGAGATCGACCTGCGGGTCTTTTTCTCCCACTGGGGGCATGCCTGCGCGGTGACGGAGGCCGGGCCGAAAGGTCCGCGCCACAGTGTGCAGATGTTTGATCACAGCGGTCAGGCGGTGCACAAGATTTATGCCACCGATGGCACCGACATGCAGGCCTGGGAGGGGCTGGTCGCACGCTTCCGCGCCGCCGACCAGCGCCCGCCGCTGGCACTGCAACCGGCACCGGCATTCCAGCGCCAACCGTCGCTGCCCGATCCGCAGCCGCTGCGCGATGACTGGGCGGCGATCACCGACGTGCACCAGTTTCACGACATGTTGAGACGCCACGGGCTGGATCGTCTGACGGCGCTGGAGCAGGTGGGCGAGCCCTGGGCGCGTCCGGTGGCCCAGGACAGCGTCGAGAATGTGCTCAACAGCGTGGCGGAGATCGGCACGCCGATCATGGCGTTTGTCGGCAATCGCGGCATTGTGCAGATCTACACCGGCCGCGTACACCGGCTGCTGCGCACCGGCGAGTGGTTCAATGTGCTCGACCCGCATTTCAATCTGCATATGCGCACTGGCGACATGAAACATCTGTGGGTGGTACGGCGGCCTTCGGAGGACGGCGATATCACGTCGCTGGATGCGTTCAATGCGCAGGGCGAACTGGTGCTGAGCCTGTTTGGCGAACGCAAGCCGGGCAAAGCCGAACTGCCTGCCTGGCGCGACCTGCTGGCGCAGATTCCGAGGGTGTCGTGAACAGGCGCGGACGGGTTGCCGTGCTGGCGGCGCTGCTGCTGGTGCAGCCTGCGTCGGCGCAACCGGCCCTGGAGCAACGGCTGGTGGTGGCGGGTGGCGCCGTGACCGAAATGGTCTATGCCCTGGGCGCCGAAGACCAGCTGGTGGCGGTGGATGACACCAGTGTCTGGCCGCCCGCCGCCCGTGCGCTGCCGAAGATCGGTTATGTGCGCGCCCTGCCGGTAGAGGGCATCGCCTCGCTGCGTCCTGACAAGGTGCTGGTGTCGGCAGACGAAGCGGGGCCTGCGCGCACCTTGCGCCAGTTGGAGCGTGTCACGAAGGTCGTACCCATCACGGCGGCTCACTCTGCGGAAGGGGTGCTGGCCCGGGCGCATCAGGTGGCCGCGGAAACCGGCCGCGAGGAAGCGGGCGCCGCGCTGGTGGCACAGCTGGAAGCCGCGTTCGCGCGCATCAATGAGCGCCTGCCGCTGGCCGACCCGCCGCGGGTGCTGTGTCTGCTGTCTGCGGGCAGCCATGGGGTGCGTCTGGCGGGGCGCGACACCAAGGCCCAGGCGCTGTTGGACAGCCTTGGTTTGCCCAACGCGGTGGGCGATCAGCGCGGCTACCGGCCCCTGAGCAGCGAAGCCTTGCTGGCGTTGGCGCCGGACATGGTCATCATCGCTGAAACCGTGCCGGGGGAATTCCGTGCCGAAGACTGGCCCGCACTGGGCATGACGCCCGCCGCGCGGGCAGGGCGCATTCTGGTGGCCGACAGCATGCTGTTGCTGGGGTTTGGTCCGCGCTTGCCGGAGGCCATGGCGCAGGTGCTGGATGTGGCCACCGGGGCGGGTGAGGGCGAGGCGAACGCAGAGAGAGGCGTAGTGTGGTCCCGGTAACGGCTCGCCTGTCGCCGCGACCGGCATTGCTGGGGCTGGCGGTACTGCTGGTGCTGGGCGCCCTGCTGGCCTTGCGCACCGGCCCCATGCCGCTGACCAGCGCGGAAGTCTGGCAGGGTCTGTTTGTGCAGGATGCCGAGCCCACCGTGCAGCTGGTGGTGCGCGAGCTGCGCCTGCCGCGCCTGCTGCTGGCCATGCTGGTGGGGGCGGCCCTGGCGGTGTCCGGCGCCCTGTTGCAGGGGTTGTTCCGCAACCCGCTGGCGGACCCCGGACTGATCGGCATTTCCAGCGGGGCGGCGCTGGGCGCGGTCAGCGTGATCGTGCTGGGCGAGCGCGTCTTTGCGCACTGGGGCATGGCGGTGCCGGGGATGGCCTTGCCGCTGACGGCGTTTGCCTGTGCCTTGCTGACCACGGCGGTGATCTGGCGCATTGGCAGCCGCCAGGGCGAGACCCATGTGGCCATGCTGCTGCTGGCCGGGATTGCCATCAACGCCATCGCCATGGCCGGTGTCGGCGTGATGACGTTTATGGCCGACGACGGCCAGTTGCGCACCCTGACGTTCTGGACCCTGGGCAGCCTGGCTCAGGCCGACTGGCGCGACTTGCGTCTGGTGGCGCCCTGGATCCTGCTGGTATTGCTGGCCATGCCGGTGCTGGCGCGCGCCCTCAACGCGGTGCTGCTGGGCGAATCCGTCGCGCTGCACCTGGGCCACGATGTGGACCGGCTCAAGCGGCGCATTGTCGTGATGTGCGCCTTGGCCGTGGGAGCCGCAGTCTCGGTGTCCGGGCTGATCGGTTTTGTCGGGCTGGTGGCCCCGCATCTGGTGCGGCTCACCCTGGGGGTGGATCACCGCTGGCTATTGCCCGCCTCGGCGTTGCTCGGCGCCGTACTGCTGGTGCTGGCGGATACCGCTGCGCGGCTCATCGTGGCCCCGGCAGAATTCCCCATTGGTCTGATGATGGCCCTGATTGGCGGGCCTTTCTTTCTGGCGCTGCTGATGCGCCGCTTTTCCTGAGAGACAGAGATGAGTGACACGCGAACGGCGGCGCGTCTGGCGGCGCCGATACTGCAGGCCCGTGATGTGGTCCTGGTGCGTGGCGGCCAACGGCTGCTGAACGCGGTCAGCCTGCGTGTGCAGGCCGGCGAGGTGGTCATGTTGCTCGGCCCTAACGGCGCGGGCAAATCGACGCTGCTGCGGGCGCTGGCCGGGGAATGGGCGGTGCAATCCGGCGATATCCGGCTGGGGGGCGAAGCGCTGACCGGCCTGTCGCTGGTGGCGCTGGCACGTCGCCGCGCGGTGATGCCCCAGCAGGTCACGCTGAGCTTTCCGATGCGGGCGGAAGAGGTGGTGGCGCAGGGCCTGCCGGGTCGCGAGGCCGGCGATGCCGGGCACCCGTCCGTGGCTGCGCAGATGGCCTGGTGCGATGTGGGTCATCTGGCCGGGCGTCTGTACAACAGCTTGTCCGGCGGCGAGCAGCAGCGTGTGCAACTGGCGCGTGTGCTGGTGCAGCTGCGTGCCATGCCCGGTGAGCGGTTATTACTGCTGGACGAAGCCACCTCGGCGCTGGACCCGGCGCAACAGTACCGGTTGGTGGCGCAACTGGCGCTCCTGGCGCAACAGGAAAATACCGCGCTGATCATGGCTTGTCATGATCTGTCACTGGCGGCGGCTTATGGCAGCCGGATACTGCTGCTGGCCCATGGCGCGTGTGTTGCCGACGGGCCGCCGGAGAGTGTCTTGACCGAAGAGAATCTGGCGGCGGTATATGGTCTGGATGCGTGCCTGGATACGCGTGGCCCGTTACGGCAGGTGCGCGTGCGCGGTGCCTATCCTTCCTCGCGCGCTTCGGCACAGCCGACGCACAAGGTGACGGTGGGATAAAGCGCCAGCCGTTTTTCCTGAATCACACAACCGCAGTCTTCGCAGTAGCCGTAATCGTTGTTGTCGAGGCGTGTCAGGGCTGCACGAATGGCGCGGATTTCATGCCGTCGCCGGGCCGTGGAGGATACCGACATGGCTTGCTGCTGCAAGGCGTCCATGCGCGACAATCGCCCAACGCTTTGCTGATCCAGTTCAACGGGTTTTCGCGCACTGCTGCTATCGGCGTCAATTTGCTCGAGCATGGCCTGACGTTCCAGCAACAGCTTGCGAAGCGGTTCGAATTTCATGGGCTGGCCTTGGCGTTTTTGCCATTGATCCTGCGCACTATGGCGCGCGCTTTCCTGGCTGTCCATGGTGGCACGACGCCATCATTGTTGCCGGGAAAAATAGACCTTGGCGGCAGCATTGACCTTCGGCGCCAGCAGCAATGATGCGATCATGGTCGGGATGGCCATGACCGCATACATGCCATCAATCAGCCCCAGCACGGTATCCAGTGACACCACGCTGCCAATCAGGATCAGTGCACCGTAAAACCAGATGTAATGATGCTGCACTTGCGCGCCGCATAAAAAACCCAGGCATTTCGCGCCGTAATACCAGAACGTCAGAATCGTGCTGAGGCTGAGCAGTGTGACCATGATGGCCAGCAGGGGGCCGGCCAGCACCGGCATGACCGTGTTGTAGGCGCTGAGGGTCAGGGATACGCCCCGGTCACTGCTCAGCCCGCCGCCATCGCCGTCCCAGGCGCCCGTTACCAGCACCACCAGCGCGGTACAGGTGCAGATCAGCAGGGTGTCGATGACTGGGCCAAGCATGGCCACCAGCCCCTCGCGTACCGGCTCGCGGGTGCGCGCTGCACCGTGTGCCATCACTTCCGTGCCGATACCGGCTTCATTGGAAAAGGCGCCCCGGCGCACACCTTCGACGATCACGGTCCCGAGAATCCCTCCGGCCACCGCCTGGCCGGTAAAGGCATCGCGAACGATCCAGGCCAGCGCCGCCGGGATATCAGCGAGATGCTGGCTCAGCACGGCGAAGGTCATGCCCAGATAGAGCAGTACCATGGCCGGAACCAGCCGGGAGGTAACCAGGCCAATGCGTTGTATCTGACCGAGGACCACCAGCACCACCAGCGTCAGCACTATCAGGCCGATACTGATGTCGAAGCCGAAGCTGCTGTCCTCGCTGACCCAGCCCTGCGGCACCGCCACCACATCGCGCAGCAACTGAACCAATTGGTTGACCTGAAAGACGGGCAGGGTGCCCACCAGCCCGGCCACCGCAAACAGGGTTGCCAGCGGCCACCAGCGCTTGCCCAGGCCCTCGCGCACCACATACATGGGGCCGCCCTGAAGATGGCCCGCACTGTCGCGGCCGCGATACATGATCGCCAAGGTGCAGGTATAGAACTTGGTGGCCACACCGACGACAGCGGTCACCCACATCCAGAACACGGCGCCGGGTCCGCCCGCCGTAATGGCCACCGCGACACCGGCAATATTGCCCAGCCCCAGCGTGCCGGACAGCGCCGTGCTCAGCGCACGGAAATGGGAAATATCGCCGTCGTCGTCGGGGTCATCGTACTTGCCGCGCAAGATACCCAGCGCATGGCCGAAGTGGCGATAGGGGAGCAGACGGGAATAGATCACGAAGAAGAGGCCGCCACCCACCAGCAACAGCACCAGCGGTGGGCCCCACATGAAATTGGCGAACGCCTTGAGCGCGGCTTCGATCTCGTCCATGGCATCCGACCTTAGCACAGACCCGGAAGCCGATGCCCGTCCGGTCTGTGGGCGTCAGCGGTGCTTGTTGCCGGCGATCCAGCGATCCAGCGCATTGGCAAACGTCTGCTTGTCCTTCAGGCCCATGGGCGGCGGCCCGCCGCTGGCCAGCCCGGCGCCGCGCATTTCTTCCATGAAATTGCGCATCGTCAGGCGCTGCTGGATATTGTCGGGGGTGTAGAGTTCGCCGCGCGGGTTCAGTGCCGTGGCGCCCACCTCGATAGTGCGCGCCGCCAGCGGGATATCGGCGGTAATGACCAGATCGCCTGATGCGACCTGCTCGGCGATATAGTCATCGGCTTCATCGAAGCCGCCGGGCACCTGGATGGCCCGGATCAGCGCACCCGGCGGCGTGCGTTGCGGCTGGTTGGCCACCAGAATCATGGGCATGCCCACCCGCTGCGCGGCGCGAAACAGCACCTCGCGAATCATGTTGGGGCAAGCATCGGCATCAACCCAGATAGTGGGCATGGGCATCTCCAGCGTCGGACAGGCCGCCTATCATACCCCCATCCCGCAGATAGCGCTGGCGCTTCGACTGCGCCTGCTGTAGACTCCGCCCGCTTGAGTGACAGCATGCCCGTTGGTAAACGCGCTACTGTCCGTACCGGCTCTGCCGGTACCAAATCCCGTACCGGCCCCTCTCACTGTCCTCGTGGACACGTCATGGGCTTCTCACGGGAAGCCTGGTGCGATGTCCTGCGGCGATCATATAGCCGCCGCCTGATATCTCTTACATTCGTATGTTGAAGCGCATGGTGCGAGCCACTGCGCACAAGGTGATACATGTCTGTTCAAAACGACAGCCCGGCGTTCGACGCCCTGGGCCTCGATGCCGTAGTGCTCAAAGCCATCGGCGAAATGGGCTATACCCAGCCTTCCTCCATTCAGAGCGCCATCATTCCGCTGATTCTTGGCGGCCGTGATGTCATCGGTCAGGCCCAGACCGGCACGGGCAAGACGGCGGCGTTCGCGCTGCCGCTGATTTCCCGTTTCGGCGGCGTTCCGGCCGAAGGCGTGCAGGTGCTGGTGCTGGCCCCCACCCGCGAGCTGGCCTTGCAGGTGACTGAATCGTTCGAAAAATACGGCAAACATGCCCGTGACCTGCGCGTGATCGCGCTGTGTGGCGGCATGGATTACCGGCCGCAGACCAAAGCCCTGCGCGAAGGCGTGCAAGTGGTGGTGGGGACCCCGGGCCGGGTAGTGGACCATCTCAAGCGCGGCACCCTGCGCCTGGACACCCTGAAGTGTCTGGTGCTGGATGAAGCCGACGAAATGCTGCGCATGGGCTTTATTGATGACGTGGAATGGGTCATGGAGCAGACCCCGAAAATCTGCCAGGTCGCCCTGCTGTCGGCGACCATGCCGCCGCCGATCCGCAAGCTGGCCCAGCGCTATCTGAAAGATCCGGAAGAAATTACCGTGGCCACCAAGACGGCCACGGTAGCCGCCATCCGTCAGCGCTACCTGTTTATCAATCACCGCGACAAGCCGGACGCGCTGTTGCGCGTGCTGGAAACCGAAACCTTTGATGGCGTGATCCTGTTTGCGCGCACCAAGGAAAGCACCGTCGAACTGGCGGAGTTCCTGCAAGGCGCAGGCTTCCGCGCCTCGGCACTGAACGGCGATATGGCCCAGCCGCAGCGTGAGCAGGTGGTCGAGCAGTTGAAGAACGGCCGCGTGGATATCCTGGTCGCCACGGATGTGGTGGCCCGTGGTCTGGACGTGCCGCGCATTTCCATGGTGCTGAACTACGACATTCCGTTTGACGGCGAAACCTATGTGCACCGTATTGGCCGCACCGGTCGCGCCGGCCGCGAAGGTGATGCGATTCTGTTCGTGACGCCGCGCGAAAAGCGCATGCTGATGAACATCGAGCGCCTGACCCGTCAGAAAGTCACCGAGATGCCGCTGCCCCGTGGCGCGGACATCAATGCAGCACGCCAGGCCAAGTTCATCCGTCGCCTGGGTGAGGTGATCGGCCGTGGTGGTCTGGAGGATTATCGCGCACTGATCGAGGCCAGCCAGGCAGAAACCGGTGCTGATCCGGTGGATATCGCCGCCGCACTGGCGCGTCTGCTGCAGGGCGACAAGCCGCTGCTGTCGGAAGATCGCCCGGCGCAGGTGATTCGCCTGAACCGGAATGATCGTGAACCGCGTGCTGATCGTGCTCCGCGCGAAGGGCGTGCCCGCCGCGAAGGCGGCCGTGAAGACCGCGCGCCGCGTGCGCCGTCCGTGCCGGATGCGGGCATGACCCGTTACCGCATTGACGTGGGCCGCACCCATGGCGTCAAGCCGTCCAATATCGTCGGCGCGATTGCCAATGAGGCCAAGCTCAACAGCACGAATATCGGGCGGATTGATATCTTCCCGGAGTACAGCACGGTGGACCTGCCGGATTCACTGCCGCGTGCCGCGCTGACGCACTTGCAGAAAGTGTGGGTGGCCGGTCAGCAGATGAATATCCGTATGGATAACGGTGCCGCCGCGCCGGTGCGCGCCCAGCGCAACGCCGGTGGCAGTGGTCGTCCGCGCCGCGCCAATGGCTGATGTCTGATTGAGAGAAGCCGGGCTTCGCCTTCGGCGAAGCCCGGGACTTTCCTACAGGTTTTCGAACCGGTTGATATCAAACACGCCGGCTTCAATTGGCCGCTGCTCATGCAGCCATGCCGTCACGTCCTCCAGAACATTCCAGAAATCCGGATGCGTGCGCCGCACTCCCCAGCGCATCACCAACGCTTCAAAGTCGTCCTGCTTTTCCACCACGCCGAGATGTCGACTGAATTGCTCCACTTCATTGGCGGGCACATCGAACATGAAGTTCGGGTAGCTGCCGATGATGCCGGGGTAGACCACCAGATAATCATTCTCCGGCTCGTAGCGCAGTTCCTCACCGAGCATGAAGGCCACATTGCTGTGTGCGCGGTTGCGCACCAGCGTGTAGACGGTGCGCTCGCCGTTCTCATGCTGCACGCGCAGATAGCTGGCATCGGGCAGTTTGCGAATGCCCGGCAATTGCTCGGCCCGCACGGAGGCCAGGCGTGACAGGTGGGCGTCCGTTTCCTGGATCCATTCGGGTTGATCCGGGCGCTGGCAGTCGCCGTCTGCGCAGCGGTTGATCGCATCCTGGGCCATGACATTGATGTCGGCAAAACGCTCCAGCATGCGCACTCCCAGCTCCTGCTTGGGTGCATCCGTGGCAAAGGGCTCGGCGGTGGGTGTGCGGTTATCCAGTGGCGCATAGGTGATATGGCTTTTCAGCTGGCCGCTGCCTCGATACCAGTCATCCAGTTCGACCTTGCGCGCGCCGGGAGGGAGCAAACGCAGGAAGTTATGCTCCGATCCGTTGCGGATCAGATCAAAGTACAGACGGGTCTGGAGCTGATGCGACACATTGCCGAACACATTGAAATTCACCACCAGTTCATAATAGGTGCGCTCGAACAGCGGGTAATCCATCCACCAGATGGTTTGCGGCACTCGGCCGATCAGGCCGCGTTCCACCGTGGCGCTGTCGTGGTGGCGGAAAATCGACAGCAGCGCATTGGTGTTGTGGCCGTCGCCATCCCATATCTGATTCAGTGAGGCGCCATCCTGATAGGCGGCGGCATAGGCCTCGCTGCGCAGGGTCATGTAACGATTGCGCCGATCACGGTACTCGCGCCAGTGGCTGCCCGCTTTGAGCAGATCATCATCCTGACCGGGCAAGCCGAGCAGTGGTGCGACACGATGATGATAGGCGCCCTCGGTAATGAACAGATCATGGTCCGGATCCTGGAACACCGCCCAGAAATGATCGCGTATCACGTCCGTGGCAATTTGCCCGCGACACACCGGGCCGCGAATAAAGGTGCGGGTAAAGTATTCGGCATGGTCAAGCATGAACTGGTAGCGCGCGCGGGGCGGGATGGCGGCGAAGGTGACGAAGGGATTGGCGCGCTCGGTATAGCTATAGCCGGGCAGGGTGTCGACACGCCAGTCATCGGCCAGGAACAGTGTTTCGATACGCTCGCGCAGGCCATCGTCCACCGGGAAAGTGATGTGCCGCTTGTGCACGATACTGCCCTGCACCGGACGGATGCGGTAATACACTGGCCCTGCAGGCGGATCATTCGGGCGCGGCGTGGCAATCGGTGTTATCGGTTCGCCGGGCGGCGTATGCGAACGCACCATCTGGAAGAAACGATCCGGGCGCTCGTCGGCAGCATGCAGATCGGCGAAGTGCAGATGAGCGAGGAACAGATGCTCGAACAGCCAGCGGGATACCAGCTGCTGGCGCTTGTTGTCCTGATTCAGCCAGGCTTCCCAATCATCAATGACGGCTTGCTCGGCATCATTGGCCCGGGTCGGCTCGGAGGCGATTTCTGCACCCTGTGCCAGCCAGGCGCTGATGATTGAAAATTCCTTGTCGCTCAGCCCGGTCACGCCGAGGGGCATGCCGCCGAGCGGATGCTTGCGTGCGTAGTCGTCGAATTCATCACGGGCGACACACTGGTTGCTGCGGGTGATGCCCAGTTCGAGGTCATCGGGCAGGCGGCTGTTCGGCTGGAACGGGCGTTGCTTGCCGAGGGCCAGCATGTTGTAGAGCAGGGACTCATGTTCGGCATCGCTCTCCAGCACGGAATGAAAGCCCAGTGCGCGCCAGGCAGCTTCGCCTTGCGCATCCATGCCCAGTCGTGTCGGCGTTTGCGCGGTGGTGCGGCTGCCGTCATAGGCTTCCTTTTCATGCCCGCCACGCACCAGACCTTCTGCGGTTTCCAGCTTCAACTGACAGGGTGCGTCGTAGCAGCTGTGGCAGGTCAGGCACTTGGTCTCCAGAATCGGGCGAACGTCATCGTGATAGCTGACGGTGCGCTTGACGGGGTCCGGCAATGGCAGGGGTTCGGGAAGATTGCGAGCCGGGTCGGCGCAGGCGAGCAGTGTCAGCAGCAGCGCCAGTACAGCAGCCAGTGCAAAGGAGAGGGCAGGCAGGCGAAAAAGGGACATAGGACCACGCTCCGTGTGAGGTTCAGCCAGTCCATCCTAAAGACCGGCTATCGGTGGTGCTACACGTTCAATGAAATTTTGCGTGATCAGATCCACTCCATGATCATCGCCAGGGTCACGCACGAGACGGCCAGGGCGAGGGTCGACAGCGCGATCGCCAGGTAGGTCAGGCCCATCATGTCTGCGGGGGCGTTGCGTCGTGAGGTGCTGTTGAGTTGGCCGGTGGTGGGGTCGGCGCTGGTGCGTAGCAGATCGACCATTTTTTCGATCTGCTCGTCGTTGAAGCTGTAGGGGTCAAAGCGGGTCTGGCCGAAGGCGCGGAGTTGCTGGAGCACCTCTCGGGCGGCGGGCACGTATTTCATGGACCAGTCGTTGAAGCTGCGTACGTCGATATCGCGTACTCTCAGGACGCGGATATCGGTATGCCGGGGATCGTCGCTGATGCGTGAGAACAGGGCCTGCACGGCGGCGCGCTCGCCTTCGATGCACTGGAAGAAGCAGCCGTCACCATAGTAGAGGACGCCCACGAGGCGGCGGCGGGGGTTGTTGCGGCGCGACGACATAAGGATGCGACCGACATGCGGTTCTACGCCGTTTTCCCGTGGCCCGGGCTCGAAGGTGGCGCGGCTGATATAGGTGATCTGGATGAGATCGGTCATGGCTGAAGCCCTTTATTTTCCCCACAAGCAAGGGAAACATGGCGCGGGGCAGGAGCGCGTGAAGATGCTGGTCAGGCTTGGTGTATTCCGGGTTTGGGCGCTTCGTAGCACGGCATCGGTGAGGGGGAGTCCCTTCCAGAAGCCGCCGTGAACCCGTCCCTGGGGGCTTGCGTTCGGCGTCCTGCCTCACACACTTCTGGAAGGGACTCCCCCTCACCGATGCCTTGGATCGGAGGATTCGTCCACCTGTGAGCTCAGTCCTCGGAGTTCGTGCTGGTCCAGCCACTCCAGCAGGAATGGCTGTCGGTGCTCACCCGCCAGCAGCCTTGAACCTGAACCGGTGTGCCCGCTGAGACATTACCGCTAAGGAATTCGGTTTCGCGATGGAAATACAGCTGAAAGTCTGCATCATCCCTGGATCTGAAGTTAACGTGACCAGATACGGCCAGGAAGATGTCTTCTTCAGTGATCTCATCTCCCTCCATCATCATGAAGTCATGCTTGATCGTGCATTCTCCGCCACTAGTGGGATTGCGCGTTGCATAACGTCTTACCAAGCGGAATTCATGATCTTCGGCATCCAGGGTTTTATTGTTCAATTCGCTGGCTTCGATATTGAACAACAAGGTCCAGCGGGAGAATTGCCCGCTTCCTGAACTGTAGTTGGCCACCTGATACCAGAAAGGCTCGTTGGTGGAGCAACGGGTCCCGAGAAACGCGTTGACTTCACGATCAAGAGGAATGGCATTCTGATTGCCGGATAGCATATGCCCCGTCAGAAACCGCCGCTCCTCTGAATCGCCACCACAGGCCGCCACCAGCAGGGCCGCCATAACCACCAGCACATACCGCATCGTTCTTGTCCTCATCACAGAGCCTGCCCCGCATTCTGCGCAGGTTGGTACTTACGCACAACATCCCTGTCGAGGCGGAAAGCGGAAATGCGTCGCATATCCGATATCCGGGCGATCGAGCGGGTTGAACAGCGTTCAGGACGCGGCGACTGGAAAAGGTGTGAGATGTTTCGGCAGATACAGGGGGTGGGCCGGTTCGCCAGAGCCGTTCAAGCGCAGGGCGTGCCAGGGTGGCAGCAGGGCGCGTACCTGGCGGGCGCGGTCCAGATGGTGGCCGTGGTTACCCCAGCCGCCCACGATCACGGCGGCGTCGGCGGCGAGGCGGCGGAGCCACTGATCGTTGCGCGGGCCGATGGGGTCGGTGGCGGCTTTCAGGTCTTCGGGGTAGGTGGCGCGCCAGGCGAACAGGTTGGCGACGCACAGGCCGCTGTAGCCCCAGTCGCGGGCAAAGCCGATGCAGCGGCGAATGGTGGGGTCATCCTGGCGGTGATCGGCGGTGGACGGGTTCAGGCCAATGATCAGTGCATAGTCATCACCGTCGCCCCACCAGCGCCACAGGGCGTAGCGGTACTGGCGGCAGCGGGAAAAGTTGGCGGCGCGGCGCAGGTCTGTCATGGGGCAAGGAGTGTAGGGCCTTGGGCGAGGCGCGCCAACCGCGTGGTGGCTGGCGAACCGACTCACGGGGTGATATTTCCGGTCAGTGTGTATCCCCGGGCGGGCGTGTAGTGTCCTGCTTCTCCTATAAGCCGATTCCACGACGTGCACCGGGTGTAACCATGGATTTCAACGACGTTCTGCATCAGCGCCGCAGTATCCGCGCCTTCAGCGACCGGCCTGTGGCCCCTGAAACCCTCGACGCGCTGCTGGCGGATGCGCTGGCTTCGCCCAGCTGGTCCAACACTCAACCGTATCGGGTGGCGGTGGCCACCGGCGAGCAGGTGGAGCGTTTGCGCCGGGTGTTGAGCGAGCGCTTTGCCCGGGTCGCCACGCTGCAACGGGCGCCGGCGTGGAAAAAGCTGGCGGCGGCGGTGCGCGGCGGTGTGCTGCCCGACGGTGATTTCAAGCCGATCCTGAAATACCCGGCGGACCTGCAACCGCGCCGGGTGGCCACCGGGCATGGTCTGTACCAGACGCTGGGTATCGCCCGGAGCGATCATGCCGCGCGGGACGCGCAAATGGCGCGCAATTTCAGTTTCTTCGATGCGCCGGTGGCGATGTTTATCTTTGCGCACAAGGGGTTGGGCGCCTATTCGGCGCTGGATGCCGGCATTTTCCTGCAAAGTCTGATGTTGTCGGCGACCAACCGGGGGCTGGGCACGTGTGCGCAGGGCGCGCTGGCGCTGTGGCGTTCGCCGCTGGAGGCCGAGTTCGAGATTCCGAAGGACTATCAACTGCTGTGCGGCCTGTCGCTGGGCTATCCCGCTGATGAGGTGGTGAATACCTATCGCCCGGACCGGCGCACGCTGGACGAACTGGTGCTGAGTAATAGAACGTAAAGTGACGTTGAGGTGACCAGGGCAGGGGCGCACACTGGAGGTACAGTCATTACACAGGAGCGTGTCATGAGTGATCATCACACTTATCGCAAGACCGAGGTTGTCGGCTCATCGAAAAAAAGCATCGAGGGCGCGATTGAAAATGCCCTGGCCGAGTGTGCCAAGACCGTGCGCCACATGGAGTGGTTTGAAGTGACCGAGACGCGTGGGCATATCGTCGATGGCAAACTCGGTCACTATCAGGTGTCGCTCAAGGTCGGCTTCCGGGTAGAAGGGAGTTGATCAGGCCGCCTGTTCCTCGGGCGCCATGAGGTAAGGCAGCAAACACCGCGCCACATCAAGGCGTGGCTGGTAATGCATGAACAGCCCGCTCAGTGATCCGAACACCCGCGCCAGCAAAATGAAATCGGCGGGCAGGGTGTCCACCGGATCATCGGACGCCTGCTGGAGCAGCTCACGCGCCGTGGCGGCCAGCATTTCTGCCGAGGGCCATTCCGCGCCGTCGGCACCGCGCAGTGCAGCATCACGAAACTGCTTCAGCAAGGCTTCCGAAAACGCCAGCAATGTTGCCGGGTTGCCACTGCGGGTGACAAAACCCAGTGCCGCCAGTTGCGTGGCGATGGTGTCGCTGTCGCCGATAATGGCGGCTTGCAGAACCCGGAAATAGCCAGCGCGTCGGTTGCCACTGACCGGGTCATGGCCGAAGAGTGCGGTACAACCGAAATCCAGCAGCACCAGATCGCCGTCTTCGCTGACCAGCAGGTTGCCGGGATGCGGGTCGGCCTGGAACATGCCCAGCCGTAATACCTGATGAAAATAGACATCCAGCAGGCGATACAACAGGCGGTCCACCGTGGCGCTGTCCCCGGCGGCGCGGGCTTCATCCAGCACTGTGGTGAACTTGCGCCCGTGGATGAATTCGCTGGTCATGACGCGTGCGCTGCACAGCGCTTGTACAGGCTCCGGTGCCCGCACACCCGGCACACAGGCCAGTTCGTGATGCATGATACGGGTCATGCGCGTTTCACTGATGTAGTCCAGCTCATCGCGCACGCTGCGTTCGATTTCACCCACGATGGTGGGCATGTCGGTGGGGGGCAGCAGACTGCTGACGCTGTCCAGAAAAATGCGCAGTAATGCCAGATCCATCTCGATGATGTCCGCCAGCCCGGGCCGCTGCACCTTGACCGCCACATCGCGACCGTCGTGCAGCCGCGCCCGGTGTACCTGGCCGATGCTCGCGCAGGCCAGCGGCTCGGCGTCGAACTCAGCAAACAGCTCGGCCAGCGGCTTGCCGAAGTCGGCTTCCAGTACCGCGCGCACTTGCTCAAAGGATTCGGGGGCCGCCTGGTCCTGCAACACGGCCAGTTCATCCACCCAGGCCTGCGGCAACAGGTCGGGGCGTGTAGACAGCAGCTGGCCGATCTTCAGAAAGGCGCCGCCCTGTTTCAGCGAGGTATCGCGAAAACGTCGTGCGTTCTTGCGGTGCAGCGTTTGCAGTGCTGCATCACGCTGCGCCATGGGGATAAAGGCACTGCGCGTGCCCCAGAAGCGATAGCTGGCCGCCACCTTGGTCAGCATCCAGCCGGTGATGCCCAGGCGCTTCAGACGCGCGGGCCAGCGGCCCACTTCCGCAGCGAGTTGCTGGCATTCGGTGGCCATGTCGCTGGCGCCGCTTTCCACCAGCCGCCAGGCGGTGCGCGTTTGCTCGGCGAGCGCGCGGCCCTGCCAGGCGGCCTTTTCCAGGGTGGTGATGCTGGCGTCCAGAATCGCCATCCAGGCACGCAGGCCGCCGTCGGTGCTGCGTTCGTCGGCGAAGTCGTGCAGTGCCTGCCAGCGATCTTCGGTGCGGGGCGTCAGGTCCTTGTTGCCATGAGCCATGGGGCCGTCTCCGTCGAATAATCCGTCAAGGTAATATTTTGTAGTACAGTGTTGCGTCATAAAAAGCCGCCTCGCGGGCGGCTGCGGTGGTGCTACATAAAGCGGGCTACAACTTGTCGATACAGTCCGTGCACAGCCACACCGCCGGTGCACCGGGGACGCTGCTGAGCCCGCGGAAGGCCCGCTGGCCCCGGCCTAATGCCACACCGCACCGGATACACTGATCCGGCCGGTTGATGATCACGTCCTGCCAGGCGTCCACCGCCTCCATCAGGGCTGCGGCTTCTTCGCCCCCTTCAGTGGCGGGCACACGCGGTGTATGGCCGCGCTCACCCCGTGCGGAGGCTGCCAGACGGCGGGCATCGCGAGTGACGTTCCCGACCAGGCTGGCGGAATCCGCCACGATGTTGTCCACCAGATTGAAGGTGTCTTCCAGCACATGGCGGATCAGATGCGACACGCTGACGCGCTCGCGCTCGGCGGCATCCTTCAGGGTGCTTTCCAGATCCCGGGGGACCCGGGTCTGGATCACCCGATCCTTGCGTTCGGTGTCATCGCTGGGCTTGCGGCCCCGGCGGCGCGGGCTGTCTGGCATGTCGCTGTCCGACTGTCGTTTAATGTAGTACAAAATAAAGGATCAGCAGCAGCGGGTCAAGTGGAGGGGTCAGCTGGTGACCTGCACCGACGCCTCGAAGGCGATATGGTCTGCCAGGATGGCCAGTTCGCCGGGCGCTTCCGGCGCATGCCAGGCGCCGTTGGCCAGCGTGCCGCCGTCCGGGGAGTGCAGATCGAAGTAGTACAGGGGGCCGGCGAGGCGATGCTGGCCGCTGAGCGAGGTTTTCACCAGAAAACGCTCGTCCACGGTCGCCCTGGGGAAATAGTGGTGCCCACCGAGAACGATGGTCTGATTGCTCTGGGCAATGACCTGCCCGCGCCAGATGGCTTTCATGGCATACCCCCGGAAAATGATGCCCTGTAAAAAATGAACCTGATTCATGATTATTGATGCCTCAAGAATACTGTATTCGGGCATCACGGGAATCATGCCACGACGCAATGGCGCGATGTGACCGGGTGTGGCGTGTACGGACAAAAAAGTGCCAGTGATAGCGCCGCAGTGGGCCCAGAGCAGGGCCCCGCCCGTGCCGGGCGGGGCGAAGGGCTCAGGAGCCTACCGCCTCGGGCAACGGGCTCGCCGCTGCCACCAGCGCGGCATAGTCTGGGCTGGCTTCCCTGAGCGCTTCAGGTGCGCCGCGTGCCGCCAGGTACTCGGGGCGCGGCGCTGGCGCTGCATAGGGGCGGCGCAGGCTGTTGCGCACGCTGTTGAACACAAAAAAGATGTTCGAGCGTGGCAGCGGGCTGATGTTTTCGCTGCTGCCGTGCAATACGTTGCAGTCGAACAGCACGATACTGCCTGCCTTCCCGGTGGCCTGGCGGATGCCGCCTTGCGTGCACAGCTGCTGGACAAATTCGGCGGGCGGTGTGCCCAGTTGCTGCGCCTTCAGCGACTGCTCGTAGTGGCGCGCTGGCGTTTCGCCGGGGCAACTGATGAAAGTGCGATGAGATCCCGGGACCAGCATGAGCGGCCCGTTGAAGGGGGTGTTGTCGGTCAGGCTGACACTGGCGGACAGCGCGCGCATGCGCGGCATCCCGTCTTCGGCATGCCAAGTTTCGAAATCGGAATGCCAGTAGAAGCCCTTGCCGCTCAGCCCCGGTTTGAAGTTCACCCGGGCCTGATGAATGTATACCTCATCATCCAGCAGGAAGCGGGCCAGACGCAGCAGGCGCGGGTCGCGCGTCAGTGCGTCGTACACCGGGCTGTGACGATGCGGCGCAAACAGGGAGCGCAGGGCGCCGGTGTTCGCTTCGGTGATGGCTTCCGGGCGAGCCAGGAGCCGGGTGTCGCCGCTCAAGCGGCCCAGTTCCTCGCGGAACAGCGCCACCTCCTCGGCGCTGAACAGACCCTCCAGCACCAGGAAGCCGTCGCGGCACCACTGGTCATATTGCTGGCGCGTCAGCGGCGCGTCGGCGGACCAGGGTTGCCAGGCGCAGGGTTCAAGACGTGGCAGGGCCGCAGCGGGCCCATGATGACGGGACGGATAAACATCCTTCATGACTGACTACTCCATGAATATCAGGTTATCTGTCTTGGGGACTTACCGTGGGTCATCTAGGGGCGATGGTGCAAATTTCAAGGGTATAATGCGGCCTCCTTTTCCGCGTTGTATCCGGAGCTGCCATGCATTGTCTGACCCTCACCCCGCGCTTTTACGAAACCGATGCTTTCGGCCATATCAACAACACCGTGGTGGCCGGCTGGTTCGAAACCGGCCGTGCAACGGTGTTCGAGCTGTTCGCCGAGGCGGACAAGCCTGCGGTGATGCCGTTGATCCTGGCGCGCATCGAGGTGGATTTCGTCGGCCAGATCTATTACGGCGCCGAGGTGGAAATCCGCACGCGGGTCGGTGAGCTGGGCAACAGCTCCTTCGAGGTACTTCAGGAAGCCTGGCAGAAGGGCGCGCTGGTGGCTCGTGGCCGCGCCGTACAGGTGCATTTTGATCATGCGACCCAGCGCAGCGCACCGCTGAGCGACGACAAGCGCCGCCTGCTTGAAGGGCTGCGCTGAACCCGCGTGGTTTGAACATTCCTGTCGCGTCAGGGTCTTATTCTCCGCGCTGTTTCTTTTTCAGGAGTATCTGATGTTTTTACGATGGGTATCCGGGGTGGTCAGTCTGATTGTGCTGTCCGGTCTTGCCATGGTCGCGTTGGCAGCGGAAAAACTGCCTGCCGAACTGGACGTGGACGGCACGAAGCTGGTGCTCAACGGAGAAGGCGTACGCAACCGCTTTTTCATGGATATTTACACCGCCGGGCTGTATCTGAGCGAAACCAACGGCAACGCCGAAGAGATCGTGCAAAAAGATGCAGTGCAGGCGGTGCGCCTGAAAATTACCTCGTCGCGCGTTTCCCGAGCCCGTTTTATCGATTCCATCGAGGACGGTATACGCAAGTCCGCCGGTGATGACTTTCCACGTTATGCGCCTTTTATCGATGAGCTGCGCGAAGAAATGGACGCCCAGGATATCCAGATCAACGTGGGTGACCTGTTCGGCTTCGATTACGTTCCCGGCGAGGGCACACGCATCCTGCGCAATGGTGAAGTGATGCGTGTCATCGAGGGTCTGGATTTCAAACAGGTGCTGTTCGGCATCTACCTGGGCAACGACCCGATCCAGGATTCCCTGAAACGTGAAATGCTGGGCGAAGGTGTGTAAAAAGAAAGGCTGTGTAGAACGAGAAAGTATGGCATGAGGAAGATGTCCCCCTTGCTGTGCGGGCCGCTGCTCTGGTTTGGCGCTGCCCCCGTCCATGCCGCAGGCGGCCACTATGCGGTGGACGACGCCACCCTGGCTGATCCGGGCCGATGCCAGTTCGAGGCCTGGTACACCCACGCCGACAGCAACCATCGCAGCGTGACCGCGCTGCCTGCCTGCAACCCCACGGGCAACCTTGAACTGACTCTGGGCATGACCCGCGAGTGGCTGGAAGACGGCAATGACACCGAAGTGGAGTTCGCCGGGAAGACGCTGCTGCGCGATCTGGAAGAGGGCGGCATGGGTGTTGCACTGTCGGTGGCCACCTTCTGGCGCAACGAGACCGATCGCTTCGAGGCTGTTGAAGTCGTGCTGCCAGTGAGCGTTCCGGTGAATGACCGCCTGCTCACCCACGTCAACGTGGGCTGGGGCCGGGAGCGCGGTGAACAGGACGACGCACTTTGGGGCCTGGGGGCCGAATTGGATCTGAACCATGGCTTCAGTCTGATTGGCGAGAGCTACGGCAGCCACCGCGGCGGCACCCGGCTGGGCGCGGGTTTGCGCTACGCGATCGGGCCGGTCGATCTTGATCTGGCCTGGGACCGCTCACGCGCCGAGCGTCACGATGACGCCGTCATCGCTGGTGCCGCCATCGCATTCTGATATCCGGTTAAGGATTTCGACGGCCTGTTATCGAACCACGAATGCATTCGAGGCCAGTGGGTGTAGCGAGGCCACACTGCACGCCTGCCGCGACAGCGTGCTCAGGAAGATGCGCCAGACCGGCATCGGTACACCCGGGTAGGGCTTGATGGTGACATCCATGCCACCTTGTCGGGTACCGAGGTAGTGCATTGAAAAAAGCAGATCCAGAGCGCCGCTATCGGGATTCAGTGGCGCGCGGAACTGGGGCAGGTTCCATCGGGCCGACTGCGCCAGCACCGTGCCTATGGCCTGGCCATCTTGCGAGCGGGCACCCTCGCCGAGGCCGCAGCCCTCTTCGCCACACAGGATGCTGCCGATCAACAGCAACAGCGCATTGGTGCACAGCGCCTGGGGCGCCATGATGTCATGGCAGTGCGCCACGACAGATTGCGGCACGCTCAGTATGGCAAACGGGTGGTGATAATGCAGATCGCGGTGGTCGGGCCCCGGCACGCTGTAGGGCACCGAGGGCGTGACAGTGACGGAGAGTGCCGAGAACAGCGTGTCGGCATCAACCTGGGTGGCCCGATGACGGGCGGCGGCAGGGATAAGTAGCCTGCGCATGGGTAACCTCCTTGTGTTTTTCGGGATGCATCCTGCATCACCAGAGACCCCACACTAATATATTTGTTCTCCGTCGTCACGATGCGGGGGTAGCATTATGTGACGTGGTGACAATCCCAGCATGGTCGTTTCGCCCTGGTAGCGTTCCCCACCGGTGACGGTGAACTCGAACTGGTACACGCGCCGCATCCGCAGACGACCGTCGGAGTCCCGCGCCAACCGTGTCTGGCGCAAGGCCACGGTCTGATCCAGCAACACCACGCCCTCGCGCTGGCAGCGCAACCGGGTCGCCAGCAATGCCCGCTCGCGCACACCCTGACCGCGCCAGATCAACGCCCCGGCGGCCAGCGCCATCAATAATCCGACCAGCTGGAAAAAACTCATGCGCTACTCCCGTGACGAAATCGCTGGCGGTATTCGCCGGGTGAAACGGCCACCTCCTTGCGAAACAGGCGCCGGAAGGAGCTGACATCGGCGTAACCCACTTGGGTGATGATGTGCTCCAGGGGCAGGTCGGTCTGTTCCAGCAGGCGTTTGGCCGTGTCGATCCGCATCTTCTGCAAGTAGTGTCCCGGCGGCATGCCGGCCACTTCTCTGAAGCGGCGGATGAATGAGCGCTCACTCATGTTGGCCCAGGCGGCCATGTCACTCACAGACAGAGGCTTGTCGAGCTGTTCGCGCATGCGGTCGATCACCCGTTCAAGGGCACTGTCACGGCTGGCGGTGAGATGCTCGGCGTTCAGATAAGGCGCCTGCGACGCACTGGCCGGGTCCACCAGCATGATGCGCGCGCAGGCGCTGGCCACCTGTGCATTCATGTAGCGGCTGATCAGCCTCAGGCAGACATGCATCCACGAGGCCGCCGAACCGCCACACAACAGGTTGCCATCCTCGGTCACTACATCCCGCGGATGCAGATCGACCGCCGGGTAGCGGCGCCGGAACGATTTGGTGAGCCACCAACTGGTGGTGGCGCGGCGACCGTCAAGCAAACCGGCTTCGGCCAGCACAAAGGTACCACTGCAGATGCCGCACAGCACCTTGCCCGCGTGATGCTGGGCCTTGAGCCAGCTCAGATAACCTTCGGGCATGGCTGACACATAGTGGCTGACCTCGCGGCCCGTGCGGTGGTTGAAGCCGGGAATGATGATGATGTCAGCCTCGCGGGCGCGCATGTAATTGCCCTCCACCGGCAGCATGAACCCGGCGGAACTGCGGACCGGCTTGCCATCCACCGACACCACCGTCCAGCTGAACCGCTGCTGCGCGGGCAAATCGGCCAGGTCTGCCTGGATATTGGCGATATTCAGTACCTCGAGCGGCCCGGTGACGCCTGTCGCCAATATGTCATCAACAGCGAAAACTGTCACTTTTGGCATAAATAACACCCTATTCATGGCGTAATCAGCAATAAGAATGTCAATAACGCCACTCTTGCCGGGGCCTGTCAAGGCGTAATCTGGGAAACGTCAATCAAGGCAGGGAGGTGCGACATGCGCACAGTAACCGGCAACTTCTACGACGAACTGTCCCGCGAACTGTTTGATCGCGATACCCGCCTGGCGCGGCCCGCCAGTCATATACCGGTGGCCAGCGAGCTGGCTCGCTTGAGTGCGCCACTGGCCATGGCCAGTGTAGGGGCCGGATTGCTGATGCTGGCAGGTCTGGCCGGCGCAGCGCTGGGCCTGATACCGGCCCACGCAGGCAGTCTGTTTCTGGTGGCGATGGCCTGGGTGATGGTGGCGCTGGCACTGGATGGTGAGCGCCCGGTGTTCATGCTGGCGGCGGTGGCCAATCTGTTGGTCACGCTGCTGGCGCTGTACCACAGCGCGGCACTGCTCCCCATCTACGGCGCTCATGGCCTGCTGGTGGGCATCGCCCTGCTGGATCGCGTGGCCCTGAATCGCGGCGCCGTACAAATCTGGTTCGGCGCCGAACTGGCCGCGCTCGCCGCACTGGTGGTGACGCACCTGTAAATGTGCCCCCGGCTGCTGCTCGGGGCGAACCCGAGCAGCAGGTCCCGCACCATGATGGCCTGGTGCGCGTGCGCGCTATCAGCATGCCCGGCCGGTCTGATGGTGCCAGTCAAGGCGGTTAATCCACCTCGGCCCGGGCGAGATTGGTGAACGGCTCCATCTTGCGGGTGCCACCGCCGTCTGCCGGAGGCACCACCACTTCCTCGCCATCCACTTTGGGTGGGATGTACTCGGTGCCCAGCAGGCGCGACTCCGCAAAACGCACGAACTCCAGCGTACGTGCCGGCAACGAACGCTTGTTGCCGAACACCATGTAGTAATCCAGGTTTGGCAGCGTGTACTCCGGTAACAGATGGACCAGCTTGCCCGACGCGATATCGTGCGGCACCGCATCGTTGTTCAGCACCGCAATGCCCTGGTGGGTGGTCACCCAGTTATAGAGCACCGCCGTGCTGTTGGTGAACAGCGTGGCGCGTACGTGGGTGGTGCGCGGCCGCGTCCGGGTCTTGAACGGCCAGGTTTCCTTGAAGCCCCCCTCACAATCCAGTGCCATGCACAGGTGCTTGCGCAGATCTGCCGGTGTTTCAATGGGCGGCTTGCCCTTGAGGTATTCCGGCGTGGCACACACGAAGGCCGGGTTTTCGAACACCTTGCGTGCCATCAGGTTGGAATCCGACGGACGGTTCAATACCACCGCGACATCGCAACCATCACGAACAAAATCCACATGCCGATCACTGAACTGCATCTCCAGTGTTACTTTCGGGAACATGTAGGTGTAGTCCGCCACAATCGGCTCGAAGATACCGCCCTTCAAGGCGGTGCTGATGATGACCTTGAGACTGCCCATGGGCGTGTGCCCATAGCGATGTACCGTTTGCACCGCATCATCCAGATCAGAAAAGATGGTCTCAAGCCGGTTGTACAGGCGGCAGCCGCTTTCTGTCATGCGGTTGGACCGGGTGCGGCGGTAAACAAGTTGCGTGCCAATGTCGGTTTCAAGGCGATGCAGGCGCTTTTTGACGGATGCAGGCGCCATGCCTATATGTCGGGCTGCACCGGCGATGGTCCCTGCCTTGATGACAGCCACGAAGATATCCAGGTCGGTTATACGGTTCATGGCAAGTTCCTTTGTTATTCGCATGATGTCAAAATGACATCACTCTCCCCGGAACCGTTGAAAATAATTCAATATTCCTTAACTCTGGGTTAAGGATAAGAAATATAGCGTTTGGCTATAAAAACACCCTCTATTCATACGCCGATCCCCCAGGATTTCAATAGCAAATTTACTAAAGGCAGGTTTTCCTTAATTTGCGTTTTAGTCCCCTTGCCCAGTTACTACTCTGTGATGCACCTCGCAACAGCAGGTAACAGGCGGTGACATTGCGCTACAGCCTTGTCGCACAACTTTTTTCTTCGCGAATAAGAAATCAAGGAGATATTCAAATGGGGATATCACGAACCGGAGGCATCCTGCTGGGTGCTGGCGTTTTGCTATCTATGGGTTCTGCAGCCACGGCCAGCATGGGGAATGCACCGTCAACCTACGGCATCCTGCCGCATGACGTGGCCACTGCGCAGGCGCTCTCACTGTTCAATAACCAGGCGTCCGCCACCTACTACAACCCGGCCGCCCTGGCGCGTGATTCCCGCGGGGAACTGACTGGCGGTATTTTCCATGCCGAGCATGATCTGAAGGCTACCAGCCTGGGTGGGCCTGATCCGGCTGCTCGGAGCGGCAGCACCATCAACAGCACACCGTCGCAACAACTGCAGCTCGGTCTGAAAACCGACCTGAGCCAGATGACCACCTTCCGTCATCCCCTGTATCTCGGCTTTATGCTGGGCGCAGAGAAATTCTCCCAGGAACTGCTGGCCCTGAGCGCTGATTCAAGCGAAACCGGGCAATTCCTGGAATACGGTCGCCAGCCGCTGTTTATCTCCGTAGGGGTAGGCACCAAGCTCTGGCGCGGCATCAACTTCGGCGCCGCCATGCGCGTAACGCTGCACAGTGATGCTGACCTTTATATGGTTACCGACTTTGAAGGCACCACCGAGCGCGAGCGCGTCAGCGTCAGCGCCGAGCCGGTACTGCGCCCTATCTTTGGTTTTGATATCAACATGGGCGAAACCTTCTGCGCCACCCAGAACTGCTGGATGGACAATCTGGATATCGGCATTGGCTATCGCGGTTACTCCAACACCCAGGTGCGCATCAATGCCGAAGCGGAAATGGACGACACCATCTCCGATCCGGGCCTGCTGTTTGCCATCAAGGCCATCGATTCCTTCCAGCCGGAGATCACTACCCTGGGCGTGCAGTATGAGTTCGGCGGCCACACCCGCGTGGGCGTGACCGGTGAATACCAGGCCTGGCAGCGCCTGAGCCGTGAGTTCGAAGGCGATACCGTTCGCGATCAGGGCAACGTCAAGTTCCATGACATCGTGATTCCCCGTGTAGGCGTGGAGCACGACGTAACCGATAACTTCTCCGTAAAAGCCGGCGCCGCCTGGGAAGAGACCCCGCTGGGCAGCCGCCGCAACCCCGGTGTGAACTATCTGGCGAACGACCGCATGGTGTTTGGTCTGGGCCTTTCGGCCACCGCCAACAACCTGCCGTTCATGGCCTTCCCGGTGCAGTTTGACTTCGGTTACCAGGCACATGTGCTGAAGAGCCGCACCTGGGATCTGGCAGATTCCGACGGCAACGACCTGGAAACCGTGCGCAGCTCCGGCAACGTGCATGTGTTTGCAGGCAGCGTCACGCTGAAGTTCTGAGCCCCGTAGTATCAAGGAGAGGCGACAATGAAAAAGCATCTTATAATCAGCGCCGTCGCACTGGGCCTGGTGGCCTGCGGTGGCGATGAAGCAACCGTAACGCCGGGCACCGAGCGTGACGCCGCCCGCCAGGGGCTGGTGTATGCCTACCCGGCACACGAACAACTGGAAGTACCCACCCCGGCCCCCATCGTGCTGCGCTTCAGCAGCGCCGTGGTGGATTCCAACCCGGAAATGTTCATCACTGTTCGTGATGCGAATGGCGATGAAGTGCCCTACAGCATCGAAACCGGCATTGGCGATGGCCAGGGCCTGGTGCTGACCCCGGACGAGCGCCTGGCGCCGCGTTCGGAATATACCGTTGAGATCGATGGCATTACCCTGGAACGGGGCGCCGCCCAGCCGCGCACCCTGACCTTTACAACAAAAGGCCTGACTGAAGGCCCGCGTGAGCTGGTGGCGAGCGGAGCAGGGGACTTTGACCTGCTGCGCAAGATCCCGGACGGCAACACCCTGCCGATCATGGATTTCTCCAGCTTCCGCTTGCAGTTCAATCAGCCGCTGGACCGCACGACGGTCAGCTACGGTAGCAGTGTTGCCCTGGAAGGCCCGGATGGCGTGGTGGATGCCCACCTGATCGTTCATGGCCCTTATATGACGGTGGATCCGAAGGAGGATCTGACGCCGGGGGTGGAGTATACACTGAGCTTGAGTAACGCGATCCAGAGTGTTTACACGGTGATCGACGAAGATGACCCCAGTGACAGTGTGGACGTATTCCCGGGGTATAGCGTTAGCTTTACACCGCTGGATTCTGGCAGCCGCAGCTTTCTGACCCAGGAAGTATCCGAAGGCACAAGCGTGTCCATGCTGACCGGTAAGCCAGTAAACATGGTGCCGCTGGAGGCGGTGCTGTTGGGGGATGATAATCAGACGCAGCAGTCTGGCTTCCTGCAGGCTGAACTGGCGCATATTCCTACCCATCCGGACTTTGCTCCCCTGCGTATCAAGCGGGGTTCCATGCTGAGTGGTACGGATATGGATGTGCTCATTGGTGGTGTGGTGCCTGCTGGGTTTAACTCAGGTGCTGTGAATATCCACTTTATCTCTGATGCAGTGGGCTATCTGGAGCGAAATCCGTACTCCGAAGCGGAGGGTGCCCGCAGACAACTTCGACTGTTCATGGATGTGGCTATCACCACGGAAGACCCCCGTGCAAACGGCGCGGTGACCCAGGACCTGCTGCATCTCGAACTGATTGGTACGGCTGAAATTCGCGATGGCCGGCTAACGGCAGATGCAGTGAGCGTGGCCGAGCCCAGAGTGCTTGGTAGTGAAAACGCGCGAAGTGTCCTTAGCTTCTTCATGCAGTCCACTGTGGGTGGCGATGGTGGTCAGCAACCCATCCTTGGTAACCCAGTGTTGCAAAGCTGGTCTTTGGGTACGGATACCTTCACAGGGGATAATAAGGCTCTACAAGCGAAGCCGGGCGATCCGTTGATCTTCAACTTTGATCAGGCGCTGGACCCTGAAAGCGTGGCGGGAAACGTACGTCTTTTCCATAATGATGATCCAATGGATATCGAGTACTTTGTAGACGGCGGCGCACTGGTCGTTAAGCTTTCTGCTATCAGAGAAGTGGGAGATGATGGAATAACCATTACCCGCCCCGGTTTCCAGCTGAGCCCGGCGGATGCGCCGAATATCTACCGTGTAGAAGTGGATGGCGCAACTAACTTAGCTGGCGATATGGCGGTTGATTTACCGTTGGTCGAGGAGTTTGAACTGGCGACGATAGTTCCGGACTACGATCTGCTGAGTCCAGAGATCGCTCCTGAGTTCACAACCTCGGATCTATGGGTGGCACGTCGTACAACGTCACATTCTCCTGTGATTCTAGCAGCATATCCAGGGTTTCCATGCGCCCTACAAGAGGAGTTTATAGCTGCTGGCGGCTTTACGGGTCTGTTTGACGGGACGACAGATATCGGGTTGACCTATCGCGATCTGGCTAATGATGTGGCTGGCGTATGCGCCGGCGGCGCACCGGCGATTACGGACGGTACAGAAAGAGAGAATCGCGAATCGGATGATCCAGTTCCAGTGATGAATATGCCCGCAAACCGGCCAATCATCGTTGCCTTTGGTAAGGAGATTGATGCCACGTCGGTAGTCTTGGGTGAAACATTCTTGGTGGAAAAGATCAGTGAGGACGAGCAGTCACTGGAGTATATCGCAGGTGAAGTCGAAATCTCCGATATGACGTTGATCTTCCGACCTGATCAGCCATGGGAACAGGGCGAGTTGTACCGATATACAGTGAAGTCCTCTGGGTGGGCGCTGTGCAGAAGGCAAAGCGGAAGCGTAGTTGAGCATCGCCAGGTAGCAAACGATGCTACGGAAATTAGGCCTTGTGGTTCGGATAGCTGGAATTTAATGCCAGGAACAGATCAGCGTGCGTTTGAGTGCGGAATAGACGCGGTATGCGATAATGAAGGCTTGCCGTTACGCACACTGCCGATGGGTATTTCTACGGTTTCAAAAATTGCCAACCCCGGCCCAAATGCGATCAGGCACTATAACATGTTTGCTCGAGGATCTTCACCTACCGCCGGTGGCCCAAACATGGTTCACTTCTTTCGAGGTGCTGAGCCAAGTCAGAATGTCCTTCAAATACTAAGAACACAGCCGGTTGCTGACACAAACCGAAACTTTATCAGTGAGAGATCGAATCTCGGCGCAGCGGACACTGACACGCTTATCACTCTTAGAGATTTTATGCTGGGTTTTGGTGATCCTAACGCTATGGATATCATATCAGCAGGCACCTTCAGCTTTGATATAGAAGAATATGGGCCTGAGGGCGCTCTTGTGGCTGGAGATTTGGGTTTTGGTTTGTATCCCGATTATGACCCAAATGGTGTAAAGCCCGCTAAAAATAGCGTAAAAGTGTTATCACGCTTTGATGCGCAAGGGGATGTGGGAGCATTAAGTGGGGCTAATGTGGGTTGCAGTTATGACTCAGAGTTTGACCCTAATACATTCCAAGGCACCGTCGGAGAGCCTTTGGAGTGCCCCGACAATAAGTTCAGCTATCTCATGTCGGCTGCAATTGCAGAGGTGACAGACGAGGTAACAGAGCAAGGCGTGAAAGTTAAGTTATGGCCGTCTGTGGTCATGGGAACAGCGCTTGATCTTTACATTAATACGGATTTCATCGGTTTCTTTGACTATGCTGCCGGGGCTATAACAGGGCCACAGATACTCAGGATGCGATACTCAGGCAATGGCGGGGATGAGCCAATCACAGGATGGATCTCAGAGCAGAGTCAGCATGCGGTTATGAGCATGGATATGGAGCTTTACTTTGATGCTCCATACGCAGGTGAATGGTCGCCTATCGAGAATCCGCTTAATCTATCTTCATATCCAATCTTAATGAGTTTGGAGGGCGATGTGAGTTTCCTTGATGATGGCCGCATGGAAGTCGAGCAGTATAATAAGAATCGCGTAGATATTGATGTCGAGTTATGGGACAGCTCAGGTAAATCGGGGTACATTGATCTATTTATTCCTGAGTATGGAAGTAGGATCAATATGATTTCCGAGCCAATCAAGTAGATGAAGAAGATAGATAGATAGCGTTTAGTTTTTTGGGGCTCCGAAAAGAGCCCCTTTTTTAATATGATTCCATTTCTATTCGGCATGTCAGTTTTGAGCGCGACGTCCTCTGCTTTCAATCTCAATATTGATTTATAGCAAGGAGGTCGACTTTCGTGCGGCTCCTCTTGCATGGGATATTTGTGTCCGGCCGCCCAGGCTCTGCATGGGATTCTCTCCGTTTTATTCCAGTGTCATTCTTCGGTTACAACTCGGGTATGCGCTGGATCGATTAACTAATGCTCATTAAGGCATTTCTGCCGGAAGTGTCTTAGAATGATTTAATATCTGCATGTTATTCGGGCTAGATCAGAGGCGGTCGCACTACGGGCTCGTGCAACCAGATCAGCGTGTCCTTGCTGCAGAACGTTTTACCAGTGTCAACGCGGAGAGCGTGAGGAAGATCTGGCCTAGACTGACCAAATCGTGGATGTGTCTCATCTTGGTACCTTGGTGTCGCGCTCAACAGCAATGGTAACTGCTTCATAGGTACGCCATACACGGTCATAGGACATTTTGGCGTGCGGCCATTGCCCATGCGTTCTAATTCGAAATCTGTTGGGTGGGATCGATCTTCCGCCAGGTAGCTAAAGGGGTGGAGGTGCGAATTTGAGATACTCCTGCCTTTCGAAGTAGAACTTGAAAGTCGTGCATTGCATCACGTCCGTCAACACGCTTGTTCCTCACCAGAAGCCATTCCCAGTGTGGTTTCAGGTAAACCATCACGGCCACATACCATCCAGTGATGGTCCAGCACGCGACTATCCGTTCGCAAACGCCCCATTCCGGTTTGACGCAGGCTGAGATTGTAAAGCGCTGCGCCGCCTGAATCTCCTTCGGTTGCTTGTTATTTGGTGCTCTCTGGCCTCTGGTTTGGTTCCCGGAGTTATTGGCTGGGCTATGCAAAGTCCTGCTTTATCCGTAGATTCATCAAAAGCGTGCCGGTCTTAGCCTGATTAAGTGGGTCTATGACTTGATTCGGTCTTTGGTGAATCGCTTCTTGATACCTAATCTGCTCGTCGGGTGAGTTACACAACAAAGCAAGGTGCCGTTAACGCGGAGGGGTCGGGGAACTATGTGGTCCGTAAAAAAGCCCCGCGATTTCGGGGCTGGTAGGAAGGTGCCCAGCAACCGTCTAAGGTAAAGGGACGGAGCTGGGCGCAATTCAAATACTAGTTATCAATGAATATCCAGTGAGGTGGCATTGGTAATGCTGAGGGTGCCATTCACGGTGCAACCAAGATCATTTTCGTCGCAGTCATAAAAGGCTGAGTTGAAATTGAAGTTGGCGCCTACGCCCGGGGTGAATACCACGTCATGGACGTGTCCGTCTCTGACACGTGAGATACCAAGAACCGTGATGTCGATTTCACCAAAATTGCCGGTGTAGGTGGACGCGTTCGGGTCATACGGAATGAAGTTGTCGCAATCATCCGTAAACGGGCAGTGGTTTGAGATTGTAGAATCTTTCGCCAGCCACGGGAAGTTACCCAAGCCAACGGTGCCACAAGGGAAAGATCCGGTTACGCTGGATGAGTTCACTTGTACACCGATGCGCCAGTCGCCGTTGGAGTCTTGGCATTTTTTAACTTTGCCGCCAAGGTTCAAGGTGCAGTTCAGGTTCAGGCCGCTACAGGAAAGGGCTGATGCACCACTGAACTGGAAGTCCGCGCCGGTTGTGGGCAGGCCCTTCCATTCGTCTGCTCCAGAGCCGTCACCGTTGAAGTGGAATGTGTTACCACTTACCACCGCTTCGATACAGGGGGCCGGGCCACCCGGAGAGGGGCACGGGCCTGGATTCCACGCCATCGCCAAGCTGGAAAGTGACCATGCCGCGACGCCCAAGAGCGTTGAAAGTGCGAGTTTCATCTTCATGATTATCATCTCCTTGATTGTTGGTATTTCGTGTGTTGCGAGACCAATGTAGCAATACTTTTAGGTCTTGTTACCGCTTATCCAATGGTTTTGTCTTTGTGTTTTTTCTATTCTCTTTTTGGTCAATGATTTAAACAAAAACATCTTCGAATATGTGGCATAGTGCCATCACTTTATGAGCTGCCGGCTGTCCATGGTTGGCGTAGGGAATAGGTATTAATTCAGAGTGCCGGCCAGTACCTGATCTGGGGTCATGTAGCCGCCTAGGCTTCTTCCGTCCTGATCATAAACTGAGGGAGTCCCTCGAACGCCAATGGATTGCGCCATAGTGTAATGCTCGGCGATCGGCGCGCGGCAAGGCATTACCTTTTGTGTGAGTGGACTGCCAGCCTTTACTTCCGTTATGGCGGCGTGTTGGTCCTCAGAGCACCAGATCCTGGCCATGGTGTCGGCGACTGGCGCAGTCAGGCCAGATCGCGGCAACGCCAGGTAATGCACGGTAACGCCACGTTCGTTGAACTCTGCTATATTCTTGTGGAAGTTTCTGCAATAGCCGCAACTTGTGTCGGTGAATACATAGATCTCGCGGACCTGATTCCCGTTGGCCGGAAACGTG
Organism: Isoalcanivorax indicus; assembly: GCF_003259185.1. Lineage (NCBI taxonomy): Bacteria > Pseudomonadati > Pseudomonadota > Gammaproteobacteria > Oceanospirillales > Alcanivoracaceae > Isoalcanivorax > Isoalcanivorax indicus. Next base: position 833,982 of record NZ_QGMP01000001.1, read on the forward strand.
ATCATCGTCGCTGGGTCGAGCTCGCTGAACATGCGAGCACGCTCCTGCCTTACCCGGTCTTCGGTGAGATCTACCATGGTGTCTTCCTGAAAGGCCAAAAGTCTGCCAGAGAACAGGTGGTCGCTTCCGCGCGGTGCGTAGAGAAACTCGCCGTTACTGAGCTGGATCTCCTTGACACCTTCAATGGGGCTATCGGTCACGCTCTCTACGCTCAGCCCCGGGTTGGTGATCGCCAGTACCTTTGTGACCCGCTCCTTAAGATCAGCATTAGCCAGATACGGTAGCGTTAAAGTAATGAGTAGTACATTGATAATGCAGGCGTACCTTTTCATGGGTCTCCCCTTCTTCAACATAGTGGTTATCAGCTGTTGTCGATGACTTCGAGCAGCTCAAGTTCGTAGATCATGGTGGATTGTGGTAGCACTTCGTCGCCTCGGCCGCGATCTCCGAAGGCAAGCTCGGGCGGCAGGGCGATTCGCCATTTTTCACCTTCTCGCATCTGTAGCAGCGCCTCCTGCCAACCTGGAAGCGCCATGCCCAAGCGCATGAGCATGCCATCACCTTGTGCCAGGCTGCTCTCTATCACGGTGCCATCATGCAGTGCGCCTACGTAATGAATGCGCACTGCATCGCGGGGGCCTGGCGTGGCGCCGTTGGTGGAGGTGGTCAGGCGTTCATACTGTAGGCCACTCGGCAGCACTTCTACGTTTGGCTGGTTTCGATGCTCTTCAAGAAAGGCACGGCCTGCTGCTTCATTGCGAGCGATCTCCTGCTTTCTTTCTTCCGCCTGCCGTTGAGTGACTTCCTCCTGGTAGATGTCGGAGGCTGCTCGCGCCGCTTCCTCATCAAGCATAAGCTCATTGCCTTTCAGCTTGTCGCGCAGTGCCTGAAGAAAGAGGTCTTCGTCAAGATAGTTGGCGGAGAGCAGGTTGCCGATCTGCATGCCCAGGAACATACCTGCGGCATAGGACGCTCTCTCCTGGTTTGATTCAAGTTCAGTGGTCTCGACGGGCTTCTGACTGCAGCCTGCGAGCAAGGCAACGGACAGGGCACCAAAGATAGCGGCTTTCATATCTTCTCCTGGTTTGTTGTTCGCTTTTGGTAAATATTTCCTTTAAATCACGCAAGATGATATACACTTTGTTATGCGTGTAAAAACAATGAAAGTGATATCAAAATGATGTCATGTATATCGTAAGTCGTTGTCTTTTCGTGCTTTCAAAAATGGAGATAAGTATGGATGCGAAGAAGATTTTCCATACATGCATGTTTATATTGGCTTTATTGTTTTTGTCTCTGATTTTCATTCATATGAAGATGAACAGTGGCACGAATAATGCGGAACCCTCTGCCATTAAAATAGATGGCAAGATGCCATTACGAGATGAATCTGAGGCCGCCCCGGGCACTCGTTCCGAGGTAGCCCCTGCAAGCGTATCCCCGCCTTCCCAAGCCGTTGGAGGCGACGATCTGAAGTTGCTGGCGGTTTTCCAGGCCTACAGCAAGTTGGCATCGGTGGTGATCTTGAAAGAGGGGCATGGTGCATACCGCTATCGCATAGGTGATGCGCTACCTGATGGGCGTGTGCTTGCCGGGATACTGCCGACAAAGGTAATCATTAACGATCATGGCGAGCAGATAACACTGCGTATGGCGTTATCGAGCAGCCAGCACGGGCGTGCCGAGGCGCCTGCAGCTCGTGCCGATGCGCCGCCCGCGCGAACTGATGGTGATTCCCGAATGTCCTGGCAGGTTGTGGACGCTCTGAGGCGACTCGATCTGAGTCCTGTCAGCGAGCACTCAGCGGATGGTTATCTGGTAGGTGAGAATTTCCCCGCCGAGGGGACAGAAGGGCTTGGTGTGAAGCCGGGTGATGTTGTTGTATCAGTGAATGGCTATCCCGTGGGTGAATACGATAGCGACTATCTTGTATGGCTCTCGTTCAGGGAGAATTATCGTGCGAGTGTGCTGATACGCCGTGAGAACGGCGAGGAGTTTACCGTTAACTTCCCGGAGGACATGCCCGCCGCCAATTTGCCGGAGCAGGCCCGGTAGTCAGGGTCTCCCTAGCCCGCTTCCTCCTCCGCCAGCTTCTCCTGGACCATCGCCTCGAAACACCGAGACCCGGTCAGGCCGCCGCTGCACAAGGCGCTTTCGATATGGCGGATCTCATCCGCACTGAGCCCCCCGGCCAGGTAATGTCGATAGTTCTCAATGCGCTCCCGCCGATCTCGCCCGAGCGCTGCATAGTCTTCATGATTATCCAGCCAGTCCGCCGACGACTTGCCCACCCGCAGGCGGTAGCTGCTATAGGGGTACTGGTGCGGTGCGCGGGCCAGGCCAGCCAGCGCCGGCAGGCGCTCGATGTAGTGCATCGTCGCCAGCAGCCACTGCCCGGGTTGAACCGGGCTTGACCGGAAGCGGCGCTCCCAGGGCGACTGGCCTTCCAGATGTCGTATGCCGCGTGTTACGCGACAGGACAGCGCCTTCACGAACGTCGAGAGGATGTCTGCCTCGGAAGTGGGTGTCACGAGCAGATGTATCCGGTCTGGCAGTATCGCCCAGGCATGCACGTGAACCGGATGGTTATTCCGCAGAGTGTGCAGGTGGCCAATACAGCGGGTGAAATCAATCCGCCGACGCAGCAGGTCCGTTCTGTAAGCCGTCTTCCTGACGATATGATGAGGAACGCCAGGGACGAGCAATCGATCTTTCTCCGACATGCTATTCCCCCCAACAAACGTTGGACGTCCCAACTGTACTCGCTGGTTCGGGGAAGGCCAGAGTAAGAAAAGTGAATCTTATTTTTCCTTTTTAGTGTGTTTGGCTATTTTAACGGCAATAAATGGAAATCGAAGATTAACTGAATATGCGGTATGAGTGAGATGCCGGCCAGATCAACGGAGATAAGGCCATAAACTCCAGCACACGATTCGGGTCAGGTCTCCCATTTCACATGAGCTTCTGGCATATGCCGCTAAAAGTCCCCACTTTGGGCTTGAGCGGTCTGATGACCTCTGCAATGGGGGTTCTCGCCGGGATCTGCTTACACAACAAATCATAAAATGCCTACGCGGAATAAAGAGTGCGCTTACAGCCAAACTTGGTTGGCGCAGGCAAGCTGATCACCCTATGGCTTGTATACGGCATTGCCGTACTGTTGCTATGCTGTTTATCGAAGCGTCGTTGTTCACCCGCTTGCTGCCTGAGTACCTGGCCGATGATGACTATGCCTCCTTGCAGCGGTTCTTGTACTTGTACCCGGCTGCAGGTTCGGTTGTTCCTGGGACGGGATGAAATCCGAGATGTCTGACAAAACACCAGAGCGCGATCTGGGGGCTGAGATTCTGGAGGGGCTGGCCGAGATTAAGCGTTTTCGGCGCGGGGAGCGTGTGCTCAAGGTGGCCCGCCTGTCGCAACCATCACCGCCGCAACAGATCCGAAAGCGCCTTGCGCTCTCACAATCTGCCTTTGCGGCATTGATGGGGGTTAGTGTGCGCACTCTTCAGGACTGGGAGCAGGGCCGCAGAGCGCCACAAGGCCCCGCGTTGGCGCTACTGCGGATAGCTGAGCAGTATCCTGATGTGTTTGTGAATATTCACTAGGAACCCTAGTCAGGGAGTGGTTGTGACTAGCTAGCAGCCTCACTCTCCCGCAGCGCCTGGTAAGGGTAGTCGAGTATCAGGTTCTTGAAATTCTGGTCATGGCTGTCCGGCATCGGGCTGTCATCCTTGATCGTCGCCGTGATGTGTTTGGGCAGCGATGATCATGCCGAGCTGACAGCCTGGTGTCTGTCAGCCTGGACGGATGATGCTTGTAGGCAGGTTGCCACGGTTGTCTCGCAAAAAATGAACCGAGTTCACTTCTTGTGACGCTTCAGCATCATGGCCATGTCGATCAGTATTGCGCGCTGGGCCTCGCTGAGTTCGCTGAAGTGGGGTTTCAGGCGCATCAGGTCGTTATGCCAGTCCGGTGCCCGCATCGCTCGGTTTTTGCCGGGCGGGCGCCGACTCTCCAGTTCCAGATACAGGCTGGACACCTGGGTTTCCAGGGCGGCCGCCAAGTTGCCCAGGCATGCAACGGAAGGCTTCTGCAGGCCGCGCTCGATGCGCGACAGGTTGCTGGCGTCGGTGCCGGCGGTAAAGGCCACATCCTCCAGGGTTTCCTTGCGGGCTTCCCGGCGTTCTTTCAGGATGTGGCCGATATGCAGGTCTGTGGGCGCTGGCTTGGGTGTCTTAGTCATCGGAGAACAGCGCCTCGAATTCCTCCTGGGTCAGGCAGGCCTTGTGGCTGCCGATCAGCACATCCGCCAGCCAGTTGAGCCGGGTTTCGAGCAGCTTCTTCGAGAGCAGCAGGGCCATGCTGTTGATCATCCCGCGTTGGTAGCGTTGCTGGATATCCCAGAGTATCTGCCGACGTTCCAGCGGGAAATCCTCGCCGAGCCGATAGTTGATCATGGCCTCGAACTCGCGCCGCGCCAGGGCACGCAGATCAAGGGGTTCGGGATTTTCGGGCAAGGCGCTGTTGAGCGCAACAATCAATCGTTCGAACTCACCCTTGCTCAGACGTCTTCCGTGGTTCATCTGGAGGTCCCCCTCTTGTCCATGTTCCCGGATTATTGCAGAGGGGGGCAGGCAACCCTATCGAAATTTATGAAAAGCAGCTTTTCATAAAATGGCGGCCCATGGTGGGCCGCCGGGATGCGCTGGCGCCAGCGAAGGGGTGTCAGTGAATGCTCGAAAGGCTCCCCCAGGCACCGAAGGCGTAGCGGCTGTCATGGCCTTTTGGGGGGCAGTCGATGTACTCCATATCGAACTCCCGCGGATCGGTAAACAGCAGATCCCGTGCCATTTTCTCCACCGCAAGCAGCGAGGCGCGGTGGTCATGCTCCACGCCGAGCTCGCTCCCCGCGACGTTGCTGACCAGAATCTTGCTCATGTAACCACCCATCTGGCGTGCATAGTCCATCATCCTGACGTCGATACCGTTCAGGCAGGTCGCAGAGGTGTGTTCCAGAAGCAACGACATGGCCATGGGCTTCGGGCCGCGCCGCTGACCGAACAGGATGGGAGTGTGGTGATACTTTTTGTAACAAAGACTGCGTTCGATGAACGCTTCCATGCATTTTGAGTAGCTGTGCCAGTACAGCCGGGAGCAGAGCACGATGCCGTCGGCCTGCATCATCTCGTTACCGAGAAGGTGATACAGGCCGTCGCGAATACGGCAGGGTGACGCGCCATCACAATGGCCGCAGCGCGCCAGCATGTCGGGAATGATTTCCGGAAGGAAACGAAGATTGACGTAGCAGTCTGCTGCAATAGCGCCGCGCAGTGCGGCGCGCGCCAGTTGCAGTACGCCGTCGTCGAGCCTGTCGTTCCCCATAAGGACAAGAATTCTGCGCCCGGGGGCGCGATTCGGTTCCATGTGCATGATAGTTACCCCTTGATAGCATTTTGCCACTATTTTTATCGTTCCGAACCCTTGCTATGGTGGCGATGTCACTGGAGCGAAAGCGCCCGGCGCATCACCGCTGGATCACTCTGGCAGGCATAATAAGGGCGCACAATTCAGTTTAATTTTCCCCGGTTAAATTAAACTGAACACAAGTAGCAAGCTTGCGCCGTGGTTTCCCCGGATCACGGCGTTTTTTTTGTCATGAGATAACTAAAAGAAACCCAGCATTTATTTTTCATGCCGATTTGTTACATTGAATAATTATTTATTCTGATGGCTAAATGCCACCATTTTTATGGTGTTTTTTTGCCTGTTATTGTGTGGTCACAGAATAACAGGAAAAAGCCATGTTCAGATCCTTGCCTATGCAAACGATGCTGGCGTTCGAAAGCTATGCCCGGAACCGGAAACTGAAGGACGCGGCGGAGGAGCTGGGGGTGTCTTCGGGTAATATCCGGCATCACATCAACAATCTTGAGGATTGGTTGGGCACGCCGGTATTTCGCCGTAACGGACGCAGCGTGGACCTGACCGAGGCCGGCCAGCAGTTTTTTCACACGGTGCACAGTGCCTTGCTGGATATCCACCAGTGTGCCTCCCAGTTGCGCCCGTCACCGGAAGCCTCGTCGTTGCGCCTGGAAGTGCCTGCCGCGTTCGCGGCGTTCTGGCTGGTGCCGCGGCTGGGCAGCTTTTACCGGCGCCATCCCGACATCACACTGCACATCGGCACAGAGGGCTCCGCCGTAGACTTGAACCGTGACGCTCATGTCGACGTTGCCGTGATGCCCGGGACGGGGCACAGCGGCCCTGTGCTGCAGCATTCGACACTGACGGAAGTGCTTGGCGTATTCGGAACGCCTGATCGCGTGGCCCGCGCACAGCACGGTCAGATTGAACTGGTGGCATTGCGCGCGCCGCTGAGTAGCGCTTCCGCCAACCACTGGGAGACGTGGTGTGACAAGGCCGGGCTGGCGTGGTGTGGCAGCGCTGACTGTGCCTGGCGCGTTTATGACCACGAGACCCTGGTGTTGCAGGCCGCACTGGCGGGTCAGGGGCTGGTGCTGGCCAGCACCTTGCTGGTGGGGGATGCCGTGAAGCAGGGCAGACTGGAGCCTTTCCGGCCGGAGGTGACGATTCCGGGGCCGGGTTATGCGGTGCTGTCGGCGCCGGGCCGCGACCGGCACCCGCCTGTGCGCGCGTTTCTGGACTGGATCGCGCGGACAGACCGGCCCCAGCCCTCTGAGGACCATGGTGCATACACCCTGTTTAGCCTATAGTGACGCCCTGTCCCAAAATGTTGTGTACGGGGTTGTCTCTGCATGCGCGTCTCCCAGCCTTCTCGATCCGTATTGCTGGCCGTTGGCCTGGGTGTCCTGCTGCTGCTGTGGCTGCTCTTGGGGGACCGCCTGCGCTTCCGTGACACAGCGCCGGACGCGGAAGCGCGTCCCCAGGCGCAGTTGGCACGGGTGGAAGTGCGGGAGCAAACGGCCCAGGACCATGTTCCCCGGGTCAGTGCTCAGGGCGAGTTGCTGCCCTGGCGCGAAGTCGCCTTGCGGGCCCGCGCGGCCGGGCAGGTGGCGGCGTTGCGTGTGCGGGAAGGCAGCCGCGTCAACAGCAATGCCGTATTGATCGAACTGGACCCGGAAGATCTGCCCGCACGCCTGCGCCGCAGCGAAGCCGAACTGGCCTCGCAACGCGCCGAACTGGCCGGGGCCGAGCGCCTGCAGGGCCGCCAGCTAGCCTCCGAAAATGAATTGCTGCGTTTGCGCAGCAGCCTGGCCCAGGCGGAAGCCGAGGAAGCCGCGTTGCGCCAGCAGTTGGCCAATGCGCGGCCACGGGCGCCGTTTGCTGGCGTGGTGGATCGCCTGGATGTGGAGGAGGGTGACTTCCTGCAGGTGGGCGAGACGTTCGCGCATCTGGTGGAAGACCAGCGCTTGCGCGCCAGTGCCTGGGTCAGCCAGCGTGAAATCACCGGTATCGAACCGGGCCTGGCGGCCCGAGTCACCTTGCTGGACGGCAGTCAGCTGGAGGGCGAGGTGATCTTTGTGTCTGCGCGCGCGCAGGAGAGCACCCGCAGCTACCGGGTCGAGGCGGAAGTGGCCAATCCGGAACGGCGCCGTATCGCAGGCTCCAGCGCCACGCTGGAGATCGCGTTGCCCGCACGCAAGGCCCACGCCCTGTCGCCTGCCTTGCTGGTGCTGGATGACGCAGGCCGTATGGCCGTGCGCCATCTGGATGACGATGACCGGGTGCAATTGACCCGGGTGCGGTTGTTGTCCGCCAGCAGCCGCGAAGCCTGGGTGGATGGCCTGCCGGAACAGGTGCGCCTGATTACGGTGGGCGGTGGCTTTGTGGCAGAAGGGCAGCAGGTGGAGGCAGTAAGCGAGGGCGGAGCCCGCTGATGCGAGCATTGATTCTGGCGGCCATGGACCGCTCCCGCACGACGCTGCTGACGCTGGCGTTTCTGCTGATTGCCGGGGTAGTGGCCTGGCAGGCCATTCCCAAGGAATCCAACCCGGACGTCACCATTCCCTGGATTTACGTGGTGCTGGTATTGGAGGGGGTGAGCCCCGAAGATGCCGAGCGCCTGCTGGTGCGCCCCATGGAACAGGAGCTGCGTGCCATTCAGGGGGTGCGCAAGATGACGGCGCAAGCGTCTGAGGGCTATGCCTCCATCACACTGGAATTCGACGCGGGGTTTGATCCGCGCCGGGCGCTGTCGGATGTGCGTGAGCGGGTGGATATTGCCCGCGCCAAGATTCCTGACGAGGCCGAAGAGCCGCGTGTACGGGAAGTGAATGTGTCGCAGTTCCCGGTGTTGTCTGTGGGCTTGTCGGGGCCGCTTGCCCAGACCGAATTGCTGATGATTGCGCGCCAGTTGCGTGAAGCCATTGAAGGCATCCCCGATGTGCTGGAAGTGGATATCGGCGGCGAGCGCGAAGACCTGCTGGAAATCGTGGTCGATCCGCTGGTGCTGCAAAGCTACGGCATCAACTTCGATACCCTGTTCAGTCTGATTTCCCGCAACAATCGCCTGGTGGCGGCGGGCAGCCTGGACACCGGCGCGGGCCGTATGGCGTTGAAGGTCCCCGGCGTGATCGAGGAACTGGAAGACGTGCTGGCCATGCCGGTCAAGGTGGACGGCGACAGCGTGGTCACCTTCGGCGATGTCGCCAATATCCGCCGTGGTTTCAAGGATGCCACCGGCTATGCACGCATCAATGAACAGCCCGCAGTGGTGCTGGAAATTTCCAAGCGCGCTGGCGCCAACATCATTCACACCATTGATGCGGTGAAGGCACTGCTGGAAGAGGCCCGGCCAATGATGCCGGAGCGGCTCGAGATTGATCTCATCATGGATCAGTCCACCGATGTGAACGATGTCCTGTCGGAGTTGCTCAATAACGTCACCACCGCCGTCGTCCTGGTGTTGATCGTGATCGTGGCCGCCATGGGCTTGCGCTCGGCCATGATGGTCGGTCTGACCATCCCCGGCGCCTTCCTGACCGGCATCCTGCTGATCTGGCTGGTGGGTTACACCGCCAATATCGTGGTGCTGTTTTCGCTGATCCTGGTGGCGGGGATGCTGGTGGACGGCGCCATTGTGGTGGCCGAACTGGCAGACCGGAATCTGCGCGAGGGGCAGTCGCCCCGGGATGCCTGGGCCAATGCGGCCATCCGTATGGCCTGGCCGATTATTGCGGCGACCTTTACCACCCTGGCGGTCTTTTTCCCGTTGCTGTTCTGGCCGGGCATTGTCGGCGATTTCATGAAGTACCTGCCTGCCACGGTCATTCTGTGTTTGCTGGCATCGCTGGCCATGGCGCTGGTTTTCCTGCCCACACTTGGGCGGGTGCTCAGTCGTCGTCATGCACCGGGCGAGCCGACGATCAGTGCAGGGGGGCGCCTGTACCGTCGTCTCCTGAAGAAGCTGCTGCGTGCCCCGGCGCTGAGTTTGCTGGCAGCCATGGTATCGGTGGGGCTGATCTACGCCGCATACGGGTTTTTCAATCACGGTGTGGAGTTCTTCCCGTCGGTGGAGCCGGATTCGGCCCAGCTGCTGATTCGCGCCCGTGGTGATCTGTCGGTGGACGAGAAAGATGCCATTGTGCAGCGCGTGGAAAAGCGCCTGACGGGCATGAGTGAAGTGCGTGCCCTGTATGCGCGCTCCTTTGCCGCTGCGGGGAGCCAGCAGGGCTCCGATGTGATCGGCGTATTGCAGTTCCAGTTGATCGACTGGCATGACCGCCGCCCGGCACATCTCATTTTGCGTGAGATGCGGGAGCGGGTCGGTGATGTGCCGGGCGTGGTGCTGGAATTTCAGGAGCGCGAGCAGGGGCCAGCAGCAGGCAAGCCCTTTCAACTGGAAGTCAGCGCCCGCGACCCGGCATTGGCGGATCAGGCCGTGGCCCGTATTCGTGAGGAAATGAACAGCGTAGGCGGCTTTACCGGCATCGAAGACAACCGCAGCCTGCCCGGCGTGGAATGGCGCTTGCGCGTGAACCGCGAGGAAGCCGCGCGCTTTGACGCCGATGTGACCAGCATCGGTAGCGCGGTGCAGATGATCACCACCGGGCTGTTGCTGGCGACCTACCGGCCCGTGGAAGTGACCGATGAAGTGGATATTCGCGTGCGCTTGCCGGAAGACTGGCGCAGCGTCGATCAGTTGCAGCGCCTGACGCTGAATACCGGTCGGGGCCAGGTGCCGATCAGTCATTTTGTAACGCTGGAACCAGCGCCCAAGGTGGGCACGCTGCACCGTGTGGACGGTCGCCGGGCGATCACCTTGCAAGCGGATGTCGAAGAAGGCTATCGGCTGGATGAACGCATCCGCGCCCTGCGTCCTGTGCTGCAAGACCTGCCCGACGGCGTCATGCTGTCCTTCGCCGGTGAGCAGATGGATCAGCAGGAAACCGCAGAGTTTCTGTTGATGGCGTTCTGTGTGGCGGTGTTCCTGATGCTGATTATCCTGGTGACACAATTCAACAGCATTTACCAGGCCATACTGGTGCTCTCGGCCATTCTGTTTTCCACGGCGGGCATTCTGATTGGCCTGCTGGTGAACAGCCAGCCGTTTGGCGTGGTGATGGTCGGTATGGGCATCATCGCCCTGGCGGGTATTGTGGTGAACAACAATATCGTACTGATCGACACCTATAATGAAATGCGCGCCCAGGGGCTGAATGCCGCCGACGCCGCGCTGGAGGCTGGCAGCCTGCGTTTGCGCCCGGTACTGCTGACCGCCGGCACCACGGTGCTGGGGTTGATGCCCATGGTGCTGGAAATCAACGTCAACCTGTTCGAGCCCAGTCTCGGCCTCGGCGCGCCCTCCACGCAATGGTGGGCGCAGCTGTCCAGCGCCATCGCCGGCGGTCTCGCCTTCGCCTCACTGCTCACCCTGCTGCTGACCCCCTGCATGCTCCTTCTGGGCGCCCAGGCGAACGAAGCGATACGCCAGGCCTTCGGCCGTAGCGAACCGTAGCGCCGTGCCGGTGCGCTCCCTGTCGAAAACATCGACGCCGATTCGATAATGGGCACTTGACCTGAAGCGAGGTTCAGGTGGCAGACTGCGCCCCGAACCCCTGTCGGAGCCCATACAATGACGACTGCACCACGCCCCGCCGGTAAACGCGAATGGTGGGGGCTTGCTGTTCTGGTACTGCCCACACTGCTGCTTGCCCTGGACATGACCGTGCTGCACCTGGCGGTGCCTCATCTGAGCGCCGATCTGAAGCCCACCAGCGCCCAGCTGCTGTGGATACTGGATATCTATGGCTTCATGATTGCGGGCTTTCTGATCACCATGGGCACCCTGGGTGACCGCATTGGCCGCCGCAAGCTGTTGCTGACCGGTGCCGTGGCCTTCGCCATCGCCTCGGTGCTGGCCGCGTTTTCCACCAGCGCCGAAATGTTGATCGTTAACCGCGCCCTCTTGGGGGTGGCGGGCGCGACGCTGATGCCGTCGACCCTGTCGTTGATTCGCAACATGTTTGAAGTGGACCGCGAGCGCACCGTGGCCATTACCGTATGGATGACCGGCTTTATCGTCGGCAGCGCCCTTGGGCCTGTGGTCGGCGGCGCCATGCTGGAGTTTTTCTGGTGGGGGTCGGTATTTCTGCTCGGTGTGCCGGTGATGGTGCTGTTGCTGCTGGCCGGGCCCTTCTTGCTGCCTGAGTTCCGCGATGAACATACCGCAAAGCTGGACTTCACCAGCTCGCTGATGTCCATCGGGACTTTTTTGGGCGTGATCTACGGCCTCAAGGACATGGCCCGCAATGGCGTGAGCCTGACCGCCCTGGTGGTGATTCTGATCGGCGTGCTGGTCGGCTACCTGTTCATACGGCGGCAGCGTCGCCTGATTGTGCCGATGTTCGATATGGCCCTGTTCACGAATCGTGCTTTCAGCACCTCGGTGATTGCCCTGATGTTGACCATCCTGGCGATTTCCGGCGCCTGGCTGATGGTATTCCAGTACCTGCAGGGCGTGCTTGGTCTGTCGCCGTTTCGCGCCGGGCTGGTGATGGTGCCCGCCACCCTGGTACAGGTGTGCGGTTCCTTGTTTGTGCCCTGGCTGGCGCGGCGAATAAAACCCGGCGTGCTGGTCAGCAGCGGCCTGCTGCTGGCGGCAGTCGGTTGCGGCCTGATGACCCAGGCCAACGGCATGGACACCTTGGGTTTCCTGATGGCGGGCACCATCGTGCTGGGCATCGGCGTGATGCCCATGGCGATTCTGGGCACCGATCTGGTGGTCAGCTCCGCACCCCCCGCCAAGGCCGGTGCGGCCGCCGCCACCTCTGAAACCGCCAGCGAACTCGGCATGGCACTGGGGATTGCCGTCATCGGCAGCATCGGCGCCGCCGTATATCGGCTGCGTCTGAGCGACACCTTGCCGCAAGACCTGCCTGCTGATCTGAGCATGATCGCGCTGGACACCCTGGGCGGTGCCCTGAATATTGCCGAAGAGCTGGGTGGTGCCCAGGGCGAAGCGGTTCTGCTGGCCGCGCGCGATGCCTTCAGCCTGGCGCTGCACACCAACGCCTGGATCGGCGCTGCGATTGTGACGGGGACGGCGGTGTTTACGGCGTTGTTTCTGAAACACTTGCCTGCGCAGAAGCCGGAAGAGCAGGAGGAACAAGAGGCCAAGCATCTATCCTTGCATGACAACTTGCCCTGAAGCCATAGCGAGGGCATGATCACTGCATAAAAGCCCGGATTGGGGGAAATACTGGGTGCAGATAAAACGGATTATTCAGGCCGGATGCCTTGCCATTCTCGGTTCGACGAACACCTACGCCGATACCACTCCCCACAGCAGTACTGAACGGGAACATATCGAAGCCACCTGCCAGAATCTGACCGCTGTAGAGCAGGGCATATCCAGTTCCACCGACAGTGAGTTTGAAAGGTACCTCGCTTTCAGGCGCTTACGCGAAACGATCGAAGCGAATAGGGATGTTTATCCCGATTATCGACATCGTGCCTACCTGTGTGTGGGAGGCATGCTGTTTCGCGAGTCCCGTCTTCTTCGCAGCTACGTTGGAAATGTAGTGTTTCTTGAGCAGCACGGCTATCACGGCGGGCCGGACTATGAGTATTCGGATTATCAGCAGGACAACTACCTTAAGGTGGGAGAATACTTCCTTGAAGCTCTCCGGCTGGAAAGCCAGCGACCTAGAGAAGACTGGTTTGAGCCGCGCGAAATCCTGCATGTTGGGAGGGGCCCTTATTCACAGCCAGAACATGCGGAGATAGTGATGAGGCGTAACATGGCCGTTGTGGAGGGGCTGGATATTATCGGGGAATGGACGGAGCACCCGATCATGCGAGAGGAATACGAAGCAGGTCTCTATTTTGATGCCGCGACCTCGTACGCCTATCATGGACGCTTCCCGGACGCTGAACGATTGCTGAATGAACTTGCCTTGCGGTCTGCTTACGGCGCCTATGCTGCGGTTGAAAAGAAGACGGAACTGGCGCGCATGCGGGAAGGCTGGGAAGTCGCCAGCCAGGAAAGAGCCCTGATACGTCAGGAAGTTCAGGAGCGAACGCAGCATCTGCAACCCGCCATATGGGCCATTGCCCAGTCAGACGATGGAAAGATACCCGCGCGCTTACGTTCCCGGATAGAGGCCAGAGAGCGTGCCTCGCTGGCGCCGGAAGTCAAAGAACCGGAGAAGAAATCAAGCATCGCCGGATATCTGGCCCTTTTGCTGGGGCTGGGCTTTTTCCTCCAGATAATGTTCATATGGGAACGGCGTATGTAGGTCAGAGATTGGGTAGAGTAAATGTATGGAATCATTATTCGAACGGTGTAGAGAGATCTAATAGTGAAGGCTGTGACTGCGGGGGGCTTGCTTTTAGGAATTGCAGGGGCAGCCCTTGCTATCATCGTTGGGATTATTCTTGGTGAAAACGAGTATGTGACACCTTTCCTGTTTTCTTGTGGATTGCTTTTCGTCTTTTTACTTGTTTTTAAAGCAAGTGCCAAGTCTAACGGCGGTGCGAGGATTCTGTATGATACCGTTTATACGGTTCTATACATATTGAGCGCTTCATTCTCCATATTAATAATCTCTTTAGAGGTGGTGTCGTTCTTCTCGCTGCTGTTGCTGGTATGCTTTCTTGGTTCGCACGGAAGCCAAAGCAGAAGGTACGGCATTTTTATATCTTTATGGCTGATATTTGCTTTTATATTTAATTTATATATGTTGACGATTGTTGATCTGGAGACTCACAATGAGACCGGATTCTCGCCAATGATGTCATATGAGCAGATAAGGAACTCATTTGCCTGCTGTTTTATTATGTGGGGCCTTCTTCAGCCGCTGCTGTATCTATACAGGAAGCACGGTGGCGAACAATGGTCGGGGATTATTATTAATATATTCCTTCTTTATCCCGCATACTATGCGAGCATAAGCCTTCTGCCTGGGAAATAATTAAGCTTTGAATAAGGAAATCGATAATGATGCATCCAGATACCAGTGATCCTGCCTGGCGCAAGGCCAGAGAAAAAGCCTGGAAGCGTGTTTGGAAGCTTAACAAGATGGATAATTCCACCCGGGAAGCCAGGGACTGGCTCTTCGGGGTGTTCATGGGCGACCGCGAGTATGAGTTTGAGTCAGCGCCCTGGGATTATACCAAGCATTATGGACCCGCAGATCATTATAGGGCTTTTCATTTTTCACCTTTCCAGTCTTTGGAATTGTGGAAAAGGTATATTGAAGTTGAAGGTCCATGCTATTTGTGCGAAAGGCCTCTTTCGGAGATAGATAGGGTGGGCGCGGATGCGATGGGGCGCGGCGCGAGAAGGCTTTCCCGATACCTGTTTTGGCCGTCGCTGGACATGGTCAATCACTACGACTGGGAGCGCGAGGCAGCGATATCAGCAGTTCGTTGGATGCATGGTGATATCTTCGATCCTGAATACTCGGGGCACGGCTTAAGTATTGCCTACCCCGTGAAACCGGAGGAGTTCGTGGCTAGGTATTGCGGTGCGCTGTCATGTTGGGGGGTGCTATTTAGCTATCCGGAGGATTCGATAATATTAAATTTTGTTGACCTATTTATTTCGGCGATACCCTATGTGAGTCCAGCTATTTTCTATAACGGCCGATCTCGCGTTTTGTATTCACAGCAGGAGACTATTTGCAACTTTGTGAGAAATGCAACGGGAAAGGGTCGGGCCTCAATGGAGCGTTGCCGCAAAGGTGGAGTGGCGAGCAAGGAAGATCTGGATTCTTTTTTGAAGCGTGAGAAAATTATGTCGGAAATAGTAGATAAGATGCGAGCCTTGAATATTGACTATGTTAATAATTTTATTGATCGTCAGCAAGGTCAGGGAGAGATGAATCAGCCGCAGTATGACGAGTACCTTCGTAAAGTTGGTTATGTTCCTGAAGAAATTGATGTTCCGGCGGATTACTTGAAATTCTGAAGGGAAGGTGTGATGGATGACTTTGTAGAGTTCTTTATAAAGCCAGGCGGGTCAACCAGGATCAACGAGGCGCTGGAGATTCTTTCCGAGCCTGACATTGACGATTTTGCGCTTGAGGAAGCGCTTGAGCCTTCTGATCCCTCTCAAAAGGAAAGCTGGGCACGGCTCTTCGATGCGTTTGGAGACACGCTGTGCCGTGTCGAGGGTGAGGTGGTTGAGTCGGAGGGTGCCACGATCATCGAGTATGCTATTGAGGGGACTGATGATGTAGAAGAACTGCTCTACTTGTTTATGACGGTTTTTTCTGATGCCGGCGCAGAGGATATCTACGCGCATTACAAAAGCCTTTCAGATGAACAGCCGGGATATCAAGTGGCGCGCATCGAGAACGGGAATCTGGTGTTTGTCCGCGTCGAAGATGACGGTTGATTTTTTCAAAACGCACACTCTGGATCGCCTAATCTCGGTCCCCGGCGGGCATCTGAGTGGCATGGCCGTATTGGCGTTGTCGTCTCATGCATTACAGCCCCAGAATCACCCCATAAAACAACACCAGAAATCCACCAATCTCCCCGGCAATCAGTGCCCACATAAACACCACCATCAGCCCGCCAGGCAGCGTACCTTTGCCCAACTGGTGGGGACGTTGCAGCTGGTTGTCGGTATCGGCCAGCCAGCCGTGCAGCACATAAGACAGCACTGCCGCCGCAAAGAAGGCAACCTGCACGGCCACGGCGATAGTGTTGACGGTATCCGACAGCACGCTCAGTTGCGCGAATTTAGCCAGCAGCAAACACGCAAAGGCATACAGCAGTGCGGTGCGGTGGGCGATGCTCACATAAGGATGGGCTTCGGCTGATTCGCGGGTATGAATCTGCTGATATTTCCAGACGCCGGTAAGCAGCCCGACCAGAAAAAAACTGCCCGCAGACAGTATAGCGAGGGTCTCAGCGGCTTGCATCGGGGCGGGCCTCCACGCTGACCAGCATACTGCGCTCCAGCAACCAGCCGCGCAGGCGGCGGGGGAGCAGGTTGGTATAAACAGCGAACTTGTTCAGGAGGCCGGGTACATACACCACTTTGCCCCGGTACATGGCGTTCACGCAGAGTCTGGCGACTTCCGGTGAGGTCATGATGCCAGTCTGTTTCTTGACGTTCTGGCCAGCACTGTCGAGGAAGGGCGTGAGCACGCCACCCGGGCAGGCGGCGGTGACGCTGATGGCGCTGTCGCGCAGTTCGTAATCGAGCACTTCGGAGAAAAAGCGCACATAGCCCTTGGTGCCGGAATAGGCCGCGTAGCGCGGGGTCGGCAGAATGCCCGCCAGTGAGGCGACGTTCATCAGATAGCTGCGCTGCCCGTGGGCGCGGGCACGGCGCAGGAAGCCGTGGCTCAAGGTGGTCAGTGCGGTGACATTCAGGTCGATGTCGCGTTGTACGCCCGCCAGGTCCTGGTCGGCGAAGGGCGCCCAGAAGCCGGTGCCCGCATTATTCACCAGCACGGTCAGGGTGCTGCCGGTGCTGGCCAGGGCGGCATCCACCTGATCGAACAGGCCGTTCAGCGCGTCGCGGTCAGACAGGTCGCAGGCGATGGAGGTGGCGGTGACGCCGTGCTCGCGGTGCAGGGCACTGGCCAGGGCATCCAGCCGGTCCTGGCGCCGGGCTACCAGAATCAGGTTCAGGCCGCGGGCGGCCAGTTCTCTGGCAATGTCTTCGCCGATGCCGCTGGAGGCGCCGGTAATCAGTGCTGTGCTCATGGGCAGGCCCCGTTGCAAAAAAGACCACTATACGCAAGCCACGCCCGAGGTTAAGAGGGGGCGGGCCGATTGGCGCATCCTGCGCCTTGTGTGGCCGCCTTCACGGTGCGCTTTCACAGGCGGGCGCGTATGATGCGGATTCATCTGTTATCGCCGGAGCCCTCCATGCCAGACCTGATCCTGCATCATTACGCCATGTCCCCCTTTGCGGAAAAAGTGCGTGCCATGATGGGTTATACCGGCTTGTCCTGGAGCGGCGTACTGCACCCGCCGCAGCCGCCGCGCAAGAAGCTGATGCCGTTGGCGGGGGAGTATCGCAAGATTCCGGTGGCGCAGATCGGGGCGGATGTGTTTTGCGATACGCGCCTGATTACCCGGGAAATCGCGCGGCTTTCCGGTCAGCCGAGGCTGGCGCTGGCGGGCTGCGATGAAGAGGTCCGGGCGTTCGTGGCCAAGACAGATCTGGAGATTTTCCTCGCCTGTGTCATGTCAGCAGGCAGCCCGAAGCTGCTGTTCCGTTTCTGGCGCAGCACGTCCACGCTCACGGTGATCCGCTTCCTGCGAGACCGGATCCAGATGGGCCGCACAGCCACGGTGCGCGCAGCGTCGCCGAAACGGGCACCGGGGGTGGTGAAGGCGCACCTTGAAGACCTCGAGTCTCGTCTGGCGAATCAGCCGTTCCTGTTTGGCGACACGCCCTGCATTGCGGATTTCAGTGCCTGGCACGGCCTGTGGTTTATCCGCGAGGCGGCGGGCAGCAACGCGATAGCGCCCTATGCGCAGGTGAATGCCTGGATGGATCGCATGAAGGCGTTCGGCCATGGCCCCAATCAGCCGATGAAGGGCAAGGCCGCCTGGGCCGTGGCGCGTGACGCCGCGCCGCGCGAGCTGCCGCAAAGCGAGGACTCCCCCCTGCTGGGCAAGCCGGTCACTGTGACGCCCTCGGATTACGGCCAGGTGCCGGTGAGCGGCACCCTGGTGGCGCAGCTGGCCGACAGCTGGGTGCTGGCCCGCGAGCATGCCGCCACCGGCACGGTGCATGTGCACCTGCCCCGTGACGGCTTTACGCTGGCGGCCGGTTAGTTCAGCCGCTGGCCCTCGCAATCCCAACCCCAGCCATAGTGGTCCGAGCGCGCCTGCTGCAGCTCGATCTTGCCATAGGGCGGTAACCGCCGCTGGTAGCGAGTGTCGCTGAAAGTGATTTCGCACTGGTAATCATAATCGCTCAGGTTGGTGACAGTGAGGTATTCAGTGTTACAGATGCCCTCGTAGAAGATGCTGACGCCTTCTTTGCTGGCTGAATCGGTGACGTCATACCAGTTGCACACCTGCTGGTAGCCGGGTGAGCCTCTGTTCGATTCATCCAGCGCCGAGGCGAAATAGGCCCAGTCTTGCGACGTGCATCCGCTCAGTCCTGCCAGCACCCATACGACCCCCGCCGTCATGCCCATTGATCTCTTCATGTGCTTCCCCGTGTCTCCGTTGTCCTTTCACGGGGGCTGAGAGGGACAGCAGCGGGGTTATCGACAACTTTCCAGCAACGCCTCCAGCGCAGGCTGGCCAAGCTCGTTCATGGCCGCGATATTGCGCTCGGGGATCTGTTCCGGGTCGGGGTGGCTGGCGATGGCCTGCTCCAGGCGGTCTTCGCGCAGCAGGTGCAGGGCGGGCCACGGTGAGCGGTTGGTGTAGTTCTCGGCATCCTCCGGCTCGGTGCCCTCGAACTGGTAGTGCGGATGGAAGCTGGCGATCTGGAATTCGCCTTCCCAGCCGAAGCGCTCCACCAGCGCTTCCGCCAGATCCAGAAAATCATTGTAGTCGGCGAAATCACTGAGCATATGCGGGATGGCGATGACCGTGGTCTCCACCTCGGTGGCCGGGCATTGCGCCAGCCGTTCCAGTTCGGCGTGCAGGTCACCCAGCAGTGCGGGCACATCGTCGGCCTGGCTGACGGCGATGCGGATCAGGTTGTTCTCCAGCGGCTTGCGTGCGAAGGGGCACAGGTTCAGGCCCACGACCACGCGGCGGATCCACTGGTCCATCTGGGTAATGATGGCGTCGTCATGCATGGGGTATCACCGGGTCGCCGACGCGAATCACGCCGGTATCAAGAATTTCCGCGCGCAGGCCACCCCGGCCCATCAGCGCCTGAATGACCTGCGTCGGGCTCAGGTCAGGCTGTTGCAGCAGCTTGCCGATTACCGCGCAGGGCTCGCACAGCTCAATGCCGCGCAGGCGCAGGGTGCCCACCGTGAACTCGCGGCCCTCCAGCGCGTTGAGGTCCACGCCCCGGGTGAGCAGGTTGCGCCGCAGCGCGCTGGCGGGCACGGCCAATCGGTGCGCCTGATTGAAGGCATCAATGGCTTCCTGCTCGATCAGGGTGATCTGGTTGGCGGGTTGGTTGTTGCGCCGGTAGTTGCGATCCCCCACGATGCCGCCGCCCGCGCGCACCTGCACGGCGGGTTGCTCACTCACGGGGGCGCGCGAGACCGCCGCCGTAAAGATGGCTGTTACCACAGACACCTGAAGTCCTCCGGATGGATAACGGCGCGCCCAGTGTATGCCAGGCCGCGCGCTGGCGCGACGCTTCCGCTAGACTGGCGTTCTTTCCTTACCGCAGGCCCTGTTGTGACTGATACTGCCTTTTCCTCCCTGCCGCTTTCTGCCCCCATGCTGGAGACCATTGCGGCACTGGGCTTTACCGAAATGACGCCGGTTCAGGCGCGTACCCTGCCGCTGATCCTCAAGGGCCAGGACGTGATCGCCCAGGCCCGGACCGGCAGCGGCAAAACCGCCGCCTTTGGCCTTGGCCTGCTGCATCCGCTCAACCCCCGGTACTTCGGCTGCCAGGCGCTGGTGCTGTGCCCCACGCGCGAGCTGGCCGACCAGGTAGCCAAGGATTTGCGCCGTCTGGCGCGCGGCGAAGACAACATCAAGATCCTGACCCTGTGCGGCGGCGTGCCCATGGGGCCGCAGGTGGGTTCGCTGGAGCATGGCGCCCAGGTGATCGTCGGCACCCCCGGCCGGGTGCAGAAACACCTGCTCAAGGGCAGCCTGTCGCTGGATGGCCTGAACACCCTGGTGCTGGATGAAGCCGACCGCATGCTGGACATGGGTTTCTACGACAGCATTGCCGAGATCATCAACCAGACCCCGGCCCGGCGGCAGACGCTGCTGTTTTCCGCCACCTATCCGGCGGGCATCAAGCAGCTGGGCAGCAGCTTTATGCGCGACCCGGTACAGGTGAAGGTGGAAGGTCAGCATGATGCCCGGCAGATCGAGCAGCGCTTCTACGAAGTCGAGCCGGAAGGGCGGCTGGATGCGGTAGTGAAGGTGCTCTACAGCCTGCGCCCTGTGTCCTGCGTGGCGTTCTGCTTTACCCGCCAGCAATGCCAGGAGGTGGCCGACCACCTGAACGCCAAGGGCATCTCCGCCATGGCCATCAACGGTGATCTGGAGCAGCGCGATCGCGATCAGGTGCTGGGCATGTTCGCCAACCGCAGCCTGTCTGTGCTGGTGGCCACCGACGTCGCCGCGCGCGGGCTGGATATCGAAGCGCTGGATCTGGTGATCAATGTCGAACTGGGCCGCGACCCGGAAACCCATATTCACCGTATCGGTCGCACCGGCCGCGCAGGAGAAAGCGGCATTGCCGTCAGCCTGGTGGCGCCACCGGAAGCCCGTCGCGCTCTGGCCATCGAAGCGCAGCAGGGCACACCGCTGAACTGGCAACCGCTGGACAGCATCACGCCCCACCCGGACCGCAGCCCGCTGATCGCCCCCATGGTGACCCTGTGCATCGGCGCGGGCCGCAAGCAGAAGCTGCGCCCCGGCGATATTCTGGGCGCCCTGACCGGCGAGGCCGGCATTCCCGGCGCCCAGGTGGGCAAGATCGCCATCTTCGATCACCAGGCCTACGTGGCCGTGGCCCGCGAGGTGGCCGACCAGGCACTGGCGCGGCTGACGACAGGTCGGATCAAGGGCAAGTCGCTGCGGGTGCGGGCGCTGTAATGGAGGCATACCGTGCATCAAGATGACATAAAAGCGCTTTTTGACCAGCAGGCCGCCGGGTACGACGCCCAGTGGGCCAAAACCGCTCCGATCAGGCATTGCTTGCATCTGCTTCTGGGCTCCCTGTTTTCCGAATTACCGGCCGACGCACGAATACTGTGTGTTGGCGTGGGCACAGGAGACGAGCTTTTTTATCTCGCATCGAAGTATCCCGGATGGCGCTTTACTGCGGTGGAACCTTCTGGCGCCATGCTGGATATCTGCCGCCGAAGAGCAGAAAGCGAGGGCGTGGCGTCCCGCTGCCTGTTCCATGAAGGGTACCTCGACTCGCTTCCCGAGGTTGAGCCGCATCAGGCGGCCACATGTTTTCTGGTATCCCAATTCATTCTGGATCACCGCGAGCGAGCACGCTTTTTCCAGGGCATTGCTGAACGTCTTGAACCGGGCGCGTTGCTGGCCAGCTCTGATCTCGCCTCGGATGTTGAATCGCCTGAATATGAGGTGTTGCTTCGTGCCTGGATGAACATGATGTCCGCTGCCGATATTTCCGAAGACGCGATAGCGCGGATGCGGAAGGCTTACGCCAATGATGTCGCTGTCCTGCCTCCGGGCAGGATTGCATCGATTATAGAAGCTGGAGGCTTTACGCTGCCGGTGCAGTGCTATCAGGCCGGGTTGATACATGCCTGGCTGTCGCGGAGGGTCTGAGCGGCGTGCTCCGGTCGAGGTTTTACAGTAACAGCGGGAACTCCGGCGATATGAGGGAGCCAACCTGAAGAGATACCTCAGGTAAAGGAGATTCCCATGAGCACTTCACAGCCGACCCTGAAAGACAAGCGCATCGCCGTTCTGGTCACCGACGGTTTCGAGCAGATTGAACTGACCAGCCCCCGAGACGCCGCCGAGGAACTGGGCGCGAAGGTGGACATCATCGCGGACAAGCCCGGCGAGGTGCGCGGCTGGCACCATACCGACCCCGGCGACGCCTTCCCCGTCGCCAACACCTTCGAAAAGATCCAGCTGGACGACTACGACGCCGTGGTGCTGCCAGGCGGTGTCATCAACGCAGATCAGATTCGCATGAATGATGCCGCCGTTTCCTTCGTGCAGGGTGCGGCGGGAGCGGGCAAGCCGATGGCGGTGATCTGCCATGGTGCCTGGCTGCTGATATCCGCAGGTCTGGTCGACGGCAAGGACATCACCAGCTACCCCTCACTCAAGGACGACCTGGAAAACGCCGGGGCGCACTGGCTGGATCAAGAGGTGGTGCGCGCGGGCAACCTCATCAGCAGCCGCAAACCGGGTGATCTGCCTGCGTTCAACGACGCGTTGATCGGCGCGCTGGCGGCCTGACCTGCCCGGCCCGGTGACCCCGTTTGGGTGATACTTGCCTCATCCTTCCGCCCGGTAGACTGCCGTCGGGAGGAACACGTTATGAGACGAGTCAATTGCAAACGGGTGAGTGTGCCAGTGGCCATGCTGGTCGCGCTGGCAGGGTGTGGTGGGTCATCGGGCGGCGGTGGCGGCGCCAGCGTCGAAACGCTGGGCCTGGTAACCGACGACAATGCGACAGAGATCGCGCTGGCGGCCTATCGCAATTTGCTGGTGATGCCCCTGTTGCCACAGCAGATGGATCAGGTCGCCGAGACGGTTGTCCTGAGTGAAACCGGTATGGAGACCGGCTCTTTTCCTTGCGAAATCAGCGGCCAGGTAGAGCGCCGCGGGGTGACGTCTGATCGCTATGATGAGCGTCTGAGCGCTGACGCCTGCCGGTTCGAGACTGACGACTTCGACATCAGGGCGCAGTTCATACTGGAGCGTGGCTTTGATCGTGACTGGCCGGAGTTCGCGCTGGCGTTCCCGCCGGGCCCGGGGATGGAGGCCGAAGGGGTGCAGGACTATCACGCGCTGCGTACGCCGATGACGCTCAATGAAGTGCGGTTTACGGACGATCTGGCGTTCGACTCAGAGCTGAGGGGCAGCATTACGCGCCGCTTTGGCATGTTGGCGCCGGACACCTATCCCGCCGAGGGCGAAGATTACCGCTTCCGCTGGGAGTATGAGGCGCGCGACACACGCATCTCGCAGGCCACCACTGCGGCCGGTGAGGATGAGCCAAGCCAGCAAGTTGGCATTGATCTGGGGCGCCATGCCCGCATGGTGGCGAACCAGGTGTTCGATATCCAGGATAACGGCAGCCCGACACTGACGACCCGGGCAGCACAGATCGGTATTGAAGGGCGCATTCGTATCGACGATGCCGGGTTGTTCGATATCAACGGCCCGGAGCTTGTTTTCGATCTGTCGCCAGGCACGCCGCCCTCCTTTGATACGGTACGCCTGCAGCCGGATTTCCTCGGGCTGGGGAGTATATTCGGCGTGCGTTGCCCGAGTATCGGCGTGATTGACGTGACCGGTGCCGATAACACCGGGATGCGCATCGTGTTCACCGCGGGCGCATCGCAAGCCGTGTTTGCGCAAGTGTTCACTACCGAGGCCACACGCACGCTGCGGTTTGCCTCCTGCAGCGACTTTCTGGATATGGACCCCATGGATTGAACGGTCCATGCGGGGGCCCATTCGGCGGGCGCCCATTCGGGGAATCGGGTACCCTGCGGACATGTTCCCGTTGATTGACACGGCGAGCCTGTCCCCGGGGGACCAGTTCGCTTTTTATGAAGCTGCCCTACAGGCGCGCCTCGCGCCGTTCCGGCTGGACCGCCGCGGTGCGGCGAACGCGCCCTTTGTGGCGCGCTTGCGGGCGCGATCCCTGGCCGGCATGGATCTGGTGCACGGGCAGGGCGGCGCCCACGCCATCGGCCAGAACCGGGCCTGTGGCGCCGCCAACCCCTATCGCTACGGCCTGGTGATGGCCTTGCACGGCTGCGTTGCTGTGCAAACACTGGCGGGGCGTACCGATGTCATCGCCCCCGGCACACTGATTCTCACCGACAACCATCATTTGCCCGGCGCCTTGTCTTTCCCGCGCCGCATGAACGTGCTGACCCTGCAGGTGCCCGCCGGGCGTTTACCGCCGCAAGCGACAGCGCGCCTCGCGGCCGGGCCGGTGTTGTTCAATCCTGCACAGCGTCACCCTGCGGCGCCCCATGCTCGCCTGTTGGCCTGCTTCATGGCGGGCTTGCCGCGTCTGTCTATCCAGAAGCGCTCTCAACAGCACTCTCGGCCGCCGCACTCTGTGCAGAGTCAGACCGAAGAGGCCGCGCACGCTGATCAACTCAGCGGCCTGCTGACCCTCGCCTTGCGCGAACAGGGCATTGTCGGCGAGGCGCCGCTGACCCACGGCGATATGGATCAGGTCTACGCCCGCGCCGCCGACATGCTCATGGCCCGGCGCCTGCACTGCGCCAGCCTGACCCCCGCGCGGCTGGCCGCCGAACTGGGCATCTCCGAACGCCACCTGTTCCGCGTGCTGGCGGATACCGGGCAACGCTTTGGCCCCAGGCTGCGTCAGCAGCGCCTGGCTGCAGCGGCAGCCGACCTGGCTGATCCGTTGCAGGCACACCGCAGTGTGCTCGATATCGCCGTGGCACAAGGCTTCGTCAACCAGAGTCACTTCTCCCGCGCCTTCCGCGACACCTATGGCTGCGCCCCCGGTGTCTGGCGCACACGCCGCCACCCCACCATGTCAGTCTGAGCACAATCCCCCCTTATCCCATCCATTAGAGTGTTTGCGTCGGCGCCCACCGCAGCGGCCTTGTCAGGCCCGTGGGGAAAGCCCTCCTTGGGGAAGGAGCGAGGCGCCGACACCTTTTCGGTTGTGAATAAATCAGAGTGAAAAAACAAGGTGGGGTCCATGACAACAAGACGTTTTGCCGTAACGTGGCTGCTTGCTGCGCTGTTTCTTGCTGCCGGCTGCGGAGGCAGTAGCAGCGCCACGCCCAGCTACACACTGCTCTACCTGGCTGCCGACGACGGCGAAGTACAAGGCCCCGCCGAGCAGACCGTACGACGCGGTGATGATGGCGCGCCCGTCACTGCGGTGGCGGACCCGGGCTACCGCTTTACCGAATGGTCCGACGGCAACACCGACGCCACGCGCCAGGACATGGCCGTTGAGACCGACATCGAGGTGACCGCCCACTTCGCTGCAATGACGGTGCCCACCGATCTTGAGGCCGACGCCCTGGGCTACGACGGGCAGGTACACCTTGACTGGGCCCCCGTGCCGCAGGGCGCCAGTTATCACATCTATGTGGCCAGCGAGCCCATTCACGACATCGCCGACATTGGCACACTCGCCGATCACAACCGCCACACCGTGGACGCACCGCCCGCCCATGTGCGCGGCTTGCAGAACGGCCGCGAATATTATTTTGTGGTCACCCACGTGGACGGCGACAACGAAAGCCTGCCCGGCAACCAAGCCAGCGCCACGCCTTTCTTTGCCCCGGTGGGCGGATTGCCCGGCACCGGCGTGCCGGCCTGCACCGCCGACGGCGAACGCGACCTGCCATGCCCGGTGGCCGACTTCCCCGGCCAGGACGCTGAATTCGGCCGCATGGCCGCAGCACTGGACGGCACCCTGCTAAAAAGCGGCGACGGCCCGGACGCCTTCGACTTCAGCCGCATCTGCCACAACGGCGATGCCGCCGGGCAGGGCGATTGCCCACCCGAACCCGCCCTGGGCCCCGCCGCTGATCAATGGGGTTGCACCCGCGACAACGTCACCGGCCTGCTCTGGGAAGCGAAAATCAACCACAGCGGCGCCCTGCGTCACCAGGGCAACACCTACACCTGGCATGACCCCGACACTGCCACCAACGGCGGCGATGCCGGCGCGATCGATGGCGGCGACTGCAGCGGCAGCGCCTGCGACACCCACGCCTTCGCTGCCGCGGTCAATCAGGACGGCCTGTGCGGCCAACAGAACTGGCGCCTGCCGTCCATGCACGAACTGCACGCCATTCAGGCGCGCACACCGCAACCTGCAGGCGGCAGCCCACTGCCCGGCGAGCACTTCCCCAATGTGCCCCGCAGCGCCCTGTGGAGCGCCACCTCATCCGCCGCCACGCCGTCCCGCGCCTGGCTCTTGTCGTTCCTGTCCAGCACCACCTATGACCGAGACAAAGACGGCGCACGCGCCGTGATGCTGGTCAGCGGCCAGGCCGTGGACGGCCCCCTGGACGAAGCCGGGTTTACCGTCTCCGACGACACCGCGCTGCACCAACGCACCGGGCAACACTGGCGCCGCTGCGCCGCCGGGCAAACCTTCGACAACGGCGACTGCCTCGGCACCGCAGAGCGCTTCACCTGGCAGGCCGCACTGGCCTATGCCGACAGCGTCGACGGCTGGCGCCTGCCGAACATCCAGGAACTGTTCTCCATCATCGACAAACAACGCGCCACCCCGGCCCTGGACACCAGCGTCTTCCGCAGCGGCCTGAGCAACGGCGCATTCTGGAGCGCGACCCCCGACCTCGGCAGCAGCAACTCCGCCTGGGTAGTGGGTATTCGCAGCGGGCAGACCAACCGCTACAGCACGACCAGTGATACGCAGCGTTATGTGGTGTTGGTGAGGGAGGATTGACTGAACCAATTGAGTCTGGAGCGGAAGCCAGCTAGTCTTGCTCAGACGATCTTCACCGTTTGGATGCTGGGGCGCCAGGGCAAACAGCGGTGGCAGGGAGTGTCTGAGGCAGTTTTGGGTCTCGGGCGGAATTATTGCGAAACAGGTTGATAGTGGGCGTGTTTCGCAATAATTCCGTGCGAGGAACAGGATATGCTAAGGATAAAAATTGAACTCAGGATTGACTTGAAAGCGGCTTGGTTAATCATTGCAACGCTTTGATTAACGGGTTTGCAGGCAGTCTTTTAACAGTTCGCAGAGAGGCCCGCCCAGAAAGCGGGCCTCTCTGTATTTACCGACAAAGAATAGCGGACCCCCGAAAGAAGACGAGCACACGCTAGAGCCTATCGAGGCAATCCCATGCCTGAAACGACCACCATCACCATCCGACTGCCGCTCGAACTCAAGACGCAGCTGGATCACCTTGCCGGCGCCACTAACCGAAGCAAGTCGTTGCTGGCTGCCGAGGCCATCCGCAATTTCATCGAACTGAACGAATGGCGGGTGCGAGAACTGCAAGATGCTGTGCAGGAGGCCGCTGCTGGTGACTTCGCGGCCCCGGAAGAGGTGAGCACGGTGCTGGCCAAATGGGGTGAATAAAAATTAAGGGCTGAGGAAGGGTCGGCTAGTCTGCATCAGTCGCTGAATATTCAAGTGACGCCCATCCACCAAAGCGTGTCCCTTTTGGCCTTCGATCCTGCCCTTGCCTCTTGCCCCCTTGGCCCACTAATCAGGCACCCGTGGATTGGTGGTGCCGGGTAATCCTCATAGCGTGTCCTACCGGTTTGGCGGTTATCCGGAGCGGGGGGGGCAATTCTATGGAGTGGGAGGGCCGCCGCAACCGTGATAGGCGCCCCGGCGGCTGGATTGGCGGCTGCTACAGACGCTATGCCTGATTTTTGTGATACAGTTGACACAATCAATATGTTGTGCTTATTTTAGTATGTGGCACAACATGTGGTGTTTGAGATGACTGAAAACGCAGAAAGGCCCTACAGCGAAGCAAGGCGGCTTCATAAAGAACTCTGGTCCAGGCGCTTTGAGCTTCTGGGGAGCGAGCCCTCATCTCCGATTGAGCTTCTGGAGCCTGAACTTGTGTGTCAGGTGCTAGGCGTTCGTTATCTTGAACTGCCGGACATCCCGAACCACTTCCCGGGAAGTAACCCCAAGTTCCAGATAGCGGGCTTGCTGGATCGGCAAGCCGGGAAGATAGCGGTTTCGGCGGAGTTTCCCCTAAAGACCATGCGTTTTACCGCGATGCATGAAGTGGGGCATTGGTGCATGCATGAACAAAATGTCATGCATCGAGACCGGGCTGTAGATGGTGATGTCTTAGTGAGGCCACAGCGTAACCACATGGAGCGTGAAGCGGACAAATTTGCCGCTTTCTTCTTGATTCCAGAGAACCTACTTCGCAATGCCTTTCAGCATACATTTGGCGTCGTTGCTCCAATAAGATTCTGCAATAACCTGGCGTATGCGCTAAAGCCAGAGGATCCAGAGGCGTTGCTTTATTGTGACGCCGATTCGCTACAACGAGAGCTTGCAATTGCGAGGTGTGAATCACTCGGTAATCGACGGTTTGTATCATTGGCTGATCAGTTCAAGGTATCAGTTAACGCAATGGCGATCAGGCTCAAGGAAACGGGTTTAGTAGCTTGGCCTTAATCTGGAGGAATCAGAATGGCTAAAAAAACGGTCCCGGTAAAACCCTACAAGCGGTCCCCACCATCATCACCTGCAAAGACATCTCCAAAGCCAGGGCCCAAGACTGTGCCGGTCGGTCCCCATAAGAGATCGCCGCCGAGCTAAGAGCCCATTGGTCCGCGTCTACTGACACAGCCCAAAGTTGCTTCAAGTTCGCTTGCGGAGATGGTTGTGGGGCTCAGATACGCAGCGCATCTCGCTCGATATAGGGCTTGAGTTCAGGGCGGAGTGCTTTCTCCGTGACCAGATCCACGGGATGACCCAGCAGGTCCTCCAGATAAAACTGGACCCCGAAATAGCGAGCCGATGTGGCCGGGCCGTCAAAGCTGACAAGGATGTCTATATCGCTACCCTCGCGGGCTTCATCACGAGACATTGAGCCAAACAGCGCCAGAGAGCGAACATCATATTCGCCAGCCAGGGTTGGCATATGGTCCCGCAGTAGTCGCAGGGTCTGAGCTCTGTTCATCTGGTTCACCTCGTCTCTTGCAATGAGTCTACCGCACGCGCTCAGGCTCTCAAATGTCTGACCCCACCAGCTCTTTAGTCTGCTGCCCGGTCTGAGGGCCCACCTCGCCAGCTTGCGGGAGGATTGGCGTGAAACAGGTCGTTGATGTAGATCAATACATCAACAACCGTGACATTGTTCAATGGC
Organism: Isoalcanivorax indicus; assembly: GCF_003259185.1. NCBI lineage: Bacteria > Pseudomonadati > Pseudomonadota > Gammaproteobacteria > Oceanospirillales > Alcanivoracaceae > Isoalcanivorax > Isoalcanivorax indicus. The sequence goes on from NZ_QGMP01000001.1 coordinate 863,084, forward strand.
ATCGAACTGATCCCATTGACCGGTCCGGAGACAGACCATGCTTGAGAATATCGACCCCAACACCATGATGCGCATCAAGAAGTGGGGCTTCCTGCTGTTCTGGCTGGCAGTCCTGCCCGTACTGCCGCTGGCGGCCTATATGGGCCGCGAGTCCGGCACTCAGGACTACTGGGCCTGGCTGATCTACTTCACCGTGTTTGGCATTGTCCCGGTGCTGGACTACATCGTTGGCAAAGACCCGAGCAACCCGGACGAACACACCGATGTGCCTGCCATGACCCGGGAACGCCTCTACCGCGTGTTCCCGTTTATTCTGGGGGCGGTCTGGCTGGCGGTGCTGTATTTCGCCGGGCATATCTTTGCCACCAACGACTACTCCCTGCTGGGCCAGGCCGGCTGGATTCTCTCGATCGGCACCGTGGGTGGCGCCATCGGCATCGTGCTGGCCCATGAGCTGGTCCACAAAGACGCGAAAATCGAGAGCGGCTTCGGCGGCCTGCTGCTCGCCAGCGTCTGCTATGCCGGTTTCAAGGTGGAGCATATTCGTGGCCACCATGTGTTTGTGGCCACCCCGAACGACGGCGCCTCCGCCAAATTCAACCAGAGTGTCTGGCACTTTCTGCCGCGCGCCCTGGCGCACAACTTCCTGACCGCCTGGCAACTGGAAGCCCAGCGCCTCAAGCGCCAAGGCAAGCATCCCGTGAGCGTGCACAACGAACTGATCTGGTGGTACGCCATCAGCGGCCTGTTCGCACTGTCCTTCTTCCTGCTCTGGGGCTGGCAGGGCGCCGTCTTCTTCCTGCTGGTGGGCCTGGTGGCCGGCAGCACCCTGGAAGTGATCAACTACGTCGAACACTACGGCCTGCACCGCCGCATACTGGACAACGGCAAATACGAACGCGTTACCCCGGCACACAGCTGGAACTCCAACTACTTCCTCACCAACCTGGCCCTGTTCCAGCTGCAACGCCACAGCGACCACCACGCCTACGGCAAACGCCGCTATCAGGTACTGCGCCACTACGAAGACAGCCCACAACTGCCCGGCGGCTACGCCGCCATGTATGTGCTGGCCCTGATCCCACCCCTGTGGAAGAAGGTGATGAACCCCCGCGTAGAGGCCTACTACCAGGGCGAAATGGACCAACTGTTCCGCGAACGGCCGAGAATCAACAATATTGTTGCCTGAACGCCGGCAACCCCATACCGCTGTATGGGGTTGCCATCACATTTCCGGCGGGGCAGTATCAGGACAGGGTTACTGGCATGCCGGACAAGCGCCCGATAGAGGTGCTGCCGCAACGCTATCAATACGCTGGAAAATAGTGATGCTCGCTACGCATGGGATGATGCGTGGGATGTCGGGTAGGGCGGTAGCGTATCTGGGAGCGCCTGAGAACGAAGGCTGGATCAATCATTCCCCCATAAATAGGAATTATATCTCTATGGAGGGTTTTAACTGATTTGAGTGAAAAACTAAAAATTATTGGAAATGGTATGAATCCTGAGGCAGGGGAGCTTATTAAAAAAGGGCATGATGTATGTCGGAAGATACCGCGACGATTAAGGCGACTTTCAAAGATAATAAAATGGCTGCCGCAGTGTGCGACATATTCAAGAATATGGAACAGCCGCGAAACGGCAAGCGCATTGGAACGGATCAATTTCTGGCACTGATTGGTAATCTTAGCGAAGAGGCGAGAGCGCTATTCGAGCGACCCATAAGGGCCAACCAGACTGATTACAAATGGCTCCTGAGGTACGTGCGGGATGAAAATCGCCCGCACTTCAAACACTTTTTCTCCTTTGCTTGCCAGGTTAGGCCGCAAGCTGATCGCATATGGATGGAACAGGAAGATCTGGCTAGTAATATGGCTCCCGATTTTGTTGAAAGGGAGGGGCGACAAGTCGAGATTTCCTGGATGTGGGGATTGCATGCAAATTTGGGCCTGCCGTTGCTCACGGCGGTGTTTATGGCGCTGGGGGCAGAGGTGAATGATTCATGGGTTTCATATGAAGACGGAGATCCACTGGAATGTGAGGAGGATAGTTTCGAATATGATGAGCCAGGATCCCATGACACCGAGACCCAGAATATAGAGGACGATAAGAATGAAATTGAAGTTGACCTTTGCTGCTATTTTTATCCTTATGTTGAAGAGGAAATATTAAGGGGTATTTTCTCAAAGCAGTATAAAAACTTTCATTATTATGAAGATAAAAATGGAAGTAATATTTCTTGGATACCTCTATCACGAAAGAATCGGGACGCGTCGAGCAAGGCACTCAATAAGATTGTGGGGATTGAAGGCTTGGTGACGTATGCCAACGAGTTTTACGAAGGGTCTTCATTCCCCTACAAATGGTACAAGATTGAGGATGGGGACATTGAAGTTATTCTTGATAGTGATGACTATCCCGAAGAATTAATATCATTTATGACCGAATCAATTGATGATCGAGTCGGGAAGAAAGTGAACTGGTATTCACCTCGCATCGAAGATATAGTAAAAATTCATCAGGATTTCTCGTTAAAAGATTATTTTGACTCTGCCTTGATTGATCTTGAAAGGCACAAGAGTGATGAATTTCTGCGTCATGAGAAGATATGGCGGGATAATGGTGATAATGTAATATCGATTCTCAAGGATAAGAGGTTCCGCATACACTATTATAGTGATGCGTCATTGGAAATGGCCGAGAATTTAACGAACAGTATGATAAAGGTGGGAATGTTCAGAAATGGAATCCTGCGAGAGATAGGTTTTGTAGAGAATAATTGCATCTGTGGTCCTGAGAGTTTGATGGCTGAAATGGAGTGCTTGCAGAGCAATATTCCAGAGCTTTCAAGCTATAGGATTTATACAGAGAATAATCTGAATGAAATTGAGTTGCACTTCAGGTGATCTGATCGCTGAATTCCTGGTTTTTCGTTCAGGGCAGCTGTGAACTTCGCGTCTGGAGGTCAAGGGTGAGGAAGAAACACGGTAACAATTTTGCGGTAGAGTGGGTGATGGCGTGGAGCGCCCACTATATTGAACGCGAGGGGCAGTAAGGCATGGCCAAGGTCATCCCGCAACTCAACACGCTCCGCAACATGACTTCAGGCGAACGCCGCTTGGGGCAGCGCTTGGAGTTGCTGTTGGAGGATGACTACACTATCTGGTACGACATCCCGGTTGGCCGTCGGCGGCGCTATCCGGATTTCATCATCCTGCACCCCGCCCGGGGCCTGCTGTTCCTGGAAGTGAAAGACTGGAAGCTCGACGCCCTCAAGCGCATTACCCCGCAAGACGCCGAAATACATACCTCTCAAGGCCTGAAGATCGTCAGCAACCCTCTGGAGCAGGTACGTCAGTGCGCCCATGTGGCAGTGAACCAGCTTCAGCGTGACGAGCAGCTTAGGCAACAGGGCGGGCGCTTCCATGGTCGGCTGTGCTTCCCCTACGGCTACGGTGTGGTGTTCCCGAATATCACCCGCAAGCAATGGGATGAGGCGATCAGCGAGCAAGACCAAGAGCTGGTGCTGCCGCCTCATCGCCTGATCTGCCGTGATGAAATGATCGCCACCGTCGATCCTGAGGTCTTTCAGTCCCGGCTGTGGGGCATGTTCGAGTATGCCTTTGGCGACAAGCTGTCCTTGCCGCAGATTGATCGCATCCGCTGGAACCTGTTTCCGGAGGTGCGCATCAACGCGCCGCAGCAGGACTTGTTTGCCATTAATACGGAAGATGACACCCCGATAGCCAGCTATAGCATTCCGGATATCGTCCGCGTGATGGATCTGCAACAGGAGCAGCTGGCCCGCAGCATGGGCGACGGCCACCGCGTGGTGCATGGCGTGGCCGGGTCCGGCAAGACCCTGATTCTGGGCTACCGCTGTCTGCATCTGGCCCAGGCCGTCAACAAACCTATTCTGGTGCTGTGCTTCAACATCACCCTGGCGGCCAAGCTGCGCAGCTTTATTGCTGAAAAGGGTGTTGGCGATAAAGTACAGGTGCATCACTTCCACGAATGGTGCGGCCTGCAACTCCAAACCTACAACGTGAACCTGCGGCCAGGGAACGGCGAAGAATACTGGGAACGGCAGGTGAGCACCGTCATACAAGCAGTGGATAAAGGCCATATCCCCCGCGCCCAGTACAGCGCCGTGATGATCGATGAAGGCCACGACTTCGAGCAGGAATGGCTCAAGCTCATCGTGCAGATGATTGACCCGGACACCAATTCCTTGCTGCTGCTCTATGATGACGCCCAATCCATCTATAAAAAGCGGAGCAACCTGAAGTTCCCGCTCTCCAGCGCGGGCATCCAGGCCCGAGGCCGCACCACCATCCTCAAGCTGAACTACCGCAACACGCGCGAAATCCTCAGCTTCGCCTACGACTTTGCCAAAGACTTCCTGCAAGCCCAGGATGCGGATGAAGACCACATCCCCCTGATCGCCCCGGAGGTGGCCGGCAGCAGCGGCCCGGCACCCCAATTCCGCAAGTTCGACAACTTCAACGACGAAGCCCACTACATCGCCCGCTGCATCCGCAAATGGCACCTGCAAGGCCACTCACTGGACGATATCGCCGTGATCTACGGCCACCACCGACAGGCCGAGATCCTGCAGCGCGCGCTGATGAACAATGATATCCCCTGCGCCTGGCTGAGAAGCACCGCTGACAAGAAGCGTTATAACACCAATGCCGACAGGGTGACCCTGCTAACGCGACAAAGCAGCAAAGGACTGGAATTCGATACTGTGGTGTTGGCAGGCCTGGGCGGCTTGAAAGATGACGAAGAGAATCTGGAGTGGGAGGTGCGCCTGTTGTATGTGGGCATGACGCGGGCGAGGCAGCAGCTTTTACTGACAGGGAGTGGTGAGAACTGGTTTGTGGGGCGCCTGGATATGACCTATAACGAGATATGAATACTGGTGTTGATAAGGGGGCTTCATGAGGCAGATTGCGAGCGGGTGGAGGCCCTCGTGATTGGGGTAAGTCCACACTATGTCTAAAGTGTCCGCTAAAGTGGTAGCAGGTTAATCAGCTTAAGCGAGTGCTATGCTTGGGATTAATTGGGGGGGTTAATATGAAATGCAAAGTTATTATTTTGGTGCTGTTCGTATATCTAGGCGGTTGCTCAGTAAATCCAATTGTCCATAATCCAGACATGTTGCCGGAGTCTGAGCTGGCGAGGGTGTCGACTGAAGACATAGGTCGCTGGTTATCTGGCGATCAGTTGTTTACCAACTTTATGAATGTAAGGGATGCGGAGGGTAAAGAAATTGCCGCTGTGTCTTTCATGACTTCTCTTCCATCGACCTTTGTTTTAAGTGAAGGTGAGTACCTGTTTAATGTGAAATGTTCCAATACAAATGGTATTGGAGACGGCGTCTATAGTTTTAGCCAAATATATGTAGGTATAGAAGCAGGAGAAGAGTATATAGTTTACTGTTTAAGCAGATCGGAGAAAAATTTTCTGGGTATTTCAATGATCAGGCAGATGGTTGCATTTATCTCAAAAAGTGAGAACTATGAAAAGGAGAGGGCGGATAATGTTGTACACCTTAAAGAATTGAAAACTGAAGATTAAGTGTAAGAAGCCCCCGCGCCAGTTTGTACCATGGTTGGCCGAACATATTCTTGCTCGTCCATAAAAAAAGCCCGGCATAGCCGGGCTTTTCCGTTCTGATCTTACAGGCTCAAACCATCAAACCCGCTCAATCACCGTAGCAATCCCCTGACCCAGACCAATACACATGGTCGCCAGGCCCAGGGTGCCACCTTTCCACTCCATCACGTTCAGCAGCGTGCCGGTGATGCGCGCGCCGGAGCAGCCCAGCGGGTGGCCCAGGGCGATAGCGCCGCCGTTCAGGTTCACCTTCTGGTCCACTTTGTCGAGCAGCTTCAGGTCCTTGGCGACCGGCAGGGACTGGGCGGCAAAGGCTTCGTTCAGTTCAACGTAGTCGATGTCGTCCATGGTCAGGCCTGCGCGCTTCAGGGCTTTCTGCGTCGCCGGTACCGGGCCGTAGCCCATGATGGCGGCGTCGCAGCCTGCTACGGCCATGGCGCGGATCTTGGCACGCGGTTTCAGGCCCAGGGCCTGGGCGCGTTCGGCGCTCATCACCAGCAGGGCCGAGGCGCCGTCCGACAGGGCGGAGGAGGTGCCGGCGGTCACGGTGCCGCTGCGCGGGTCGAACACGGGCTTCAGGCTCTGCATGCCTTCCAGCGAGGCGTCCTTGCGGATCACTTCGTCGATTTCACACAGCACTTTGAAGCCGTTGGCGTCGTGGCCTTCGATCGGCACGATCTCGTTCTTCCAGCGGCCTTCCACGGTCGCTTCCCAGGCCAGCTTGTGGGAGCGCACGCCGAACTCGTCCTGCATTTCACGGCTGATGCCGTGCATGCGGCCGAGCATTTCGGCGGTCAGGCCCATCATGTTGGAGGCCTTGGCCACGTACTTGGAGGCTTCGGGGTTCAGGTCGATGCCGTGCATCATGCCCACGTGGCCCATGTGCTCCACGCCGCCGACCACAAATACGTCGCCGTTGCCGGTCATGATGGACTGCGCCGCCATGTGCAGGGCCTGCATGGAGGAACCACACAGACGGTTCACGGTTTGCGCGGCGGTGGTGCGCGGCAGGTCTGCCAGAATGGCGATGTTACGGGCGATGTTCATGCCCTGTTCCAGGGTCTGGTTAACGCAGCCCCAGATCACATCTTCAGTTTCGGCGGTGTTCCAGTTCGGGTTGCGCTGCTTCAGGGCTTCGATCAGCAGGGCTGACAGCTTCTCGGCGCGCACGTTGCGGTACTGGCCATTTTTCGACTTGCCCATCGGGGTGCGGACAGCATCTACGATGACAACGTCTCTCGGGTTCAGACTCATGTTCAAATCTCCTCTGTCCGGGCTCAGGCGAAGAAGCTCTCGCCCTTGGCGGCCATATCTTTGAGCATCTGCGGTGCTTCGTAGATGCCGCCCAGGTGTGCGTACTTGTCGCACAGTTCGACGAATGCCTTGGCGCCAATGGAATCAATGTGGCGCAGCGGCCCACCGCGGAACGGGGGGAAACCAATGCCATAGATCATGGCCATGTCTGCTTCGGCGGCGGAGCCAACGATGTTGTCTTCCAGGCAGCGCACGGTCTCGGTGCACAGGGGAATCATCATGCGGGCAATGATCTCCTCGGCATCGAATTCCTGGCGCTCGGCCACGTGCGGCTTGATCAGCTCGTAAGTGCTCTCGTCGACCACTTTCTTCGGCTTGCCCTTCTTGTCTTCTTCGTACTTGTAGAAGCCCACGCCGTTCTTCTGGCCGTAGCGCTTGTTCTCGTACATCACGGTGGAGACATCCTTGAAGTCGTACTGCATACGCTCCGGGAAGCCTTCGGCCATCACTTGCGCAGCGTGCACGCCGGTGTCGATGCCGACCACGTCCATCAGGTAGGCCGGGCCCATGGGCCAGCCGAATTTCTCCATCACTTTGTCCACGGCCTGGAAGTCGGCGCCGTCGCGCATCAGCATGCCGAAGCCGCCGAAGTAGGGGAACAGCACGCGGTTCACCAGGAAGCCGGGGCAGTCGTTGACCACGATGGGATTCTTGCCCATCTTCTGCGCGTACTTCACCAGGGTAGCGATGGTGGCGTCAGAGGTTTTTTCGCCGCGGATGATTTCCACCAGGGGCATCATGCTCACCGGGTTGAAGAAGTGCATGCCGGCAAAGTTTTCCGGCTTCTTCAGGGCGGTGGCCAGGCGGGTGATGGAAATGGTGGAGGTGTTGGAGGCCAGCACCGCGTCATCTTTCAGGTGGCCTTCGGTTTCGGCCAGCACGGACTGCTTGATCTTTTCGTTTTCAACAACCGCTTCCACCACAACGTCCACGTTGCCGAAGTCGCCGTAGTTCAGGGTCGGGCGAATGGCAGACAGGGTCTTGGCCATCTTTGCTGCGTCCATCTTCTTGCGCTCAACGCGCTTGGTCAGCAGCTTGGAGGCTTCGCTCATGCCCAGGTCCAGTGCCTTGTCGGCAATGTCCTTCATGATGATCGGGGTGCCTTTCAGGGCGCTCTGGTAGGCGATGCCGCCACCCATGATGCCCGCGCCGAGTACGGCGGCCTGGTTGATGTCAGCGGCGCCTTTCTTGATGTGCGCGCCGTTGGCTTTCTTCACGGCCTGGTCGGCCAGGAACAGGCCGACCAGTGCTGTCGCCTGGGAGGTCTTGGCGACTTTACCGAAGCCTTTGGCTTCGGCTTCCAGGGCCTTGTCGCGGGTCATGCCAGCGTGCTGCTGCATCACGTTCACGGCGGCCATCGGCGCGGGGTAGTTCTTGCCCGCTTGCTGGGCCACAAAGGCGCTGGAGGTCTGGAAGGCCATCATGCTTTCCAGCGGCGGCAGTTTCAGTGCGACCAGCTTTTCGTTGCGCTTGGCCTGATGATCGATCTTGCCGGCCAGGCATTCCTTCACCAGCGCGATGGCGGCATCACGCAGGGCGTCGGGGGCTACTACGGCGTCAACTACGCCGTCTTTCAGGGCTTTTTCCGGTTTGTGCTGGCCGCCAGCGGCAATCCACTCCACGGCGTTGTCCACACCGATCAGGCGCGGCAGGCGCACGGTGCCGCCGAAGCCCGGGTACAGGCCCAGCTTCACTTCCGGCAGGCCGACTTGGGCGTCGGTGCTCATCACGCGGAAGTCGCAGGTCAGCGCCATTTCCAGGCCGCCGCCCAGGGCGATGCCGTTGATGGCGCACACGGTGGGCACGGGCAGGTCTTCAAAGGCAGTGAAGACTTCGTTGGCCTTCAGGCACCAGCCAGCGATTTCCTCTTCGGTCTGTTTGAACATGTCGGTGAATTCGGTGATGTCGGCGCCGACGATAAATACGCCTTTGGCGGACGTCACGACCACACCCTTGATGCTGCTGTCGCCTTTCAGGGCCTCGACGGCCTTGCCGAGATCTTCGATGGTCTCGCGATTGAACTTGTTGACGGACTCGCCCTGAAGATCGAACTTCAGCTCGGCGATACCGTCATCCAGAAGCTGGGCGCTGACGGCCTTGCCTGAATAGATCATGTTGGTGCTCTCCCAATGAAAAAGCGCATGGTCCCGTGAATTCATGTGAGTGTTTGCTCACGTTTTGGCGGGCATTACCACCATCCGATACAAACCGGGTCGCCAAGTATAGGCAACCCCGGGGGGACTTTGACCCCCCCGGGGTTGGTTTTTGTGACTGTGGGGTTCTGCAGGGTCACACGCGGTCGGGCGGGGAGCTTCAGGCGTACCGGTGATAGAGCTGCTGCAGGGTGTCATGCATCTGTGTAACGCCCGGTTCCTCCACCGGGAAATGCCCGGCGCCCTCCAGCACCACATAGGCTTTTTCGGCGGCGATGCGATCGAAGAAGGGCAGGCTCATGCCGGCGGGGGTCCAGTGGTCGTCGCCGGGATGGATCAGGGTGACCGGCACGGCATGAAAAGCCTCGGGTGCGACTTCAGGTTGCGAGAACAGAAAGCTGCTGAGAAACCCCAGCGCTACGCGCCCGCCGCCGCCCCGGGCATCGGTGCTGCACAGCCGGGACAGGCGCGGGTGGTTGGCGATGCGGGTCATGGGCACCAGCCAGCGCAGCGGTACGCGCAAACGGCGCAGGCGCGGGCCGAGCCGCCGCATCAGCGGGCGCAACAGCCGCAGGCTGGTGGCGCCACCCCAGCGGGACAGCGCGGGCCAGGTCACGGGGTCAGCCGGATTCAGCAGGCAGGTGGCCACCAGATGCGTGACAGACGGGGCGCCCGCCCGGGCAATGGCGGAATAGCCCAGCAGGCCGCCCATGCTGGCGCCCACAACGATCAGGGGCCGGGGATCAGTGGCGGTTTCGGCGCGCAGCAGGTCGGCCACGCAATCCACCCAGTCCGGATAGCGCACGGCGGCGGGATCAGGCACGCGGGTCTGGCCGTAGCCGGGCAGATCCGGCGCCAGCACGTCGTAGCCGATGTCGGCGGCCAGCGCGGCGGCGGGCCACAGGGCACCGGAGTGACCGCCGCCACCATGCAGGATCAGCATCCTCACCGGGGCCTCCGGGTTGGGCGCTCGGGCGATGTGCAGCGTCATGTCTCGCCACGGCCACCAGGTCGCCTGGGGTTTGGCGCTGGCGCGCGCTTGCCAGTGTGGCGGCAGGCAGGCGGTGTAGTCGCTGTGATTATAAGGCTGGGGCATCGGTCGCTCCGGATTGACGGGGGTGGCGGTGTTCGTGATTATGTGAGTAATCCTCACATTTATCCGGGGCCACCACTACTCGCATTCCGCCTATGTCATCCCATGCCAGCCACTCGCGGGCAACGCCGCGCAAAAAGCCCCGCCAGCGCCGTTCTCAGGCCACCTGGGAGGCCATCCTCGATGCTGCAGCTCAGGTTTTCGGGCAGCAGGGCTATGCGGCCACCACCAACACGGTGGCGGAACGCGCCGGGGTGTCCATCGGTTCGCTGTATCAGTATTTCCCCAACAAGGATGCGTTGCTGATGGCGCTGGCGGAGCGTCATATCAGCGAGGCGGGGCTGGTATTGCAGGAGACCTTTGCCGGTTTGCTGCGCGATGAACCTGATTTGCCAGAGACCCTGCAGCGCCTCATCCACACCACGGTGGCCCTGCACGAGCAGGACCCGGCCATGCATCGGCTGCTGTTTGATCAGACGCCACGCACGCCCGATGCGGTAGCACGGTTCCGGCAACTCGAGAGCCTGTTGGCAGCGGCGGTGGCGCAGCAGTTGGTGCGCCTCGGGGTTGGTGGCCCGCATCCGCAAGCGCGGGCCTTGTTGCTGGTGCAAGGATTGGAGGCGCAGATTCACGGCGCCGTACTCGCGCCGCCCCAGGGCATCAGCCGCCAGGCGTTGGTAGACGAAGTACAGTCCCTCTGGTTAAGGGCACTGGCATAGACCTCACCGAAATCACCGCGCCGTCACTTCCAGTGAAAACCCCGCCGCTGCCGGATCGGGACCAGGCGGAATCTGCTCGACGGGCAACGTATCGCGGAAGCTGGCGACCAACCGGATGCGATAGCTGCGGCCCGGTTCCATCGGCAGTGGCAAGGCGATGCCGTCATGGATGGCATAGACGTGATCGAAAACCAGATAAAGGGTGCTGGTGGTTTCGTCGATCAGTTGCACGCGCACGGTGTCCATGTCCGGGTTGATGGCCGTCAGCACATAATCGCTGTTGAGCGCCGTGATGTCGGTGTAGGCATAGAACAGGTTGTCGGTGGGGCGGTCGGTCCAGACGACGCGTTCCGGTGGCAGGGGCGTGCCGCCCAGGCGCACGGTGTAGTCATAGGTCAGATTCTCGTGGCCCGGGATGTCGGCGAAGGCTTGCCGGGGCTGGAATGCCAGGCGGCGAATTTCCAGTTGGTAGCGGCTGTCGGGTTGCAGGCCGGTCAGGTCGATGGCGGCGTTGCGATCCTCAAGCGTGGTGGTGAGGGTCTGTATCAGGGTGCGGTTATCCACGTCGGGGCGGCTGAAGATGTTGATTTCAATCTCGTCGCGGGTGAATTCGGAATCCAGCACCAGTTGATGGCGGGTGGCGTTATAGCGGGTGATAAAGCTGTAGTAGGCCACGTCTGAGCCGGCGCCGCCGTTCTGGCCGGGCAGGGTCCAGATGAAAGTGCCGTCTTCGATCAGTTGCGGTGGTTCATTTTCGCGTACCAGCCTGACGGGCTCGTGGGACACCAGTGGGGTGACGCCGATGGCGTGGATCACGGCGGGGTTGTTGGCGCAGTCGCGCTGCACAAACACGGTGTACTCCTCCTGGGGGACCAGTGCGACATCCACGCTGATGGTGTTATTGCCCAGCCGGGCGCCGAGGACGTCGTTGCCCCGGGCGACGCTCAGCGAACTTTCGGTGAAGGTGCACAGCGGGGATTCCAGCGACGTCTGCTGGCCGGAGGAGACGCGATAGCTGCCCGACTGGCTGACGCGCAGGGGCACAGCGATTTCGCGGCGTGCGGAGTCGGGTGACTGCAGCAGGAACAGGCCGCTGTCGGAGAAGCGATTGGTGGCGCACAGGCTGGATGCGCCGCACTGGTTTATTTCGCGCACACGGCCCCAGGCGCCGGGCCCTTCGAACAGGGCGCCGGCGGGCGCCCGTTCAAAGTTATCGAGCAGAAACTGCCGTGCCTTGGTGAAGTTGACTTCGGTCATCTTGCGGCTGACATCGCGCAGCAGTTCGCCGTCGGTGTTGGCGGTGGTGATGTCGCCGCGATTGCCGAAGCCGTTGACCATGGTGGTGTATTGGCCGCCGGTGATACCGGCTTCCATAAAGGCGACGGAATACAGCAGCAGCAATTGGTTGTCGTAGGTTTCGGCGGTCAGGATTTCGCCGGCGGGTTGTTCGTTAAGCAGGGCCAGCGGGCACGGCAGGGCCGAGCAGGAGGCCAGCATGTTGAGCCGTTCCGGTGGGCGGGCGATGCCGAAAGTGCTTTCCATTTCCTGCAGGGCGGCGGCGCGGGCGGCAGCGAAGCTGAGGTTTGGCTGATTGTCCAGCAAGGTGCGCACCCGTTGATGCAGGAAGCGGGTCAGCACATTCAGATTGCCTTCGATACGGCCGTTGATGATCGGCGCCATCATGCGCAGGGCATAGCCGTTGTTGGCGACATATTGCCCGGTGCTTTCGTTGAAGTAGTCGCCGCTGACCAGTACTTCGGTCCAGCCGGTGGTGCCGAATTCGCCTTCCGGTGGCGCCACGAGGAAGCGGCCAAGATCATCCACTTCGCCGGTCAAGACGGGCACGTCGAAGTCGACGCGACCACGCTCGTTGAGGGCGCGCACGGTAACCTGGGTGCCTTGTTGCAGCGGGCCTTTCTGGGCGTAGCCGAACAGGAAAGAACGCTGCCAGGACAGGCCGGTATCGGGCTCGGGCGGGTCTTCCGGGTCGACCGGATCTTCGGGATCAACGGGATCTTCCGGGTCCACAGGGTCAACGGGATCAACCGGGTCTTCAGGATCAATCGGATCTTCCGGGTCGACAGGGTTTTCGATATCCGGGTCGGTGTCGGGCGGCGGTGGAGTATTGCTGTCACCCCCGCAGCCGTGCAGCAAACTGGCAGCCATCAGCAGCAGGAGCAGTGCGGTATAGCGCTTCATGGTGCGCACCCCGCGATGATGGCAGCCGGGCAAAGCTCTGCCAGGCTGATGCTGTTCAGTGTGGTCGTGACGTCACGCAGGGAGACGATGGCGCGGCCGTTGGCGTTGCCCGCCAGGCCATTGACCTGAAGCACCTGCGCCGGGTCGTCACTGACGGTGCCGCGCTGGCTCCAGCCGGATGACGGCGTAAAGCGGCTGGCGCGCAGGGTGGTGCTGCCCACACCGCCGTCCTCGGGGGCATCGCCCCACAGGGCCAGCGCGCTCCGGGCGCCGACGGCGGTGAGCCGGAAACCGATATTGCCCGGGTTGTTGGCACCGGGAATGCTGACCATGGGACGCCAGTTACTGCTGCCCGGCGGCAGGCGGCGGCTGACCAGATAGCGGGGTGCCTCGTTGGACAGGCTGTGGTCCCAGACAAGAAGGGCACTGCCGTCGGCGGACATCACCAGTTCACTTTGCACCAGGGCGCCGTAGTAGGGCAGGGGGTCACCGTCGACCGTGGACATCGGGACAGGCGCTTGCCAGGCTCCGGTGGCATTACGCTGTTGCCCATAGAGGAATTGCGGTTGCTCAAAGAGGGTGTCGGCTAAGCGGAGATAGTTCAGTACGCTACCCTGGCCAGCGCGATGAGCCAGTCCTTGCAGGCGCAGCGTGTCACCGGCAGCCAGTGGTGTGTCGAGTTCCACGGGTGATGTGCTGCCCTGTATGTCATGCAGGGTGGTGCTGTACAGCCGGGTGATATCCGTGCCGCCCTCATTGGCGATGCTGGTCCATACCAGCAGCCAGTTGTCATCCTCTTCAGCCACAATGCGTGTGCCTTGCGGCTGGCCTGCGGGGTTGCTGATGTCCTCGCGATCCACATCGGTGCCGCTGTTGCCAGCCAGGGTATAGACGTACAGCGACAGGTCGCCAGAGCTGGCGTCCGCGCAGAGGAAGCCGGCGTCGCCGGCGCTGTTCAGCGCCATCTCGCAGGAGGCATTGTTGGCAATGGTGATGCGCGGTCCCCAGGTGCCGGTGCCCGTGTTGAAACGGCGCAGATAGTTGATGTGGGTGCCGCTGGTGCTGAAGGAAACGCTGACATTGCCGTCGGTATCATGCTGCACCTGATTGAGGAAGGCGTCGGCGTCGTTGAACAGCACAGTGGTGTTGTCGGTGACCGGGCCGACACGTCGCGCCAGGATATCCCGATTATTGCTGGCATTGCGCTGGCTGAACGCGACGGTGGCAATGTCGTTGTCGTCCATGACAATGCGCGAGTTGGTCTGGGCCAACCCACTGACGCTGGCCGGGGTGGTGGGGCTCCATTGCGGTGCGGGGGCGGTGCTGCTGCCGCCACCACCACCGCCGCAGGCGGCGAGACAGGCGGAGGTCAGCACGGCGGTGGCAAGATGTCGTTTCATGATGGTATGTCCATGGCAAAGCCCGGCGGTGCCGGGCTGATTCTGAAAGAGGGTGTTAATCGCATACTGCCGCGCTACCGCCGGGGCAGCGCTCGGCGAATAGCACGCTGCTGGCGCCGCCGGCGCCGCCCAGCCAGGTCACCAGCAGGTTGCTGTTGCCGCGTTTGACGAGTGCGGGCTCGCTGGAAACCCGGGCATCCCGCTCTACGCGTTCGGGCGCGTTCCAGCCTGATCCGTCAAGAAAATACGAGGCCCACAGGTTCAGTTCGTTGTCGGGCTGGGCGTCTTCGATTTCCTGCCACACCACATAGACTCTTGAGTTCTGGGTGATGGCATCGAAGTCCACACTGCTGGCGGCGCGTTCTGCGTTGTACGCAAAGGTGGGGGCCGCCAGGCTGGGTGAGGCCGCGGCGGTAAAGCGGCGCAGGACCAGCCCTTCGCGTGCATCCAGATCATTGAAATTGATGCGATACCAGATGGCGTTGAACTGGCTGTCCGGTGTGGTCACCAGGCGGGTGCGCACATTGGGCAGGGGGCCGAGGTGGTTGTCTTCCAGGGGGACGATGCTGGACAGGGTGCCATTGTTCAGTCGCACGCGTGCCTTGAGCGTGGTGGTCAGGGTATTCAGTGCGTAGCTGTTGTAGGCGACGGCGGCATCACCGTTGGCCAGCACGGCCAGCGACGGCAGGGTATTGAGGAGGGTGCTTGCCGTGCCGGGGGCGATATCGATGATGCTGGAGGTGGCCGGCGTCGTGGCCGCGTTGATACGCGCCAGCTGGATGCTGGAATTGAGCGGGCTCTGGGTGGCGTCGCTGTAGGCGAGCAGCCAGGTATTGTTGCCGGCGTGCGCGAGATCGGCCTGTGTCAGGGTACGCGTGACGGGAGCGCTGATCAGCTGCAGCGGGGTGGACCAGGTGTTATTGCCCGCGTTGTAGTTGAGAAAATGCAGGCTGCGCTCGTCGATGCTGAAGGTCACGGCGATCTGCCCGGCATCGTTGATGGCAATCAGTGGGGCGCTGGCGCTGCCGCTGAGACCTTCCAGGACCACGGGGCCCAGCCAGACGCCAGTGCCGGCATCGAAGCGGTTGGCATAGATGCTCAACTCGCTGTTATGCACGTCGCGCCAGGTGACGGTGACATTGCCCAGGCTGTCGACCACGGCACTGGGGTTGCTGGCGGCATTGGCGCTGCTGCTGACTTTTTCCGTGCTATCGATGGGGTTGTCGCTGTCCAGGCTGACGCGACGGGCGAAGATCTCATTTTCACCGCCGTTGTTCTGTACCCAGAAAAAGGTGGTGGCGTCCGGGCCGATCACGGCGGTGGCATCGCGCTGTGAATTGACCGACGCGCTGATCAGGGCGGCGGGCGTCCAGTTCAGGGTGCCGTCCGGGGGCGGGTTGCCGCCGCCGCCGCTGCCACCGCCACCGCCACCGCAGGCGGTGAGCAGCAGCGCACAGAGCAGGCTGAGGGTGAACGGCCGTGCAAGCCGCCGGGTACAAGAAGCAGGATGAGAAAGCCGCAATTCATTCATGCCGTAGGTCCGCGATACGTTCAGGAAGGTGCAGGGAAGTGTAGGCGTGCGGCCGCGACAGGCTTGTACCGCATTTCCGGGACACCGCGGCACAGGGAGCATGCTTTGTCTTGCCATTCACGCCAAAGCGCTGGTTAATAGCCCTATGGATTTCCACAGGCCTGCATAGAAGACCTCGCCATGGAACGCATGCTGGAACGGCTGAGCGAAGCATTACCCGAATGTGCGGATGCCGATGCGGTCTGGGCATTGAGTACGCGCGTGTTCGCGGCGCTCGGTTTTGATCGGGTGTTGTATCTGGATAGCCAGGTCAGTCACGCGGAGCCTTCCGCCGTCACCGTGTTGTCGGGGTTTTCGTTTGCCTGGGTCACGCATTATCAGGACAGCGGCTACGCGCTGGATGATCCGTTTCCCCGATATTGCGCCACCACCTACGCGCCGCAGCGTACGGGCGTCGATCATCTGGCGCAGCATCAGTATCTGGAAGTGCGCGAGCGGCGCATCATCGAAGAAAGCGCCGAAGATGGCTTTCGCTCCGGCGTATCCTGTACCACACGTCTGATGGGCCCAGCCGGTTTCAGTGCCTGGAACCTGGGTTCAACCCTGCCGGGCAGCGAGGTGGACAAACTGCTGCTGCGCTACGGCGACGCGCTGCGTTTGCTGGCGTTCTGCGTGCATGACCGGTTGTGTCAGTTTCCGGTGGTGGGCGCGCCATCGCTGAGTGGTCGCGAACGCCAGTGCCTGGAGCGCTTGTGTGCGGGCCAGCGCGTCAAGCAGATTGCCTGGGCGCTGTCGCTGGCGGAGGTGACGGTGGAACTGCACATTGCCAATGCGCGCCGCAAGCTTGGTGCGCGCACTCGGGAAGAAGCCCTGGCGCGCGCCTTGCGCTGGCGTTTGATCGAGCCCTGAAGTGGCCCGGTAGGGCAACTATGGATTTCCACAGGTGCCGCGACAGGCGGTTCGGGATTCAATGAGTGATCAGCGGTTGTCCCGTGAATTGGGGACACGGGTGCGTATCCGCGCATCCCCGTCGCGCCTACCATGTGGGGATGGACACTTCATTGGGTATTATTGTCGTCGAAGACGACCCGCAGATGCGTGCGCGTTTCGACGCCGCGCTGACCTCGCCCGAAGCGGAGCGCGCCGGTGTACGGGTGCTCGCCTGGGCAGCCACCGCCGCCGATGCGTTGGCAGCGCTTGCCCGCCATCGTCCCGAGGTGGTGCTGGTGGACCTCGGCTTGCCGGATGCCAGCGGCATCACGGTGATTCGTGAGGCGCGTCGGCGTCATCCTGAATGCGACATCATGGTCATCAGTATCTTCGGCGATCAGCGCAATGTGCTGGCCAGCATCGAAGCGGGCGCGACCGGGTACCTGCTCAAGGACGATACCGATGAAGATTACGTCGCGCGTATTCAGGAGCTTCGTGCGGGCGGGTCGCCCATCACGCCCATTATTGCCCGGCAATTGTTGCGCAAGCTGCAGCCGGCTCCGTCATCGGCTGTCGGGGTGACCGACCCCGCCGCGCCGTCGTTGTTGTCACCGCGCGAGTCCGAAGTGCTGAACCTGCTGGCGCGCGGCTTTGCCTACCAGGAGATTGCCCTGTTGCTGGGGGTGTCGCCGCATACCATCGGCACCTACGTGAAGCGTCTGTACGAAAAGCTGCAAGTGCGCTCGCGCGGGGAAGCCATTTATGAGGCCCAGTGCATGGGGCTGCTGGCGCCCTGATGCACACGCCCGCAGAGGCCCCCGCGAGTACAACGGTCTGGTGGCGACGCCTTGGCCATGCGGCCGCCTGGAGCCTGACTGGTCTCGCGCTGGTGGCAGTGGTGTTTCTCATGGTGTCGCTGCTGTATCCGGTGTTGCTCAGTGAACCGCCGGATGATCCGCGTATTGCAGCCTATGACACGGCCACCTGGCAGATGACCTCTGAGCCGGGGCCACCTGCTGCGAACACGGCCTGGCAAGCCGTGTCACTACCGGACTATCAAGCCGCCGAGCGTGTCCAGAGCACGCGTTTCGGGCTGCATCGGGGAACCCGGCCCACGCATTATCACTGGTACCGATTTACCGTAGAACGGCCTGATGACCTGCAGGGCTGGGCGTTGTACATGCCGCGCTTTGAAGATCGGGCGCTGGTGCTGGTGAACGGGGTCGAAGTCCACCGGACCTTTTTACCGGACATTATCCAGCACGGCTGGAATGTGCCGCTGTGGGTGGTGACACCGCCGATGGTCTGGCAGGAGGGCGAGAACGAAATCCTCATCCGTCTGGATTCTCCTTACATCGGGGTGGTGCTGGTCTCGCGGCTGTTTGTCGGCCCCCCTGAACTGCTGCAACCGGTATATCGCCGTGCCTATGCGCTGCGTATTGATACAGCGCAGATCAGTGCCTGGATGCTGGCGGGGCTGGGCGTGTTTGCGCTGGGTATCTGGGCCATGCACCGTACGGATAATGCCCTGCACCTGCTGCTCGGCCTGTGCGCGCTGGCCTTCGCTGCACGACAGCTGCATTACTTTGTCGATCAACCGGTGATGTCGCTGGCGTTCCACTGGTGGCTGGCGGTGTGCTCGCTGGCCTGGGCCATTCTGTTTCTGTTCCTGTTCGCCTGTCGCTTTTACGCCTTTACCTATAACTGGTTCCAGAAGTTGCTGGTGTTTGGCACCGTGCTGGTGTCGTTGCTGATCTTGCCCGGCGTCGGCTTTGATGCCTACAGCACGGCAGGGTTGGTCTATACGATGCTGGCGCCGTTGGGTATCGGTATCGGTGTGGTGCTGATCCAGCGCGCCTGGCAGCAGCCGGGTATCGCGCCACTGCTGATGGCGATCGGTTTTACTCTGGTGGTGGCGTTGGGCGTGTATGACTTTGCGCTGATGATGCGCCTGATTTCCATTGAAATGCCATATCTGTTGCCCATTGGCGCGGCGCTGTTGCTGTTGTGTTTTTCCATGGCACTGGCGTCGCGTTATGTGGAGTCCCTGCGCGAAGTGGGAACGCTGAATATGTCACTGGAGGCGCGCGTGTTGGAGCGTCAGGCGGCGCTTGAACAGACTTATGAGCAGTTGCGCCAGTTGAACGAAGAGCAGGCGTTGGCCGATGAACGTCAGCGCCTGATGCGTGAAATTCACGATGGCATCGGCGCCAACCTGGTGGCGACATTGGCCTCGGTGGATGGAGGTAGCGCAGGGGGTGGCCCCGCAGCGCGCGCGTTACGGCAGGCGATTGCCGACCTGAAACTGACCATTGATTCACTGGAGCCAGTGGATGGCGACCTGCTCAGTTTGCTGGGTAATCTGCGCTATCGGTTGGCGCCGCAATTGCGTCAGGCCGGGATCGAGATCGACTGGCGGGTGGAGCCGGTGCCTGCGCTGCAATGGCTGCGCGCACCGCAGGCCTTGCACGTGCTGCGCATCCTGCAGGAGGCGTTCAGCAATGTCTTGCAGCATGCCGATGCCCGGCGCGTGACAGTCTGCACTGGCGCGGGCAACGATGAACGCAGCGGTCAGGCCGGTGTGTGGATCAGCATCGTTGACGATGGCGCCGGGTTCGCGCCGGTGCAGCCGGACAAGCGACCCGGCAAGGGTATGGCCAACATGACTTACCGCGCCCGCGCGCTGGGCGGCCACCTCACCGTGCAGCCGCAGCCGGGCGGCGGCACCCGGGTGCGGCTGTGGCTGCCCGGTGAGGCGGCCACCCCGGCAGCCTGATCGAGCGCGCGATCCGGGGTATACTGCCGCCTTTGCCAAGGTCCCCGCTGTATGCTGCCCCAGATTCGCCGTCGCACTGTGACCTCCTCTACCGCCTGGCCTGACCTGCCGTCAGAGATGCCCGCCGTGCTGGCCCGTGTGCTGGCCGGGCGTGGGGTCACCGCAGCGGATGAGCTGGATCTGAGCCTCAAACAATTACCTGCCCCCGAGAGTCTGCCCGGCATCGCCGAGGCGGTGCCGCTGCTGCTGGCGCAGCGCGCCCGGGGCGGGCGGGTGCTGATTGTCGGTGACTACGATGCCGATGGTGCCACCGCCACCGCGCTGATGCTGCGCGGCTTGCCGTTGCTGGGGTTTGCCCAGCCGGGCTTTCTGGTGCCGGATCGCTTTGTGTTCGGTTATGGGCTGTCGCCAGCGATTGTCGAGTTGGCCCAGGCCGAGGCGGCGCCGGATCTGATCATTACGGTGGACAACGGCATCGCCAGTGTTGAGGGCGTGGCAGCGGCGCGGGCGGCGGGGATTCAGGTGGTGATTACCGATCATCATTTGCCGGGCGCCGAACTGCCGCAGGCGGACGCCATCGTTAATCCGCGCCTGGCACCGGAAGGTCCGGGCCAGAATCTGGCCGGGGTCGGGGTGGCGTTCTATCTGTTGCTGGCGTTGCGTGCGGCGCTGCGCGAGCAGGGCGATGCCGCCGGGCAGGCGCCGCTGGCTGATTTGCTGGATCTGGTGGCGCTGGGGACGGTGGCTGATGTGGTGCCGCTGGATCAGGTCAACCGGGCGCTGGTGGAGCAGGGCTTGCGCCGCATCCGGGCCGGGCAATGTGTGCCGGGCATCACGGCGTTGCTGGAAGTGGGGCGGCGTGAACCGTCCCGGGTGGTGGCGGCGGATCTTGGCTTTGCTGTGGGGCCACGCCTGAATGCCGCCGGGCGGCTGGACGACATGACGCTGGGCATCAATTGCCTGCTGACGGACGACCGCGAGATGGCGCTGGGGTTGGCCACCGAGCTGGACACCATCAACCGCGAGCGGCGCGGCATTGAACAGGGCATGCGCGACGCCGCCATGGAGACGGTGCAACGGCTGCGGCAGCAACACACGACGCTGCCTTGTGCGCTGTGCCTGCACGATGACCAATGGCACGAGGGCGTGGTGGGCATTCTGGCGTCGCGAGTCAAGGACGCGACGCATCGTCCGGTGGTGGCGTTTGCACCGGCGCAGGAGCGCGGTCTGCTGAAAGGCTCGGGGCGTTCCATTCCCGGCCTGCATCTGCGTGATGTGCTGGACCGGGTGGCTACGGCCAATCCCGGTTTGCTGCATCGTTTCGGCGGCCATGCCATGGCCGCAGGCATGACGCTGGCGGCCCGCGACCTGCCCGCGTTCGAGGTGGCATTACGGGCGGCGGTGGAGGAACTGTCGTCCCCGGCGTTGTTTGAGGAAGTGGTGGAAACCGACGGCCCGCTGGCGGACGAGGAGCTGCATTTGCAGCACGCGGAGTTGCTCAGTCATGCCTTTCCCTGGGGGCAGGGTTTTCCGGCGCCGACCTTCGATGGTGAGTTCGAGGTGATCGAGCATCGCGTGCTCGGCGAGCGGCATCTGAAGCTGACGCTGGGGTTGCCGGGTACTGGCGGCATTATCGACGGGATTCATTTCAATATGGCGGTCGAGGTATTACCGCAACGGCTCCGGCGCGTACGCGGGGTGTACCGGCTGGAAGTGAATGTCTGGCAGGGACGGCGTAATCCGCAACTGGTGTTTCAGTATCTGGAGGTGGTGGGTTAGCGCGCCATGAGCAGCAGGCCACTGAGTATCAGGGCCAGCAGCACGAACAGCATGACCGGCCAGCGTTGCAGATGCCGCTCTGCGCGCAGGGCCAGATCGCCGATCTGATGCAGGTGTTGGTCTTCCCATTGCACCACCTTCTCCCAGCGCCAGTCCTTGCCGGGCCGCCGTTGCCACAGCCGTATCACACCGCGCACGGCTGCTTCGATCAGTACCACAATATCGCCCGCCGGTACGCCCGGGCCGCGCGTTGTGGTTCTGGCGCTGCGAAGCCAGACTGCGCGGCAGGCTCCGCCCACCAGTACCCCGACCCCCACCGGCCACACCAGCCCCCAGAGATCG
The DNA here is from genome assembly GCF_003259185.1 of Isoalcanivorax indicus. Taxonomy (NCBI): domain Bacteria; kingdom Pseudomonadati; phylum Pseudomonadota; class Gammaproteobacteria; order Oceanospirillales; family Alcanivoracaceae; genus Isoalcanivorax; species Isoalcanivorax indicus. The sequence continues at coordinate 884,942 of NZ_QGMP01000001.1, forward strand.
CCCGCTCCGGCCCAACGCTGGCCCCAGTCTGCCGCCATTCCGGGCACGGCCCATACCACGCCGGTCACGCTGGCCAGCACGGCGGCCAGGGTCGCGCCCTGCATCAGCCCGGCGGGCGCCGTGTCCCCGGCCTCCCGTTGCAGGCAGAACATGAACCGCACCATCAGCAAGGTCGTGCCCACCGCTGCCAGACTCAGCCACAGCATCAGCCCCGGAAAGGCGAGCTCATAAAGCCCGGCTTTCATGGTCAGTTTGGCGGCGGCGCCGGTGGTCAGGGGCAGGCCCGCCAGACTCAGGGCGGGCAGCCACAGCAAGGGGCGCCAGCGTGGCGCCAGGCCGTTCACGCCGAGGAACAGGGCGCCCTTGGCCAGGGCGTGGTGCAGGGCATACAGCAGTGTGGCCGGTCCCAGCACCGGCCATAGCCCCGGGGCCATCAGCCCGGCGGCCATCATGACCGTGATCAGCCCCATCTGGCTGATGCTGGAATAGGCCAGCACGGCCTTGGCCTGCTGCTGGGTCACGCCGATCAGGGCACCGCCCAGTGCGGCCACCAGGGCAGCGATCACGGCGATCTCGGCCCAGGGCAGGGCGCTCAGTCCCAGCGGCAGGGTCAGCCACCAGCCGAGCAACCCGGCCTTGATCATGGCGCCGCTGAGCACGGCGCTGGCCGGTGTGGGGGCCACAGGATGGGCCAGGGGCAGCCACATATGCAGCCCGGCCAGCCCGGCCTTGACGCCAAAACCGAGCCACAGCAGCGCGGCCAGCCAGGCGCTGTGGCGGTGCCCGGCAATGGCCTCGGGCAGGCTCTGCAGGGCCGGGGCGCCGGCCCCGCTGGCGGCCAGGATCAGACCGGACAGAATCAGCATCTCGCCGATCACGGCCATCACCAGATAAAGGCGCCCGGCGCGGCGGGCGGCGGCGCGGCCGGTGTGCACCACCAGGCCGTAACCGGCAAAGGTCATCAGCGCGAAGCAGGTATAGAAACCGGCAATGTCGCGGCTCACCAGCAGGCCCAGATTGCCCGCCAGGGTCAGCAGCCAGAACACCTGGAAACGGCGCGCTGAACCGCCGGGCTGGCCGCCCTCGTCTGTGGGTTTTTTCTCTGCGGCGAGCGGGTAGCGCAGGGCATAAAGCCCGGCCAGCAGCCACAGCAGGGCGGTGGCGGTGAGCAGCGCGCGGGCCAGATCGTCCAGCAGCCAGAAGCCGCCCAACAGCACGTCGGGCAGCAGCAGGGTCAGGTCGGTCGGGGCCAGCAACGCCAGCAGCAAGGCGGGCAGCGGCGCCAGCGCGGTCAGACGATGAAGGAGGCCATGCCAGCGCGCGGGCAGCGCCCAGGCGCATGCCAGCAGCAGGGGCAGCGCCAGTGTCAGCGCCGGCATCCACAGGGCGAACGGGCTCATTGCAGATACTCCCGCGACGACACCAGTTGCGCCCACGACAGCGGGCTGAACGGCAAGCCGGCAAACAGCCCTGCGCCGATGATGCACAGCGCCGTGGCCACCGCAGGCCAGAGCAGCCAGCCGCTGGTTTCAAAGCGCGTGCTGAGTAGCTGCTCGGCGGGCCAGTCTTCTCGCTGGGGCCGGAACCACAGGCGATGCACGATGGGCAGGAAATAGCAGGCATTGAGCATCGAGGAGCCGATCAGCACCCACAGGGCCCAGTGCATGTCGGCGGCAATGGCGCCGGTGCCGAGAAACCACTTGCTGATAAACCCTGCCAGCGGCGGTACGCCGATCATGCCGAAAGCGCCCAGAGTAAAGGCGGCGCTGGTCAGGGGCATGCGCCGTCCGGCGCCATCGAGTTCGTCGATACGGTGAACGCCCAGCGTCTCGGCATAGTTGCCCGCGCAGAAAAACAGCGTGATTTTCATGAAGCCCTGATGCAGCAGATGCACCAGCGCGCCGATGGTGCCCACCGGGCCAAACAGGCTGATGCCCAGGACGATATAGGACACCTGGCTGATGGTGGAATAGGCCAGCCGCCGTTTCAGTTCGCTTTGTGCCAGGGCACGCAGTGAGCCGTACAGCACCGTGATGGCCGCTGCGATCCCCAGCGGCAGCAGCAGGTCCAGGCTGGCGGCAAACTCGATGCCGTAGAGGTCATAGACCACGCGGATAATGCCGAAGGCGCCCGCCTTGACCACCGCCACGGCATGCAGCAGTGCACTCACTGGCGCGGGCGCCACCATGGCCACCGGCAGCCAGCCGTGCACCGGCACCATGGCGGCCTTGACCGCCAGCCCGCCGATCAGCACGGCGAACACCAGCGACAATTGGCCGTGCAGTGCTTCCGGAGTGTGCCGCAGCAGGCCGCCTTCCTGGAATTCCACGTCGCCCACCAGGCCATACAACCAGAGCACGCCGCCGAGCAGCACGGCGCCGCCGGTGAGGGTGTAGATCAGGTAGGTGCGGCCGGCCTTGAGCGCTTTTTCCGTGCCGCGATGCGTGACCAGCGGCCAGGTGGACAGCGTCAGCAGTTCATAGAACAGCAGGAAGGTGAACAGGTTGCCCGCCAGAGCAATGCCCATGGTGGCGGTCACGCAGAGGCTGAAGAAACCGAAAAAGCGGCTGCGGTTGGGGGAGTTTTCCAGATAGCCGATGGCATACAGGGTGGTGAACAGCCACAGCACCGATGACAGCCCGGCGAAGAACATGGCCATGCCGTCAGCGCGCAGAATGAAATCCACCCCCGGCAGAATCGTATAGCGCAGTTCGAATTCCACGCCGCGCTCGACGCCGATGACCATCACCATGACCAGCAGCACCTTGACGACGGCGCCGGTCAGGTTGAGCAGGCCACGAGTGATGTGCCGGTTCTCGGGCAGGGTAAAGATGACCAGCGCCGTGACCAGCGACGAGGCCAGCACCAGCAGCGGCATCCAGCTGGTCCAGGCGCCACTCATACGGCACCCCCGACGAACAGTGACAACACGGGCAGGGTACTCAGGCCCAGCAGCAGGGTGAACAGCGCCAGCAGGAAGGCCGACATTTTCTGTACCCGTGGCGGATGCTCGAACACGTCCTGCTCCGGCCCTTCGCGGAACGCCTGGCGCAGCAGCTTGAGAATATAGGCGGCGCTGAGCAGGCCGCCGCCTATCAACACCACCAGCCACAGGATCGCGCCGCTGCCCAGCGCGCTGCTGGCCATCAACCACTTGGCGGCAAACCCGGCGCTGGGCGGCATGCCCATCAGGCTGATGCCCGCCAGCCCCAGGGTCAGCAGGGTCAGCGGCAGATGGCGGCCAGTGCCGACAAGCTGGCTGATCCGGTCACTGCCGGTGGCGGTGATCAGGTGCCCGGCGACCATGAACAGGGCGGCCTTGGCCAGGCCATGGGCGAGCATCTGGTAGATCAGGCCCTGGTAGGCCAGTTGCCGCAGCAGCGGGTCGTCGGCCAGTAGCAGCGGAAACGCCAGCAGCAGGTAGCCGGTCTGGGCCACGGTGGACCAGGCCACCAGCAATTTCAGGCGGGTCTGGCGCAGGGCCAGCACACTGCCCCAGAGAATGGCCAGGGTGCCCAGCGTGGCCATCACCAGCGGCAGCGCCGAATCGGCAAAGGGCGGCGCCAGGGTCAGCCAGTGGCGCATCATCACGAACACCGAGGCCTTCACCACCAGCGCCGAGTGCAACACGCTCACCGGCAGCAGGGCATTGGCGTGGGCGGCGGGCAGCCAGCCGTGCAGGGGGAATACGGCCGCCTTCAGGGCCAGCCCGGCCAGCATCAGGGCAAAGCCGGTGCCGGTGGCCGCATTGGCGTCCGCGACCTCGGCCAGCGCGGGCAGGCTCAGGGTGCCGTACTCGGCAAACAGCAGCCCGGCGCCCACCAGATAGGCCATGGAGCCGAGCAGGGTGGCAAACAGGTAGCGCAGGGCGGCGGCCAGGGCGTCCGGTTTGCCGGACAGCGTCATCATGGCCACGGCCACCAGGCCCAGGGCCTCCACGCCGATATACAGCGTCAGCAGGTCGGCCCCCAGCCAGACCAGATTGAGCACAGCCAGCAGTAACCAGGCCAGCGGCCAGAACGGATCCGGCAGGTCGGGGCTGCGGCGCAGGCCGCTGTGCACCAGCGTGGCGGTGCCGACCCAGCAGGTCAGCAGGGCCAGGGTCAGGGCGGCGCCGTCGGCCTGCAACACCCAGTGCCGGTGAGCGCCCAGAGGCACCTCGATCAGGGTATCCCCCTGTGCGCCCACCTGGCGCCACAGCACCAGCGTCAGCAGGTTCAGGGCCAGCAGCATCACGGCCTGCATCACCGGCCAGAGCGGATGTTGCCGTGGCAGCACGCTGAGCAGGGCAGCCAGCAGGGGCAGGGCGATCAGTCCCGTCACCATCATGGGTCCGATTCCAGGTCCGGTGGCGGGGGCAGGTCAGTGCGGCCACTCTGCTGTTGCCACAGGCGCAGCAGATACAGGCCCAGGGCGGTGGCGCCCAGGGCCACCAGCATGCCGGTCAGCACCAGCAGGGCCGGGGCCAGCCCGCGCTCGTCGCCCGACAGCGCCAGTACCATCAACAGGGCGCCGCTGCCGGTGATGTTGAAGGCCAGCAGGCGGCGCAGCAGATGGCGAGCAAACAGGAAACCGGCCAGGCCGATCAGGACCAGGCCAGCCCCGGCGATGATCCAGACGTCAGCCTCTGTCATGCGTCCGGCTCCCGTTGCAGGCGGCGCAATCCACGATGGCAGATCAGGCCGATCAATCCGGTGCCGAGCAGCACTTCAGCCAGTGCGAGCCACGGCCAGCCGAGCAGCGCCCAGCTGAGCGCCAGCAACAGGAAAAAGCCTTGCAGCAAGACAATGGCGTGGCTCAGGCGCGGGTACAGCAGACAAGCCAGGGCGGTGAGCCACAGGCCCGCGGTCAGCACTCCGGCCAGCAGGGTCATCCGTGTGCCCCGCCTCAGCCTGCGCCGTCGTCGGGCGTCTTGCCATCGTCCGTTACCGGCTTCTGCCGATAGCGTTGCGGCGAGGCCAGGGTGTGGGTGTCTTCGTCGTATTTGCCCTTGAGTTCATCGCGGACGATTTTTGACCACATGGGCACGCCGGTGAAGTAACCGGCGCGGGCCAGTACATGGGCTGCCACGGGCGAGGTCAGCATGATGAACAGGGTGGCCGCGAGGGCGCGGGCGGTGACGCCGGTTTCGCCAAAGTGCACGGCCACGGCAATCATGATCAGGCCGGAGCCCAGTGCGCCCGCCTTGGTGGTGGCATGCATGCGCATCAGCAGGTCGGGCATGCGCAGGGCACCCAGCCCGGCCAGCAGCATGAACAGAGCGCCGGTCAGCAGCAGGCCGGCGGCGATCCAGGCCGGGGCTGCGGCCAGCCAGGTGTCCAGCGTTTCAATCGTCATCGCGGTGGCCCCCTTTTTCCAGATAGCGGGCAAAGCCCACGGCCGCCAGGAAGGCGGTCAGCGCCAGCACCAGCGCCACATCCAGAAAGGCGCTGTGCCCCGACTTGATGGTATAGACGCCGATAAACGCCATGGTCAGCAGGGCCATCAGTTCCAGCATCACCACGCGATCGGGCAGGGTCGGGCCGAGCACCAGACGGATAAAGGTCACCACCAGCGCCAGACACAGAATGATGAAGCTGATCCATACCACCACTTCCATCATCGCAGCAGCTCCAGAACCCGTTTTTCGAAATACTTGATTTCCTCTCGCGCGGCTTCCGGGTCATCCAGGTACATCATGTGCACATACAGCACGCGGCGATCCGTGGAGACGTCCAGGCTCAAGGTGCCCGGGGTCAGGGAAATCAGGTTGGCCAGCAGGGTGATTTCGCCGTCGGTGTGTGCCTCAAGGGGCATGGCAATCACGCCGGGGCGCATGTAATCCGTGGGCGTCAGCACATCATAGGCCACGCGGAAATTCGAGCGGATCAGTTCGCGAATGAAGAAGAACACAAAGCGAATGACACGCGGCACCTTGCGGATATAGCCGGAAAAATGCGGCACGTCGCGCAGGGTGACGCCCAGCAGCAGATAACCGAGCAGAAAGCCCACCGCCAGGCCCGAGCCGGTAAAGTTGCCGGTCATGGCCACCCAGATCAGGGCCAGCATGATGTTCCAGGTCAGGCCATTCATGGCGTTACCCCCAGCACGGCTTCAATGTAGCCGTTGCGGTCCAGCAGCTGCTCGGCCGCCATCATCGACATGCGGAACAGCGGCTCCATGGCCAGCCCCATGAAAATGGTCAGGCCCGCCAGCATCACCACCGTGGCATACATGACACGGGTGCCGCCACGGAATTTGCGGGGTGGTTTGATGTGGCAGACTTCCTGCTCTTTCCAGAACACTTCGGCCCAGATCTTGACCATGGAATAGAGGGTCATGAAGCCCACCGCCAGCGCGGTGGCCACCAGCCACCAGGCGTACTCTTCGACACCCGCGCGAATCACCATGAATTTGGCGAAAAAGCCGGACAGTGGCGGCAGGCCCGCCAGGGAAAAGGCGCAGATCAGGAACAGCAGCGCGAGCATCGGATACTGGCGGTAGACGCCGCCCAGCTCTTTCAACTCGTAACTGCCCTTGAAGCGGAACACCAGACCGCTGATCAGGAACAGCCCGGACTTGGCGACGATATTGTGGGCAATGAAATAGATGCCTCCGGCCAGGGCCAGCGGGGTGAACAGGGCCAGCCCCATCAGCATGTAGCCGATCTGGCTGACGATATGAAACGACAGGATACGCCGGAACTCGAACTGCGCCGCTGCGCCCAGCACCCCGGTGACCATGGTCAGCCCGGCAATCCACACCATCAGCGACTGCGACAGGGTGCCCTCGAAGGGGAAAATCAGGGTAAAGAAACGGAACAGCGCATAGACCCCGACCTTGGTCAGCAGCCCGGCAAACAGCGCCGACACCGCCACCCTGGGGGTGTGATACGACGCCGGTAGCCAGAAGAACAAGGGGAATGCCGCGGCCTTGATGCCGAACGCCATGAGGAACAGCATCGACACCACGGTGATCATGGCGGTGTCTTCCAGCTCGCCAATCTTCATGGCGATGTCCGCCATGTTCAGCGTGCCCATCAGGCCGTAGAGCAGACCGATGGCCGACAGGAACATGGCCGAGGACACCAGGTTCAGGGTCACGTACTTGATGGCCCCTTCCATCTGCGCCCGTTCGCCGCCCAGGATCAGCAGGGCGAAGGAGGCCACCAGCATGACTTCAAACCAGACATACAGATTGAAGACATCGCCGGTGAGAAAGGCGCCATTGACCCCGGCCAGCAGCAGGTGCATCAGTGGATAAAAACCGAAATGCTCGTGCTGCTTGCTCACCGAGCCGAGCGCATAAAAAGCGGTGGTCACGGCGCTGACACCGGTCATGACCACCATGAAGGCGGCCAGCATGTCGCCCACCAGCACGATGCCGAAGGGGGCATGCCAGTTGCCCATGTGCATCACCAGGGTGCCTTCACGCCAGATCTTTTCCAGCAGGAAACCGGAAGCGATCAGCAGCCCGGTGGAGCCGAGCACACCGATGATGCGTTGCGCCTTGCGCGAGCGCCAGTAGATCAGTGACAGGGCACCTGCCAGCAGCGGAATGACAATCGGCAGGGCCAGAAGTGTGGGGGACTGCATCAGGTGTCGGTGTCCTTCATCTGGTCCATATCATCCGCCTGCACGATCTCGTAGGCGCGGTGGATCAGTACCACGGCAAAGGCCAGCACGCCGAAGCCGATCACGATGGCGGTCAGGATCAATGCCTGGGCCAGCGGGTCGGCCACCACGCCCTCCGGTGCCATGGCGCCCACCGGAATCAGCGGTGGCGCCTCACGGGTCATGCCGGCCGAGGTGAAGATCAGCAGGTTGGCCGCATTCGACAGCAGCACCAGCCCGATCACCAGCTTGACGATGGAGCGGCGCATGATCATGTAGATGGCGGCGGCATACAGGCCGCCCACCAGAAATGACATCAGGGTAATCATTCTTCGGCCTCCGCCAGGGACAGCACGATGGTGAGCACGGTGCCGATGACCACGGCATAGACGCCGATGTCGAACAGCAGCGGCGTGCCGAGCTTGGTTTCACCCAGAATCGGCAGGGTCAGCTCGACCCATTGCGAGGTAAAGAAGGCGTCGCCCATGAACACGCCCGGGACACCGGACAGGGTCGCCAGGAACAGCCCCCAGCCGAGCAGATCGCGCGGGTCGATGTGAATCAGACGGCGGGTGGCCGGGACATCGGTAAAGAACAGATGCAGACACACGGCCGCTGCCGCCACCAGCCCGGCAATAAAACCGCCGCCCGGTTCGTCGTGGCCACGCAGCAGCAGGAACACGGAAAAGATCAGCAGGAGCGGCAGCAGGAAGTAGCCGGTGGTGCGCAGTACCAGAGACAGGCTGTTCATACGTCCTTGTCCTCCGCACGGAAGCGAATCATCGCCAGTACACCGATGGCGGCCAGCGCCAGCACAAAGATTTCACCCAGCGTATCCAGGGTACGGAAATCCACCAGGATGACGTTGACGATATTGCGGCCGTAGGCGGCCGGAGCACTTTCCGCAATGTGGTATTCGGAAATGCTCGGGAAGTAGTAAGTGCTGTTCACGCTCAGCATCAGCAAGGTCATGGTGGCACCCACCGCAATGGCCAGGCCGGCATCACGCAGGCGCAGGTGCGTGGGCGACAGCTTGACGAAGCGCGGCAGACGGAACAGCACCAGTACCAGCAGGATGACCGTCAGGGTTTCGATCAGCACCTGGGTAATGCCCAGATCCGGCGCACTGAAGAGCACATACACCAGTGCCACGGTGAAACCGATCGCGCCCAGCGAGGCCACCGCGCTGAGTCGCGACGAGGTCAGCACCGCCATCAGCACGGCACTGGCCAGCACACCGGCGACCACGATTTCATACAGGCGCAGGTCGCTGAAATCGAACAGCAGCGTGATGTGTTCGCGGAAGGCGAACAGCTGGCTGCCCACCAGCACCACGGTGCTGCCCAGAATGATCATCAGGTAGTAACGCAGGTAGCCGTTCTGCAGCATGCGGGTCTGCCAGGCGGACAGACGGGTGATGGCATCGATGCTGCGCTCGTAAATCTGCTCCGGGCCGACTTTTGCCAGCAGGTCGACGAAGCCGGTGCCGCGCCGGAACAGGGACCAGCCGGCGTACAGGAGCAGGCCCAGCGCCAGGCTGGCGGCGCTGAGCATCAGTGGCAGGTTGATGCCGTGCCACAGGCTGATGGATGTTGCCGCCGGGGCGCCGTTGACGGCGGTAACGGCCGCGCCCAGCAACCAGCTCTGGGTCAGCGGCGCGGCCAGGCCCAGCAGCAGGCTCAGGGTGGCCAGCACCACCGGCCCGGCGAGCAGGGCCGGTGGTGCTTCATGGGGGGACTTCTTCGTTTCCACCCGCTGCCCGTACCACGGCTTGAGGCCGACAATGGCTGCCACGGTCACGCCCATCACCGCCGAGGCGATGGCCAGGGTCGCCAGAATGCCGCTGAACAGGGGCGCGTCCAGCACGGCTTCGAACATCAGTTCCTTGGCGACAAACCCGAACAGCGGAATGATGCCGCCGAGCGACAGTGCCGCCACCCCGGCAAACAGGGCTGTCACCGGCATGGCCCGGCGCAGCCCGCCGGTGTTGAGAAAATCCTTGCTGCCGGTTTCATGGTCGATGATGCCCGCCACCAGAAACAGCGCGCCCTTGTACAGCGAGTGCGCCAGCAGGAACGCCATGGCGGCGGTCAGGGCGAGCTCGGTGCCGATGCCGATGAGCATGGTCAGGGTGCCCAGGGCCATCACGGTGGAGTAGGCCAGCACGCGCTTGATGCCGGTGCTGCGCACCGCCAGGAAAACACCGAGGAACATGGTGAAAGCGCCCGCCAGACCGAGCACGGCGGTCCACAGCTCGGTGCCACCCAGTGCCGGTTGCAGCCGTGCCAGCAGGTAGACGCCCGCTTTCACCATGGTGGCGGAATGCAGGTAGGCCGACACCGGGGTCGGCGCCGCCATCGCATTGGGCAACCAGAAGTGGAACGGGAACTGGGCCGATTTGGTGAAGGCGCCAATCACGATCAGCAGCAGGATCGGCGCATAGAGCGCATGGCTGGTCAGGGCCTCGCGCTCGGTGAGCAGTTCGGACAGCTCGTAGCTGCCGCCGACCATGCCCAGCATTACCAGGCCGGTCATCAGGGCCAGGCCGCCGGCCATGGTGACGAACAGCCCCTGGCGGGCCGACAGGCGGGCCGGTTTGTCAGCGTGGTTGAAACCGACCAGCAGATAGGAGGTAATGCTGGTGAGTTCCCAGAACACGAACAGGCTGATCAGGTTATCCGAGAGCACCAGGCCGAGCATCGAGGCCATGAAGCAGAGCAGCAGCACATACAGCCGCGCCTGGTCACGGTGGCCTTCCAGATAACGGCCGGCGTAGGCAACGATGAAGAAACCGATGCCGGAGATCAGCAGGGCAAACAGCAGCGACAGGCCATCCAGGCGGAACGCCAGGCTGACGCCCAGGCTGGGAATCCATTGCCAGGCATGCAGCAGCACCTCGCCGTCATGACCGACAGCGCGCAAGTGGCTGGCAAACCAGACAAACAGGGCAGCCGGCAACAGGGCCAGCAACCAGCCGCCGAAGCGGGGTTGCAGGCGGTGCACCAGAGGGGCCAGTGCGGCCACCAGAAAACCGGATAGTACGGCAAGCAACATAAGGTCAGCTCAAGGCCCGAATCAATCAGCGCGCCGTTATCCTATCCAAAAGTCTAATGCCTTGGCAAACCGGAGGGGGCGCGCTAAGTGCGCGAAATTACTTGTTTTTTCATAGCTGTTATGGCGCGGGCTTGTCACAGGTCAAGGTGCGGCGTTTCGTCCCTTGCACATATATATAAGCATGGCATACTGCGCCGCGCTGAGGGGGCGCAAACCCTGATATCCGGGCGATTTCCGTGAATAGTCTGCTGATTGTCCTGTTACCGCTGTGCGGCGCTTGCCTGCCACGACTGACGCAGGGCCTGGGGCGTGCCTGGTGCGCGCGCCTTACGGTGTTGCCGGTGCTGGTGGCTCTGGCGCTGTTGCTGCTGGCGGTACCGGATGTCTTCGGCGGTGGCGACGGCCTGCGCTTCAGCCTGCCCTGGCTGACCCAACTTGGCATGGCGCTGGCCTTTCGTCTGGACGGCCTGTCCTGGCTGTTTGCCCTGCTGATTCTGGGCATCGGTGTACTGGTCATTCTCTACGCCCATTACTACCTGGAAAAAAGTGATCCAGGGGGCCGCTTCTATACCCTGCTGCTGTTGTTCATGGGCGCCATGCTCGGTCTGGTGCTGGCGGACAACCTGCTGCTCATGGTGCTGTTCTGGGAGTTGACCAGCATCAGCTCCTTCCTGCTGATCGGTTACAACTATCAGGATTCCGGAGCCCGCAAGGGTGCGCGCATGGCGCTGGCGGTCACCGGCGCGGGCGGGCTGGCGCTGTTGGCCGGGGTGCTGCTGATCGGCCAGATCGTCGGCAGCTATGCGCTGGATGACGTGCTGGCGGCGGGCGATCTGATCCGCGGCCACAGCCTGTATCCGCTGGTGCTGGTGCTGGTGTTGCTCGGTGCCTTCACCAAGTCGGCGCAGTTCCCGTTCCACTTCTGGTTGCCGCATGCCATGTCGGCACCGACGCCGGTGTCGGCCTACCTGCATTCCGCCACCATGGTGAAAGCGGGTGTCTTTCTGCTGGCACGGTTTTACCCGGTGCTGTCCGGCACCGAGCTGTGGGGCCTGCTGGTCACCGGGGCCGGGCTGGCCACACTGCTGCTGGGCGCGGTCACGGCGCTGTTCCGGCATGATCTGAAGGGCTTGCTGGCGTTTTCCACCATCAGCCATCTGGGCCTGGTGACGCTGCTGTTCGGGCTGAACACGCCCATGGCGACGGTGGCGGCGCTGTTTCATATCGTCAACCACGCCACCTTCAAGGCGTCGCTGTTCATGGCGGCGGGCATCATCGATCACGAAACCGGCACCCGGGACATGCGTCTTCTGGGCGGCTTGCGCCGCTATCTGCCGCACACGGCGTTACTGGCCACGGTGGCGGCGGGCGCCATGGCCGGGGTGCCGTTGCTGAACGGCTTCCTGAGCAAGGAAATGTTCTTCGCCGAAACCGTGCAAGCGCGGGTGTTCGGCACCTGGCATCTGCTGGTGCCGGTGATCGCCACGGTGGCAGGCAGCTTCTCGATTGCCTATTCGCTGCGCTTTATCCGCGACGTTTTTTTCCGCACCACACCGGCCTGGTTGCAGGAAAAAGCCCCGCACGAACCGGCCCGCTACATGCGTCTGCCGGTGGAGATTCTGGTCATCCTGTGTCTGGCCGTGGGCATGATTCCCATGTTCATGGTGGGCGCGTTGCTGGCCACGGCGGCAGCGGCCACGCTCAACACCGAGGCGCCGGCGTTCAGTCTGGTGCTCTGGCATGGTTTTGATACGGCGCTGAAGATGAGTCTGCTGGCGCTGGTGGCCGGGGTGGCGATCTACCACTACCGCAAGGTGTTGTGGCGCTGGCATGCGCGCCTGCCGTTGCAGGATGCCCGGCATGTGTTCGAGGGCGCCCTGCAGGCGCTGGGCAAAGCCGGTGAGCGTGTGGCCTCCAGCGTGGTCAACGGTTCGTTGCAGCGCTATATGCTGATTCTGTTGCTGGCGGTACTGGCCTTGCCGGTATGGGCTCTGTGGGGCTGGCCGCACTGGTCGGGGCAGGCGGGGCTGACGCCTGCCGATCCGGTGACCGCTGTCGGCGCCTTCATTCTGTGTGCGGCGGCCATCGGCACGGTGGTCAGCCACCATTACCGTCTGGCGGCGCTGGTGCAGTTGTCCGCCGTGGGCTTGATGGTGGCGCTGGCGTTTGCCCGCTTCTCGGCACCGGATCTGGCGCTGACACAGATTTCCGTGGAAATCGTCACGGTGGTGTTCCTGATGCTGGCGCTGTATTTCCTGCCGCAGTATGCCGGGAATCGTTCGAGCCGTGCGCAACTGGTGCGCGACGGCGGCATTGCGGCGCTGATCGGTGGTGGTGTGGCGGCGCTGGCCTGGGCGGTCATGACCCGGCCGCTGGAGAGCATTTCCGGTTTCTTCATCGAGCAGGCGGTGCCCGGCGGTGGCGGCACCAATGTGGTCAACGTGATCCTGGTGGATTTCCGTGGCTTCGATACGCTCGGCGAAATTTCCGTGCTGGTGATTGCGGCCATCGGTATCTATTCACTGCTCGATGGCCTGCGCATTGATGCGCCGGGGCGGCCCAGAGGTGAGTTGATCAACCCGCACCCGATGATCATGACGATTGTCTCCCGGCCGATGCTGCCCATCGCGCTGGCGGTGGCGCTGTATATTTTCCTGCGCGGCCATAACCTGCCGGGCGGCGGCTTTATTGCCGGGCTGATCACGGCGGTGGCGCTGATCCTGCAGTTTGTCGGTAACGGCGTCGACTGGACCCAGGAACGGCTCAGGTTCCGTTATCACCCGGTGCTGGCCACAGGCCTGCTGATTGCGCTGGCCACCGGCGCGGGCAGCTGGCTGTTCGGCTATCCGTTTCTGACCTCGTCGCACACCCATGTGCATGTGCCGGGGGTCGGTGAGATCGAACTCGCTACGGCCATGCTGTTTGATCTGGGCGTTTACCTGGTGGTGGTGTCCAGCACCCTGTTGATCATCGGCAAACTCGGCAGCATCAGCGCCGTGCCCAAGACCACGGAGGCGAGTCACTGATGGAAGCGTTGATGGCGGTGTGCATTGGTGTGTTGACGGCGTGCGGTGTCTACCTGATGTTGCGCGCGCGCACCTTTCCGGTGGTGATGGGGCTGATGTTGCTCGGCTATGCGGTCAACCTGTTCCTGTTTTCCATGGGGCGTCTGGCCACGGATGCCCCGGCGGTCATCGGCCGTGCCGAGAGTCATGCAGACCCGTTGCCGCAGGCGCTGGTGCTGACCGCCATCGTGATCGGTTTTGCCATGACGGCCTATGTGGTGATTCTGGTTATTCGTGCCCGCAAGACGCTGAACCATGATTACGTGGACGACCGGGTCAACGAACGCGCCCACGGTGCGCCCGAGAAAAGCCGGGAGGGCCATTCGTGAGTTCACACCTGCTTGTCCTGCCGGTGTTGTTGCCGTTGTTGGCGGGCACCATTCTGCTGTTGTTCAGCGGTGCGCGGCTGGCCTGGAAGCGGCCCATCAATCTGCTGGCCTGTGTGCTGTTGCTCGGTGTCGCGCTGGCATTGCTGGTGCGCGCAGCGGGCGGCGACACCCAGGTGTACGTGCTGGGGGACTGGGCGCCGCCGTTCGGGATTGTGCTGGTGCTGGATCGCCTCAGTGCGCTGTTGCTGGTGGTTACCGCCGTGCTGGCCATTCCGGTGACGCTGGCGATGAGTGCGGGCACAGACCGCAGCGGGCAGAATTTTCATGGGTTGTTGCAGTTCCAGTTGATGGGGCTTAACGGGGCCTTTCTGACCGGCGACCTGTTCAACCTGTTCGTGTTTTTCGAAATCCTGCTGATCGCGTCCTACGCGTTGCTGGTGTTTGGCGGTGGCCGGGCGCGGGTGGCCGCGTCGCTGCATTACGTGTTTCTCAATCTGGCCGGGTCGGCAGTTTTTATCATCGCGGTGGGGCTGCTGTACGGCATCACCGGCACGCTGAACATGGCCGACATGGCGCAGCGCCTGGCGACGTTGCCGGTGGACGATGTGCCGCTGGCGCGGGCCGCCGGGCTGTTGCTGTTGCTGGTCTTTGCCATGAAGGCGGCGCTGTTGCCGCTGGGCATGTGGCTGCCTGCCGCATACGCCTCGGCAGCGGCGCCCATTGCGGCGTTGTTTGCGATCATGTCCAAGGTGGGCATCTATGCGATTTTCCGGGTGCATGGTCTGTTGTTCGGCGAGCACGCCGGGGCGCTGGCGGGCCTTGGCCAGACCCTGGTCTGGTGGCTGGCGCTGGGCACCCTGGTGCTCGGTGTGTGCGGCATGCTGGGCGCTCGTTCGCTGCGCAGTTTACTGGCGTGGCAGGTCATGGTGTCGGTGGGCACCCTGTTGGCGGGCTGGGCGCTGGGCACGGTAGCCGCCTGGCAGGGGGCGCTGTTCTATCTGATTCACAGCACCTGGCTGACGGCGGCCATGTTCCTGTTGGCGGGCGTGGTGGTGGCGCGCCGTGGCGTGGCGGAAGACGGCTTCATGATCGGTCAGCGCATCGTATCACCGGTGGTGGGGCTGGCGTTTCTGGCCGGTGCGGTGGCGCTGGTGGGTCTGCCACCGCTGTCCGGGTTTGTCGGCAAGGCATTGCTGTTGCAGGCGGCAGGTCCTGCAGACGCGTTGTTCTGGGTGCTGTTGCTTGTCGCCGGTCTGGCTGCGTTGCTCAGCTTTGCCCGAGCGGGGTCTACCCTGTTCTGGCGCGGTGACCCGGCCACGCCCTTGTCCTCGGCCCAGCCGATGCCGCTGGCGCCGGTCTGGCTGTTGCTGCCCTTGTCGTTGCTGCTGGTGGCGGCGGGCGATGTGATACTGGCGTATCTTGAAGCGACGGCTGTGGCGCTGAAGTCGCCACAGGATCTGATTGATGCCGTGCTGGGCGCACGCACTGGAGGTGAGTGATGCAACCGCGTAGCGGGTTGCCGCATCCGAACCTGACGGTATTCCTGTTCATCGTCTGGTTGTTGCTGATGAATACCCTGTCGGTGGGGGTGGTGCTGCTCGGGTTGCTGTTTGCCTGGTGGCTGCCGAGCATGACGCGGGCCTTCTGGCCGGAGGTGCCGCACGTCAACAGTGCCTGGAAACTGTTCCGTTTCGTGCTGCTGGTGCTGGGCGATATCGTGCACGCCAACATGGTGGCGTTCCGCCTGATTCTGGGGCCGACGCGCAAGTTGCATCCCGCCTGGATTGAAATGCCCATTGATCTGGATGATCCGTTTGCGGTGACGATACTGGCCAGCACCATTTCCCTGACCCCCGGCACCGTGACCGTGGAGGTCGGGCGCGGGCATCACAGCCTGTTGATCCATGCGCTCAATGCGGAAGACCCCGAGGCACTGGTGGCGCATCTGAAGGCGCGTTACGAGACACGCATCAAGGAGATCTTCGAATGATCGCGGCGGTGATTCCCGTGGCCCTGGCGATGATGTCCCTGGCCCTGTTGCTGAATCTGTTTCGCCTGTTGCGTGGCCCGGAGATCACCGACCGCATCCTGGCGCTGGATACCATGTACATCAATTCGATTGCGTTGATCGTGCTGTACGGTATCCAGCAGGGCTCGGATCTGGTGTTTGAAGCTGCCATGCTGATTGCCGTAATGGGCTTTCTGGGCACGGTGGCGGTGGCCAAGTATCTGCTGCGGGGGGATATCATCGAATGATGGCGATCCTGATCGAATTGATTGTCGCGGCCCTGCTGCTGGCCGGTGCAGCGTTCGCGCTGGTGGGTTCCATTGGCCTGGCGCGGTTGCCGGACTTTTTCCAGCGTCTGCATGGACCCACCAAGGCCACCACCCTGGGGGTCGGTTGCACGGTGCTGGCGTCGGCCTTCTATTTTTCCTGGCAGGATGGCGGCATCAGCCTGCATGAGTTGCTGATCGTCATGTTCCTGTTCATCACCGCTCCGGTGAGTGCGCATACGGTGGCCCGTGCCGCACTGCATCGTCATGTGAAGACCTCGCCACGGACCCGTGGTGAGCCCTGGCAACACTGATTTCAGGTAAACGGGACCGGGTAAAATTTATTTAAACTCTGACCGGAGTGGTTTCCCCCTTGCCCCGTGTGCAGTACAACCTTGAAGCATCCACCGGCAATAAAGGGCTGCGTCGTGCGACGCAGGCCAATCAGGGGAGACAACGATGAACAAGGGACGGCTGATACGGGCGGGGTGTGCTGCACTGATGATCGGTGGCCTGGTGCCCCTGGCGCAGGCCGACGAGGCTGGTGTGCACCAGACACGTTTCTACGTGGGCCTGGGTGCCCAGGACCTGCGTGGCTTTCGCGACGACGGCCTGTATGACGGGCTGACCCTCACGCGTGAAGACAACAGTGGCGGGATGCTCTATGCCGGGGTTGAGGTGTTGCCCTGGCTGTCACTGGAAACCACCTTCCGTGATCTGGGCGAGTACCGTGCCGACGGTGAGCGGCAGACCTTTGGTGCCATGACCGTGGATGCCCTGTTCCTGACGCCGCCGCTGGCGGGCCTGAGTGCCTACGGCACCCTGGGGCTTGCCGGGGTGGCCAGTGATATTCGCTTGCCGGATACCCGCCGCGACAGCAGCGATGCCGGGGTGCATGTGGGCGTGGGGGCGCAATGGCAGGTGCCGAACACGCCGATCGGCCTGCGCGCCTCCGTGTCCCGTATTTATGCCGATGCCGAGATCTATCGTGGCATTGATGTGGGCGGGCAGCCGTTTGCCGACAGTCAGGATTACCGCTTCCGCTTCACCACCGCCCAGGTGGGTGTGCATTACCGCTTCTGAGTCGGCTGTTGCCGGGCCTGGCCTACAGTCGGCCACCCCGGCGCAGGGCCAGGTAAGCATGATTCAATCGCCGGGGCATCTGCTCCGGCGTGCCCGCCGCCACCACCACTCCCGCATGACGCAGCCGTGCATGCAGCGCCTCGCGCGCCGCATCGAAGCGTGCGGCGGCGGCAATCTTCAGTGCGGTGTCGTGGTCCTCGGCATGGGCGCGTGCCAGATCCACCTGGGCGGGTAACAACATATCCCCGATCAGGATGCGGCAGCGGCCGCGCAGCAATGATATCGCTTGCAGCAGATCGTCGCTGTCGTCCGGCTGCAGGCGGGTAATCAGCACCACCAGTGCCTGACGCCGCCAGTGATGCAGCAGCAGTCGGGCGGCATCGGCGTAGTCGCTGGTCTGGCCGCCGGGGTGCAGCGGATAAACCTGATTCAGCAAGCGGTTCAGTGCACCCCGGTGCGCCATCGGCGGTTGCCACAAGGGCTGCTCGCCGGAGAACAGCAACAGCCCCGGGCGATCACCCTGGTCGAGACTGCTGGCACACAGCAACAGGGCGCTGTCGAGGCCGTGGTCGAACAGGGTGCGCGTGCCCACCGGCAAGGCCATACGGCTGCCGCCGTCCAGCAGCAGCACCAGATGGCGATGCTGCTCGTCACGATACTCGCGGCTGATCAGGGCGCCACGCCGGGCGGTGGCGGGCCAGTCGATCTGGCGCAACGAATCGCCGCTGCGGTATTCACGCAATTGATGGAATTCCTGGCCGTCGCCGCTGCGCCGTTGCTGGTGGCGGCCCTGCTGGCGGCTGCTGCTGGGGGTGGCCGTCAGGCCAGCGTCCCGCAGCCAGGAAAAATCCGGGTACACCGGGATGCTGGCGGGCTCACCCAGACGATGTCGGTACTGCCACAGGCCCCAGGGACTGGGGCACCACAGTTCCACCGGGCCGAAGTCGGCCTGGCCGCGTCGTGCCGGGCGGTAGCTGTAGCGCACCTCGGTGATCGCTTCGCTGGCGGGCTGCACCATGACCGGCAGGCCGGTATGGGGATCATCGCCGGGGTGGTTGTCGCTGAGCAGGCTTTCTCTGCGCTCAGCGCGGCCAGGCAGGCTGGCGCTGTCCAGGCGAATACGCACGCTGCCGGGCTGGCCGGCGGCGAAGGCTGCGGGCAGGCGTCGCTGCAACTGCGGGCGCTGGCGGCGGGCGCGCAGGGCGTCGGCCACCGCGGTCAGCAGCAAGGCCAGCGCCAGTAGCCCCCACAGCAGGGTGGCTGGCGGCTTGACGGCGGGCAGCCACACACCGGCCAGCAGGGGCACCAGTGCCAGCAGGAGCAGCATACAGGCCGCGATAAACAGACGCCGGGCCGGGATCATCATTGGCGCGGTGCCGCCACCTGTTCCAGCAGGCGGTCGAGCAGGGCTTCCATGTGCAGGCCCTCGATCTCGGCGTCGGCGCTCAGGGCCAGCCGGTGGCGCAGCACCGGCCGGGCCACGGCCTTGATGTCGTCCGGGATCACGAAGTCGCGGTCTTCCAGCAGGGCATGGGCGCGGGCGGCGCGGGTCAGGGCGATACTGGCGCGCGGGCTGGCGCCCCGGCTCAGGCCGGCAAAGTCACGGGTTTCGCGCACCAGGCGCACGGCATAGTCGAGCACGGCATCATCCAGTTGCACCGTGGTGGCCGCCTGTTGCAGGGCGAGCACACCGTCGCGGTCGGTGAGCGGGCTCAGCGCGGCCACGTCCAGGCCATCGCCAATGGTGCCGTCCAGCATCATGCGCACCAGGCGCTGTTCGTGGGCGGCGTCCGGGTAATCGATCAGCACCTTGAACAGGAAGCGGTCCAGTTCTGCTTCCGGCAGCGGGTAGGTGCCTTCCTGGTCCACCGGGTTCTGCGTGGCCAGCACCATGAATGGGGCGGGCAGGTGGAAGGCCTTGCCTTCGATGGTGATCTGCTTTTCCTGCATCACTTCCAGCAGGGCGGCCTGGGTCTTGGCCGGGGCGCGGTTGATTTCGTCGGCCAGCAGCAACTGGGTAAAGGCCGGCCCCTTGCGCATCCGGAAGCTTTCGCTTTTCGGGTCGTAGATGGCATGGCCGGTGATGTCCGAAGGCATCAGGTCCGGGGTGAACTGGATGCGCGCGGCGGGCAGGTCCAGGCAGCGTGACAGGCTGCGTACCAGCAGGGTCTTGCCCAGGCCGGGGACGCCCTCGATCAGGACATGGCCGCCGGTAACCAGTGCCAGCAATATCTCGCGCACGACCTCATCCTGGCCCACCAGGACCTGGTTCAGCCGGGCTTCGATGCGCCGGGCGATCTCGCCGGCGGCGGTGACGGAGGCGTTGATCTCACTCATAGGCTGCGTCTCAGGGTTTGCAGTGTGTTGACGTAGTCGCGGAAGGTGCTGGCATCGTCCGCGTCGTGCCGGTCTGTCGTAGGGTTGACGGGATGGTTGAGGGCGGCCTCGATGGCCTCCTCCGGCAGGCCGCTCAGGCGTGCCGCGGCGGCGCGCTGTTGCGCAGCCGTGGCGCCGTGTCTTGGCATGCGCGCCTTCACGGCGTCGCGCAGGCCGTTCAGCAGTACCGTGCGGCGCTGTTCGCGCCACAGCAGGCGGCCGCTGGCCAGCAGATGGTCAATGAAGTCGCCGGGGCGCTCGCTGGCGTCCTCCAGCGCCGGGCCGCGACGGGGCAGATACCGCCAGATGAACAGCACCAGCAACAGCAGCAGCGCCAGGATCAGCGGTGCCGCCTGTTGCCAGGCCCACACATGCAGGCGCGGCAGCGTGACGCCCTGGATGAACCAGATGCGCGGATGGTCTGCGGCGATATCGGCCAGCAGCCAGGCATGATCCAGATAATGCAGTTGATCGTTGTACCAGGGCGCCAGTTCGGTCATCACCGTGACCTGGCCATCACCCCAGCCCACCTGCAGCAGTTGCCGGCCCGCCTCGTTGTCACCGATGGCCAGCACCGGGGAGCCTTCGTACCAGACGTCGGTGTCATCAGAAAAGTCAGATGCCAAGGGCAGGGCCACCAGGGTGGCCCGGCTGTCCAGAGCGATGCGGCGTGTGCCGTTATCGGTGTTCAGTCGGGTGTCGTAGAGTGTGCGCCGGCGGCCACACATGACGCGCTCGCAGGCGTCGCTCATGCCGTCGCTGGTGGCACCGATGCAGTGCCGTTGCATCAGCCCTTCCAGCCCCAGCCACAGGTCGTCGAAGGGCGTCTCCGTGAGCACATGGGCCACGGCCACCTCGCTGCGCTCCACGGTGATGTTCAGGGCGTCCAGCAGTGGATGCTCGCGAGCAGGCTGGTCCATGTCCGGAGCCCGCGGCGCGGCGATGATCAGGTGGCCGCCCCGGGCTACCCAGTCGAGCAGATCCCAGCTCTGCTCGATACTGGCGCTGCCCCGGGTGCGGTCCAGTATCAGCAGGGTGTCTTCCGCGGGCAGCGGGAACAGGCTGTCGGCGCCGTGCAGGGTGCGGGTGCGGTGGCCGCGTTGTTGCAGCAGGGTTTCGGCAGCATGGAAAGGGTTCCGCTGTACCGACGTCGCCAGAGCGTCGTGGCTGATATAGCGATAGCGCTCGACCTGGGTCACCAGCCAGCCGACGAGCACCAGCACCACCATGCTGGCCAGCAGCACAAGCAGACGGCGGTTCATGCGTGGCCCTCCTGGTGCTGGCACCAGTCATCCAGCAGCGCAGTGATGGCGGCGGGGTCCACCGGCCGATGGGCCCAGGCGCTGGCCTGCCACAGGGGGGTGATGCGGCCCAGCAGGCGCACCTCGGTATCGGTGGCATGGTGCTGGCGCAACTGGCGCAGCACTTCGCTTTCCGTGGCGCCACGGGGCAGCGTGACGGCCAGGCGCTGGTGCAGACTGTGCAGGCAGCAGCGGTAGAGCAGGCTCAGGGCGTCGCGCTGGTGACCGGCATCCAGGGCGGCGCGGATGGCGGCGGCGGGGTTGTCGGGCAATGGCTGACGGTGGCTGGCGAGGGCGCGGATATCCACTGGCATGGCGGTATCGCCGCCCTCTGTGGAGGCGAGATCGCGGCGCACCAGATGGCGCCCGGACCACAGCAGCCAGCCCAGCGCGGCCAGCATCAGCGCCCAGAGCAACAGGCGCAGCACATCGGCAACGCCAGCGAAATCCCAGCTGCTGTCGCGGCGCTCGCGCTCGGTGTTGCGGTTGAACAGCCAGTCCAGCACACGTTGCAGCAGGGACTCGCTGCGGTCGTTCCGGTCTTGCTGTGCATCCGGGCGCAGGCGCCAGCTGGTGCGTTCAGTCATGGGCATCAGGTCGTCACCGGCCAGGATCTCGATGGCCTGCTGGCGCACCGCGTCGCGGTCCTCAGCGGCCTCCACCGGGCTGGCCCACCAGAGCCAGGGCAGCAGGGCGCAGCACAGCAGTGTCGGGCCCAGGGTGTGGCGCCGGGCAGCGCGGCGCTGGCCGACGCTGCGCAGGCCCTGTTCCAGATCCCAGCCCTCGAGCCAGGTGCGCTTGTTCAGATACAGCGCGAAGCCGCAGCAGACGTAAAGTGGCTCGGTGATGCACAGGGCCAGGTACCAGCAGGCCAGCATGAGCCGGTGTTCCACCGCCACATTGTCGTTCATCCAGTCGTACAGGCTGAGGTTGAATTCCCAGGGAAACAACAGCACCAGCAAGGCCAGAATGCCAAAGGCAATGAACTGCTCGACATGCACCAGGGTTACGGTCAGCGCCCCGGCGCGCTGGCCCGGCTCGGCGTGCATCACCGCCAGCCGCGGCCCGGCACTGCCGCGCGGGCGCTCCAGCTGAAACACCGGCGCATTGAAACTGCGCGAGGGACTCAGTCGGCGCCAGGTCAGGGCGCTGAACAGGCCCGGGCGCACGTAGTTCGGCCAGCTGCGCAGCAGGGCACGCAGCGTCGGTGGCTCGCCGAACAGGGCGCGGGCGCAGTATTCCAGCAGTGGCCTTTCCCACAGGGGTTTGAGCCACCAGAACAGCATCGAGGTCCAGAACAGGTCGCCGCCGGTCAGCCACAGCAGAAGCAGTAGCCCGGGCAGTGAGGTGACCAGCCAGATGCTCAGCAGGGGGCGCCACCAGGTGCGCAGCATGCGCGTGCCCAGGTCCATCGCCTGCCAGGGGCTGCGGGGCGCAATGCGGGCGGCGTGCGGCGTGCTCATTCGGACGGCTCCCGGGCCACGGCAGGCGGGCGACCGGCCAGACCCAGATACAGGGCCAGCAAGGCCCAGCAGGCGGCGCCGACGCTGTACTTGATCCCGGCGGGCAGCACGCGCGGCGACCAGAAGGCCTCGATGAAGGCGGCCAGAATCAGCAGCAGGATGACGCCATAGATCACCGGCATGCCGCTGCGCGCGGCCTCGCGCAGTGCGGCCAGACGGGTCAGTTGACCCGGCGCGAGTACCGCCGCGCCGAGACGCAGCCCGGCGCCCCCGGCCAGAATGATGGCCGTGATTTCCGGCGCCCCGTGGGCGATGACGAACGTGAACAGCGCTTCGCCCGCATCGATATTGACCAGATGCCCGGCCACCGCGCCGAAGAAGCCGCCGTTGAAGATCATGATGAACAGGGCGCCGACACCGAAAAAGAGGCCGCCAGCGAAACTGCGGAACGCCACGCTGATATTGTTGTAGATGTAATAGCCGAACATCAGCATGTCGTCGCCGCTGTCGCGGGCGCCCAGGCCGCGTTCATTGGCGTACATGCTTTCTATGCTGGCCAGGGTGTCGCCGCCGAGCACGCTGTGAATGCGGTCCGGCTGCCAGGCCACCAGCAGCCAGATCATGGCCATGGCGATGACAAAACTGAGGCCGCTGGCCAGATGCCAGGGCCATTGCTGGCGCACGGTGCGGGGGAAGTCCGTTCGCACAAAGGCACGCAGTTTCGGCAGCAGCGGCGGGCGGTACTGATACAACTGGCGGTGGCCGCGCAGTACCAGGGCGTTGAGCCGCCGTACCAGGGCCGGGCCATAGCCGCGCTGGCGTGCCAGGGCCAGGTGGTGACACAGACGCCGGTAGTCATCGGCAAACTGATCAATGCCTTCGGTGCCGTCTTCATGCTTCTTGCGCTTGCCCTGCTCCAGTTGCGTCAGGGTAGTGGCCAGCCGTTCCCAGAAGATATTGTGGGCCTGCTCGAATTGCTGCTGGCGCATCAGTTGGCCCCCTGTGTATGCCGGGCTGCGGCGTCCAGACGCTCGGCAGCTGCGTCGCCCAGTTCGGGGAAGGCGAGTTGGGCCAGTTCGTTGCGCCGCGCCGGGGTCAGGCGCGGGCCGCGCTCGTAGTAGTCCAGCAGCAGGTGACGATCAGCGAGGGTGAGCGGCCAGTCGGGTGCCTGGCTGTCGCCGCTGTCCGGGATGGCCTGCGGCGTTTCCTTGTGTTGCGGGTGCAGGGGGTGGAGATGCACCACCAGGGTGCCGGCAGCCAGATCGCCAAGACGCCGGAAGCGGCTGTCGATCAGCATGCACAGGAAGCCCGCCAGGTAGAACATCGGGAACAGGTCGGCGGTGCGCAGCAGGTTGCGAATCAGGCTGGCATTCAGATCCACCGGGGTGGCGTCTTCGCGCACCACGGCCAGGCCCAGGCTTTTCTTGCCCGGTGTTTGCCCCCGGCGCATCACTTCGAACCAGACCGGATAGAACCATTCCAGCAGGAAGACCAGAATCAGCAGCAGGCCCCAGCCGACACCACCGAAAGGCGACAGCAGCATGGCCCCCACGGTGTACACCAGAATGCGAATGCAGGCATCGATCAGATAGGCCACGGCGCGCGGCACTGGCCCGGCCAGCGCCAGCGTCAGGGGCACCCCTTCCGGCGTGGTGATGTGGCGCTGTTCGTCGATCATGTCGATCCCCCCGGATCGTCGCGGTCAGCGGTCCTGGCTGGCCTGGCCTGCGCGGATCAGCAGCATCGCGGTGATAAACAACCCGACCAGTGCCAGCACGCGGAAGATGGCCAGCACCCCCATCGGTGGCGGATAGAACAGCTGTATCACAAAGCCGCAAAAATAAAACATCAGCACGAAACACATCCAGGTGAGCAGGCGCGGACTGCCCTGAATGGCTGCATGGGTAAAGATGAGCAGAGGACCGTACAGGATCAGGGTCATGAACAGTTTGGCGATGAGGGGCGTATCCGGCGGTGCCAGCCACCAGAGACCACCAATACCGGTGAGCAGCAGCAGGGCAAAGAAAAGGCGGTTCAGATTCAGGATCACATCATGCTCCGGGATGGCGTGCTGACAGCGCGCTGGCCAATCGGCCCAGGCGTTCGCCCAGGGCGCGGGCCAGGCGGCGTTCATGGTCGTCGGGCGCGGTCACATTGTCGGTGCCGGCCATGTGGCTGGCGCCGTAGGGCGTGCCGCCAGCGCGGGTATCCAGCAGGGATTTTTCGCTGTAGGGGATGCCGGTAATCAGCATGCCGTGATGCAGCAACGGCAACATCATCGACAGCAAGGTGCTTTCCTGGCCACCGTGCAGGCTGCTGGTGGAGGTAAAGACTCCCGCAGGCTTGCCGATCAGGCTGCCCTGCATCCACTGCTCACTGCTCTGGTCGATGAAATATTTCAGCGGGGCGGCCATATTGCCGAAACGCGTGGGCGAGCCCAATGCCAGGGCGCTGCAATCCGCCAGTTCTTCAAGCGTGCAATAGGGGGCGCCTTCATCAGGCACCGCCGGGGCGGTGGCCTCAGTGACGGTGGAGACCGGTGCCACGGTGCGCAAGCGTGCGGCCATACCGGTTTTCTCCACACCCCAGGCAATTTCGCGCGCCAGTTGGGCAATGCTGCCGGTGCGGCTGTAGTACAGCACCAGCACATAGGGAGGACTCATGACATCAGATCCAGCACGTTTTCCGGCGGTCGGCCGAGCACGGCGCGCTGGCCATGCACGACGATGGGTCGCTCGATCAGCTTCGGGTAACGCACCATGGCATTGAGCACGGTGTCCGCCGGGCTGTCCGGGCTCAGTCCGGCTTCGCGGTATTCGGCCTCGCCCTTGCGCAGCAGTTCATGGGGGTGCGCCATGCCCAGCTGTTTGACAAGACGCTTCAGGGTGGCGGCATCCGGCGGCGTTTGCAGATACAGTATCACCTGAGGGCTGATGCCCTGTTCTTCAAGCAACGCCAGGGTCTGGCGGGATTTGGAGCAGCGTGGATTATGGTAGATGCGGTAATCGGCCATGATCTCTCTGTGCGTGATGTCGAGTAAGCGGACATTCTAGTCCGCTGGAAGGATGTATGTCATGAACGACGATGCAATGCCCCGCTGGCGAGCGGAACTCAAGCGATTGCAGGTGCGTACCGAGGGTCTGGTGACCTTCGTGCGCTTGCTGGCGCACCAGTTCCGCAAGGATGGCCTGCCGCAAAGTGCCGCCGCGCTGACCTACACCACACTGTTTGCCATCGTGCCGGTGCTGACCGTGACCTATTCGATCCTGGCGGCCATTCCTGCCCTGCGCGAGCGCGGTGAGTTTATCCAGAGCTGGGCGCTGGATTATTTCGTGCCCGATGCGGGTGTGCAGGTGCAGGAGTACCTGGGCGAGTTTACCCGACAGGCCGCCAACCTGACCGTGATCGGTGCGGTATTTCTGTTCGTGACCTCGGTGCTGCTGTTGCGCACCATCGAGAACGCCATGAACCGTATCTGGATGGTCACCCAGCCGCGCCGTGGCGTGACCAGCCTGTTGATGTACTGGGCGGTGCTGACGCTGGGCCCGCTGCTGCTGGGCGCTGGTCTGGGGATCAGTTCCTATGTCACCTCCATGACACTGGTGACCGACACCGTGGCCTGGTTTGGCGGGGCGCGCCTCTGGCTGGTGATTCTGCCGGTGTTTCTGACCACGGTGATGCTGACCCTGTTGTATGTGGTGGTACCGAATTGTCATGTGCCGTTGCGGCAGGGGCTGCTGGGCGGTTTCGTCGCGGCGATCCTGTTCGAGCTGGCCAAGAGTGGCTTTGCCCTGTTCATCCGTTTTGCGCCGAGCTACGAGGTGGTGTACGGCGCCTTTGCCGCCGTGCCGTTGTTCCTGCTCTGGGTGTACGTATCCTGGGTGATCGTGCTGGCCGGGGCCGAGCTGGTGCGCACCCAGACGGTGTACTCGGAGTACCGGCGCGACGTGCCGCGTTTGCAGGCGCTGCTGCGTGTGCTGGAAGTGCTCTGGCACAAGCAGCAGCGTGGCCGCGTATTGCGACCGGCGATCCTGCGTCGCACGCTGCAGGCGGCCGGGGCCACGCGCTGGGATGAGTTTCGCAATCTGCTGATTGATCTGGGGCTGGTGCGGCGTACCGACGAGGGCGGTTATGTGCTGACCCGCGATCTGCGCACCCTGACGGTGGCCGAACTGATTGACCTGACGCCCTGGCCTGCGGTGGCGCAGTTGCGCACCAGCGGTGAGCATACGCGGCCCTGGGAGGCGGCCTTGACTGAGCGCTGCGCGGCGGCGCGTGAGGGCATGCAGGCGCCGCTGTCGTTGTCGCTGGAAGCCTTGTTCACCAGTGCAACACAGGGGGATGCGTCCTCGGATACGACCCCGGTGACGGCGGTGAAGGGGAAAGCCCATGCGTGAGGCCACGCCGAAAGCCCTGCATGTTCGGGTGCAAGGCCGGGTGCAGGGCGTGTTCTATCGCGCCAGCACACAACAGCAGGCGCAACGGCTGGGCCTGCGCGGCTGGGTGCGGAACTGCGATGACGGTAGTGTGGAGGCCGTCCTGTGTGGCGATGACGCCGCCCTGGAGGCCATGTTGGCATGGATGGCGCAAGGACCAGACAAGGCGCGGGTGGATGCGCTGGATAAAACACCGGCCGAGGTGCCGGATAACAACGATTTCGAGGTTCGACAGTGAAACAGGTGGAACTGGTCAACGGGGATCTGCGCTTTCCGGCGCTGATGGCGGGGGACGGCGAGCCGGTGATTCTGTTGCACGGCTTTCCGGACAGTTTTCGCAACTGGCGGCATCAGGTGCAGGCATTGGCCGATGCCGGGTATCTGGCCGTGGCGCCTGCACTGCGCGGTTATGCGCCGGGCTGCCAGCCGCGCAACGGTGACTATTCCCTGCGCGCGGCGGTGGAGGATGTCTGCGCCTTTGCCAGCCAGCTCGGCGGCTGCGCGCACCTGGTGGGCCATGACTGGGGTGCTGTGGTGGGCTATCTGGCGGCCGCCCGGTCACCGGAGCAGTTCAGCTCGCTGACGACGCTGGCCATTCCGCCGTTGAAGCGTTTACCCGCTGCCGTATTGAAGGTGCCTGAGCAACTGCTGCTCAGCGCCTACATGGAATTCTTCCAGTTGCCGCTGGTGCCGGAATGGACCCTGCGCCGCAACGACCTGGCCGGGGTCGAATGGCTCTGGCGGCGCTGGTCGCCGGACTGGGAGCCGGGCGAGTACCTGATCGAAGCCCAGACCGTGCTCAGCGAACCGGGCGTGATGCGTGCCGCCCTGAACTGGTACCGGCACCTGCCACGGGTCTGGAGCAGCGCCCACCGCGAGGCACGTCGCTGGATGGCGCGCCCGATCGACGTGCCTGCCATGGTCATGGTGGGGCGCAAGGACGGCTGCATGAGCCCGCGCCTGCTGGACCACACCATCCACCAGCGCGACTTCCCGGCAGGCCTCCGTGTGGAGCAGGTGTCCGGTGCCGGGCACTTCCTGCATCTGGAGCGCCCGCAGCGCATCAACGACCTGCTGCTCCAGCATCTGGCCGCCAGCCCCAGCGCCTGCGCGGTCTGAGTGGTAACGGGATGTCGGCGGGCGCTTCTCTGCTATAATGCGCGCCCCCGAGAACCCGAGTCTGGAGTACCCCATGACGGTGATCCGCCAGGACGACGTGATCCAGAGCGTCGCTGATGCCCTGCAGTACATCTCTTACTACCATCCCGCTGACTTCATCCAGGCCGTGCACGAGGCCTATGAGCGTGAAGAGAACCCGGCGGCGAAAGACGCCATGGCGCAGATTCTGGTGAATTCCCGCATGTCGGCCACCGGCCACCGGCCGATCTGCCAGGACACCGGCATCGTGACCGTGTTCTGCAAGGTGGGCATGCAGGTGACCTTTGAGGGCGACCTGAGCCTCACCGACATGATCAACGAAGGTGTGCGCCGGGCCTACAACCACCCGGACAATGTGCTGCGTGCGTCGGTGCTGGCCGACCCGGATGGCAAGCGGGCCAACACCAAAGACAACACCCCGGCGGTGATCCATTACGACATCGTGCCGGGCAATACGGTGGACATCCAGGTGGCGGCCAAGGGCGGCGGCAGCGAGGCCAAATCCAAGTTCGCCATGCTCAATCCGTCCGACTCGATTGTCGACTGGGTGCTGGAGCAGGTGCCGAAGATGGGCGCGGGTTGGTGCCCACCGGGCATGCTCGGTATCGGGATCGGCGGCACCGCCGAGAAGGCCATGGTGCTGGCGAAAGAATCCCTGATGGACCCGATCGACATCCACGAACTGAAAGCCCGTGGCCCGCAGAACCGTGCCGAGGAACTGCGCCTGGAGCTGTTCGAGAAGGTCAACGCGCTGGGCATCGGCGCGCAGGGTCTGGGCGGCCTGACCACGGTGCTGGATGTGAAGGTGGTGGATTACCCGACCCATGCCGCCAACAAGCCCGTGGCGATCATTCCCAACTGTGCGGCGACCCGCCATGCGCACTTCGTGCTGGATGGCAGTGGCCCGGCCGACCTGAAGGCGCCGGACATCAATCTCTGGCCGGACATCGCCTGGGGCGACGGCGGCCAGTCGAAGCGCGTCAATCTGGACACCATCACCCCGGAAGAGGTGCAGACCTGGAAATCCGGCGACACGCTGCTGTTGTCGGGCAAGTTGCTGACCGGGCGCGATGCGGCGCACAAGCGCATGGTGGACATGCTGGCCAAGGGCGACACGCTGCCGGTGGACTTCACCAACCGCTTTATCTACTACGTGGGCCCGGTGGACCCGGTGGGCGATGAGGTGGTGGGCCCGGCCGGCCCGACCACGGCGACGCGCATGGACAAGTTCACCCGTACCATGCTCGAGCAGACCGGCCTGATCGGCATGGTCGGCAAGGCCGAGCGCGGGCAGACGGCCATTGACGCGATTCGCGACAACAAGGCGGTATATCTGATGGCGGTGGGCGGCGCTGCCTACCTGGTATCGAAGGCGATCCGTGCCTCACGTGTGGTGGCGTTCGAAGATCTGGGCATGGAAGCGATCTACGAATTTGAAGTGGAAGACATGCCTGTGACGGTTGCCGTGGACAGTGACGGCACTTCCGTGCACCGTACGGGTCCGAAGATCTGGCAGGCGAAAATCGGCAAGATTCCGGTGGCCGAGGAAGCCTGACCCCGGTAGCGGGTGTCAGGTCGGCTCGCCCCTGCCAGATCTGACACTCTTGTTTCCTGACGGTCTGACATCAGCTTATGCGCCAGCGTACTTGTTATCCCGCCCTTCTGCGTCGTGCTGCGTTGTCCTGCATGGCGCTGCTTGGCCTGGCGGGTTGTGCCAGCCTGCCGTTTGACGCGCCGGGGGTGTCCACTGCTGTGGCGCCGGAGCGGGTGGCCGGTCTGCGTTACGCGCAGATGGAAGAACTGGGCGCGCTGCGTGGCGCCTGTGCCCATCTTCAGGACATGCGCAAGCAGGGGCGGCGGGTGCGCCAGCAAGAGCTGGACGAGCAGCTGTTGCCCGCCTGTGAACGCCAGATTCAAGCGGCGCAGGACAGGCTGGCACGCCAGCGGCAGGAAGCCGAAGAACAGGCCATTGCCGAGATGATGGCGCGTGAATGGGCCTGGGTGCAGGAACAGGCGGCCCTGCGCCGCAGCCGCGAGGCAGAATGGCGCGAGGCGGAGCGCCAGCGGCAGGAGGCGGAGTTGCTGCGGGCGCAACTGGCGGTGGCGGAGCAGGCGCAGGCCGAGCGCCGTGCCGCCCTGGCACAGCGCATCATGAGCACCCAGGTACAGCAAGCGCTGGCGGACTATGAAGACAAGCCCATTGCCCACAGCATGGGTCAGCCCTCCGCGACCACCCTGAAGACCTTTCTGGCCTGCATCGAGCTGGCTTATCCCAACAAGGGCTATCGGGTCTCCCAGTCCGGTCGCACCCTGACGGTCATTGCACGCCAGGCGCAACTGCCGCGCGGCGATCTGCCTATCGAGGCACGCTTTGTGGAAAATGCCAACTACTGGCGCATGACCTATCTGATGGTCGCCGATATCGAGGCGCGCTCGGACGCAGATCGTTTTGTGCTGTCGCAGAATCTGGTGGCAGAGGCCTGCCCGCAGGAAGGCGGGCTGTTCTGATACGGGTCAGTGCCGGCGCAAGTCGACCTTGCCGAACGTGCGTCGCCGCTGTGCGGCGTTGACCAGTGCCGAGAACAGGCGCCGGTGGGCCGGGTGGTAAAGCAGATACTCCGGATGCCACTGCACTCCCACCTGCCACTGTCCCGGCCCGGTCGTTTCAATCGCCTGAACAAAATTGTCCGCATCGCGGGCGGCCACACGCAGGCGCGTGCCCAGTGCGTGGATGGCCTGGCTATGCAGTCGATTGGCGCCCAGGCGATCACGGCGCAGGATGCGTGACAGGCGCGAGCGTGGTGTCAGGCGTACGCGCTGCATGGCCGTGATCAACCGCCGTGGCCGGGTATGGCGCCGCATCGGAGTAATGTTCTGATGCAGGTTGCCGCCGCGATGCACATTCAGCAGCTGGGCGCCGCGGCAGATGCCCAGGACCGGCAAGCTGCGTTCCCGGGCTTCGTCCAGTAGCGCCATTTCCACGCGGTCACGCTCAGGGTTGAAGCGCGCCTCGATCTGCGGCAACTGCTGGTAGTGGCGCGGATGAATATGATCGCCGCCGGCGATGACCAGACCGTCGATGGGGCGCGGCGGAGTTTCCTGGCCGGGGCACAGATAACAGGTGCGTGCCCCGCTGGCGCGCAATGCCAGCCGGATCAGGTGGATGTCGAACAGATACCGGCGTGGGCCGGCGACAGCGATCAGGATCCGGTCGGAGGATTCAGCCATGAGGCGGTTTCCTGTTCCCAGCGAGTGACCAGTTTGGCCAGGCGGCCCTCGTGATGCGAGCGCCAGCCGTCCGCCATGGCGGCCAGACGTTCGCGGTCGGCGGCGAGGTCATCCACCCTGACCCAGTCGTTCCAGACATGGCTGAAAGACCAGCCCGGGTTATCGATATCGCAATCGGGCAAACGGTAATGCAACGTGGGGCGCGGCTTGATACGTGGATCGTCCACCACCTGCCGCACCCGGTCTTCATCCAGATGGGCAAACAGCGGCATCATGTCCAGCGCCCGGTTGCGGGTCGGATTGTGTTTCAGGTAATCGTCGATCAACTGGTCGAGGTCCGGCTGGTAATCTGCCGCGTTGATCAGGCGCACGTATTCGTCCGGCCAGGGGCCGATATAGGTGGTGAACTTGCGGCTGATATCCAGTTGCTGACGCGTCTTGAGCCAGTCGTAGCAGAGAGAGAAGGCGCGCAGGTAGCCGAGCAGGGTGTCGGCCTCGAGATTCGGCAGCTCCGGGTTGAGTTGCAGGCCGAACGCATAATGCAGTGCGTGGCGGCTGCCCTTGGCGCCGCGTTCACGCAGGCGATTGCACAGGGCTTCGATCTCCGGCAGGGCATCCAGGGCCAGCGGCGGCCCGACGATTTCCAGGGGCACGACACGTTCAGCGGCCGCGTCCACCAGATCAAGCGCTACATTGGCGACATCACTGAGCATGTCCGGGAGTTCGCCGGTATCGAATTCCAGATCCTTGATCGGGTCGGAGTCCAGTTCTACCTTGAACGGGCCTTGTTCGGCATCGACGACATGCACATAGCGGCTTTCTTCACGGGCATCGGCGTTGAAAAAATCACTGACATGACCGACCAGCTCATCGAAGGTCATGCCGGACAGTTCGATCTCGACGCCAACGCGTCGTGTCTTGCCGTCGGCAGTTTGTGTGCGGGCCGGGGTCAACAGCGGGGTCGACGTAGAGGCTCTGGACAAGTGCGATACTCCTTCGTCGCGATTTCGCATCAAAGCATCACGCTAGCAGAGCCTCGCCGTGGTCACCAGTGAAAGGATGTGAAATCAGTACTCGTGCTCGCGGATCACCTCAAGGAAGGCGTCACCGAAACGTTCCAGTTTCGTCTCGCCGACCCCGGTCACACTGAGCATTTCATTTTCTTTCAGCGGCCGACGCTCCACCATTTCCAGCAGGGTTCGATCGTTGAAAATCACATAGGGTGGCACGCCATGTTCGTCGGCCAGTTCGCGGCGCAGGCGGCGCAGGGCTTCCCACAGCGGTTTGTCGTCGTCGGGCAGGGCGACCTGCGGGCGACCACGGGGACGTTTTTCGGTGACGTCACGCACATCCCGGCGCAAGGCAATGGTCGCTTCGCCGCGCAGGATCGGGCGGCATTCGTCGGTCAGGTGCAGCGCCCCGAAACCGTCCACATCCACGCGCAGCAGGCCGCGTGCTACCAGTTGCCGGAAGATGCTGCGCCAGGTGCCGTTGTCGAGGTCTGCGCCGATGCCATAAGTGGACAGGTGCTGATGACCGAACTGACGGATCTTTTCGGTATCGCCGCCGCGTAACACATCAATCAGATGATTGACGCCGAAGCGCTGGCCGGTGCGATACACGCAGGACATGGCCTTGCGCACCGGGTCGCTGGCATCCCAGGTGGTGGGCGGGTTCAGGCAGGCATCGCAGTTGCCGCAGTGCTCGGTGGAATCTTCACCGAAATATTTCAGCAGGGCATGGCGCCGGCAGCTGGTGATTTCGCACAGGCCGAGCATGGCATCAAGTTTGTGCCGCTCGCTGCGCTTGTGTTCTTCCGAGCCGCTGGACCCCTCCAGCATTTGCCGAAGCTTGATGACATCCTCGATGCCGTAGGCCAACCAGGCGGTGGCGGGTTCGCCGTCGCGGCCTGCGCGGCCGGTTTCCTGGTAATAGCCTTCCACGCTCTTGGGCAGATCAAGGTGCGCCACGAAGCGCACATCCGGTTTGTCGATGCCCATGCCAAAGGCAATGGTGGCGACCATGATGATGCCGTCTTCGCGCAAGAACCGTTGCTGGTGCCGACGGCGCGTATCGGCGGGCAGGCCGGCATGGTAGGGCAGGGCATTGAAGCCTTGCTGTTGCAGCCAGGCCGCGGTGGCATCGACCTTGTTGCGTGACAGGCAGTAGACGATCCCGGCATCGCCGGGATGCTCCTCGCGCAGAAAGCGCAGCAGCTGCTGGCGTGCGTTCTGCTTCTGGGTAATCCGGTACTGGATATTGGGGCGATCAAAGCTGCTGACAAAATGCTGTGCCTGGGCAAGCCCGAGACGGTCAGCAATCTCGCGCCGGGTGCGCGGGTCTGCGGTGGCAGTCAGCGCGATGCGCGGCACCTGCGGAAACTGTTCGCGCAACAGCCCCAGTTGCAAATAGTCGGCGCGGAAATCGTGGCCCCACTGGGACACACAGTGGGCCTCGTCAATGGCGAACAGCGCGATCGGACAGCGATGCAGCAGATCAAGGGTGCGTGCCTGGGTAAGCCGTTCCGGGGCCACGTAGAGCAGGTCGATGGTGCCGTCCAGCAGCGCCTGTTCCGTGGCCGCGACCTCGGCACCGGAGAGGGTCGAATTGAGGAAGCCGGCCCGGACACCCAGCTCATGCAGGGCATCGACCTGATCCTGCATCAGGGCGATCAGGGGGGAAATCACGATACCCGCGCCAGGACGCAACAGGGCGGGTAACTGATAGCACAGGGATTTGCCGCCGCCGGTGGGCATCAGTACCAGCGCGTCGTCGCCGGCCACCAGGGCATCGATGACGGCCTGCTGGTGGCCCCGGAAGCTGTGATAGCCGAAGACGCGTTCGAGTACAGCCAGTGGCGTGTCTGAGAGCGGCGTGCTTGTGAGTCGCGTGTCTGTCATGGGGCGCAAGTATACAGCCTTGGCTGCGGCTTGCCTGTAGGAGATGCGCCGGCTGCCATGTCAGCCGGCGCTTACACCGGCGCCGAAGTTGCGGGAGACGGGCGTCAGCGCTGGAGGCGGTGACTGATCAGGAAGCTGCTGAGGTGGTTGCCGACAAGCGGGTAGAGCGGCGGGGTGATCTGTTGCCCGAAGCGCACCAGCATGCGCTGGATCAGCGCGCGGATCATGGCGATGGCGCCATCCAGCGGCTTGCTGATGACAACGTTGAAGTTCAGCAGGTTCTTGGGCTCTGTTGCCAGCGGCACCATCAGTTCCTCGACAATGCGGTTGAGCAGGGCAATGCCCTCGTCGAGATTCGTCGCGGTGCCGTGCTGCAGGGTCAGGATGATCTCTTCACCCCGGTGCGCCAGCGCTGGCGAGATCGGTAACTGCAACTGGTGGCTGTGCGCGGCGTCGGCCGGGGCCGGATGCACCAGGGCGTGAAAATGGCGAATCACCGGCGGCAGGCGGCGGCTGGCAATGCGGCCACCGGCCCAGCCGACGTAGTGGCGTGCCTTGTCTTTCACATCATCGGCAATGCGCCGGGCGTCCCGCAGGGCTTTCACGTCGTACTGTGTGCCGATGTCATCCAGCAGCGTGATCAGGGTGGTATCAATGATGTCGCAGTAGGCGTCCACCAGCAGATCAATGCCCTGCGCCTTGTCCTGATCCGTCAGCCGGCCATTGGCACGCAGCACCAGCGCATCCAGTTGTGCCGGGATGTGCGCGGCCAGCGGGGTGCGCACCGACGCGGTCATGGCGGCAGGGGGGAGGGTTTGGGGTGTCATATCAGCGCTCGTCTTGAGTTAATGCCTGGCCTTGAGCATGTGCTGCATGCTGCCGTCATTGCCGAACAGCTTCTGTTGCCATTCGGCTTCCAGTGCCCGGGTGTCATGTTTTGCGGGATGGAAATCCCGGCGGGCAAATAACGGCATCTTGCGCAGGATGCGGGTCACAAACCCGCGTCGTCCGAACAGGATGCCGGCGCCTCGTGCCAGATCACCCGGACGGCGCCAGGCGCGCTCCTTGATAATCAGATATCCCCAGCTGAAGGCGATTGCCGGAATCATGACAGTGGCCACCAGCGGGAACGCCAGGATACGTTCCCGGCGACGGTTACCGATCAGTTCATACACGTCGTAAGCGACGGATTTGTGTTCCAGTTCTTCCATGGCGTGCCAGAGCCACATTTGCAGCATGCGGGGTTCGGCACGGCTGCGAAAGCGGTCGTCGGTCAGCAACTGCTCGCCGAGCAGGGCCGTGAAGTGCTCCATAAAAGTGGTGCAAGCCAGTTGCTGACTGGGTGGCAGTTTTTCCAGCAGGCGCAGGGCCGTGGCCACGGCCAGTTCCGGGACCCGGGTGTTGATGCCCTGGGTTTGCAGCAGGTCATTCAGGCGCTCGTGTTCGCGGGCGTGGATCGCTTCCTGGCCGATAAAGCCGGCCACCTGGGCCTTCAGTACCGGGTCGGTAACCTGGTCACGGTAATGCCGCACCGACTCCACAAAAAAGCGTTCGCCGGGCGGGAAGAAGCCGGACAGCACGGCCAGAAACAGGGTCATGGTGGCGTTGTCATCGTAGACGTAGCGGGGCGCGTCATCGGGCAGCGCAAAGTGCACCGGGCGCGGGGGGATGCCGACGCTGGCGCCGCCCTTTGGCGGTTTTGGTGTGCTGGCGGATGTTCCGGTCATGTTACCTCCTCGCAAACCGTGACAGTCTGTGATGTCTGTGTTGATGCTTTTCTGATGGTACTTGTGTGGCAGAACGGCGGAAGGTTATCTTTCTCCATAAATCGGTCATTAGGGGCCGTCTATTAGGGGCCGTCTATTAAGGGACATGTGTTGAACGAACGCGCATCGGAACCCGCAGCAGGCGTACTGCTGGGCGAATATGCCGAGATGCTCTGTCAGTTCATGGGGCAGGCGCACCCCGTGTCGGCATTACTGGCGGGCACCGGCCTCAGTCGTGACCTGTTCAGCGAGCCGGGTTACCGCCTCAGCATGACCGCCACCCGGCGCCTGCTGCGCAATGCCCGGCAGCTGGACCCCGCCCCGGATCTGGGCATGCGGCTGGGTCAGCCACTGAATTTCGGCAGCCATGGTTTTCTGGGTTATGCGGCGATTTCCAGCAGCACACTGGGGCAGGCGTTTGAGCTGGCCGTGCGCTATATCCGTACCCGCGCCGGACTGTTCGATATCCAGATGCTGCAGGACGGCGACATGACCGTGGTGCGCTTTGATGCGCGCCATGCGCTGGATGATTTGCTGCCGCTGGTGTGTGATGCGCTGGTGACCTCGATACTGAGCATCGGCGAGCAGATGTTCCGGGTGATACCGGCGCACCGGGTGCACCTGCTGTTGCCTTACGGCGAAGCACCGCATCATCAGCGCTGGCGAGAGCACAGTGACTTTCAATTGCACTTCGGGCAGCTGCATTTGGGTGCCAGCGCGCTGGTGATCCGCTTCCCGGCGCAATGGCTGGCGGCGCCGCTGGATACGGCGGACCCGCAGCTGGCCATGCTCGCCGCCGCTCGCTGTGAGGAAGAGTTACGCCTGGCCGGTGGCGCAGATGACGTGATTATTCAGGTGCGGCAGCTCGCCCGCCGTTTTCTGCGAGAGGACAACGCGCAGCAGTGTGTGGCAGATGCCATGCATATCAGCGTGCGTACGTTGCGCCGTCATCTGGCGCGCGCCAATACCACCTACAAGGCGTTGTCTGATGTGCTGCGCCATGAGCTGGCGGTGGACCTTCTGCGCGACAGGACGCGCTCGATCGAGGATATTGCCAGCGAGTTGGGCTACAGCGATCCCTCCAATTTCGGCCGCGCTTTCCGGCGCTGGGCGGGTATGTCCCCGCGGCAGTTTCGTCAGCAGTAAGGCGAGGCGCCAGCCGAGGTGTCAGCTGGCGCATTTCTGGCGTGGTATCGCGTCAGAAGCTCCAGCGCACCCCGAGGCGGATCTCGTCCGTGTCCAGGTCATCGTCATCGGCTTCCAGACGTTCAAAACGGAAATCCAGCGCCACGGCGAGGTGCGGGGTGGCGTGGTACAGACCGCGCAGGGCATAGCGTAACCCGTCAATATCCAGTTTATTGCCACCACCAAAATCAAAGCTGCCGTAATCCACGTACCCGATGGAAGGGTTGATCTCCAGTTGGGGTAATGGCAACCAGCGCAGCCCGGCGGTAATGCCGAAGCCACCAGAGGTTTTGAACTCAGCGAGGATGAATTCTTCATAGGTCAGGGTGCCATAGGCGTCCAGACGGCTACCGTTATTCTGCATCAGCGGCAGATAGCCGCCGCCGCCGAAGGAGAAGGCGCCAAGGGTGGGGTCCGTCCCCCCTGAGACGTCGACCTCGGCGCTGGTGGCGCGGGCAGTGACAAAGAACTGCGGTGCGACCTCTGCCATGGCTTCCAGGCTGAAGCCGCGGTAATCAAGGTCGTCCGAGCCGCCACTGATCTCACCGTCAACGAGATAGTCCAGCTGGACAAAGTCATAGCGGAGATCCGCATGGGCGGTGCCGATATGCAGCAGGCCGGCGGTGGCCAGGGCCAGGGTGATGGGGCGCCATGTGTGGGCGTGGGCAAGCTTTGTCATGGTGAAATCCTTGTCAGAATGGGCGTCGTAACCTCCTTGTTATTGAAAGCGTTGAGGCGGCCACGCGACAGGCCAGATTCCGGCCATTTCTGGTACTAGAGTTTCTGTTCTTGCTGCCACAGGATGTGGCTCAGGCGGGTCAGCGCCTGGGCCAGATGGCGACGATAGCTGCGTTCGGACATCGACAGTGCCTCGGCGGCCAGTTGCTGGTTGGCGGCGGGGTGCAGATAGGTGCGCTGGAGAATCTTTTCGTGATGGCCGTTGCCGCCTTCCCGCGTGAGTTGTGTGCAGGTCTGTGCCAGCAGATTGCGCAAGGCTTCTGCCCGGCATGCCGGGTCGCAGCTCTGCTCGGCCGCGTGCGTGACCAGGCGGCTGCCCAGCAGGGGATTGCTGCGCAGCTTGTCCGGGGCATGATAGGCGCGCAACGCCTGCCTGACCGCTTCCTGAAATCCGTTCTGATCCAGCAGCGGCGGCGTATCCAGCTGGGCGGGTAGTGCGCGCAACCGTTCGTGCAGGCTGTGTATCCAGACCAGCGGCGGGATGGCCAGGCAATCATGCACGTACAGCTGGCGCTGGTGGCCGGCAATGTCCAGGCGCCCACCGGGCAGGGGTTGATGCCGCCCCTGTTCGGAAATTTTTTCCCAGGCGGGGTGCGCCGGTTGCAGGTGGAACATGTAGGCCAGGTTGCGGGTCGTCAGGGTGCGGAACAACAGGTAGGCACAGATGCGCGTCTGTACGGGGGAGATGGCCTGATATTCCTGTGCCGACATCCAGAAGCGGGTCAACAGCGCCGCATGGTGTGGCGGCAGCTCCGGTTGCGCCGCGAGAAAGTCCAGCACCGGCTGCAACACCGGATCAGTGCGCGCCGCGTCGGGATCGACGCGCGTCACATCCAGGCTGAACAGAAAGCCCACCAGTGACAGATTGCGATCGCGCACGGCCACCAGCCCCTCGGGCTGCTGGGCATGCCAGTGCTCCAGATGCTGGCGTGCCTCAATGCCTTCATGGCGCTCCACCATGGCGCAGATCAGTGGCCAGTCCGCCTCGGTGGCGCGGTCGCAGTAGCACACCTGTTCCTGATCCAGGCGATAGGCCTGGCTGACCAGAAAGGTATCTCGCTGGATATAGAACAGATCCAGCGCGCACTGTTCGTGGTCGGTGAGCAGACCGCTGGCAATCTGGCGAATGGTTTCACCGTAGGCGCGGGCAATCAGGGTCTCGTAACGTTGCGGATTGCGTTGCCGCAGATCGCTGATGATCGCATTGCGCACCAGATCGTGGGGCATCAGCCCACGCTCGCCCTGGCGAATAAACGATTGCCGTCGGAGCCAGTCGAACAGGGCGGGCGCGTCTTCGCGCTCGGTCATGGCGGCCAGCATGGGTTCGTTGAGCGCACGCACCAGCGCGGTGGCCTGTATCGCCAGACGCTGTGCGGGCACATCGATGTCGCGCAGCAGCCGTGAAATCAGTTGGGCTTGCAGGGGCTCCCGGGCGTCGTCCGTGAGTTGCAGATGCGGGTCCCGCAGCAGCAGATCGGCGGTCAGCGCCAGTGCCAGGGGATTACCATGGGCCAGTTCGCGGGCACGATCATGCAGTGCCACGGGCAGCTGCCGCCGCAGCAGAAAATGCCGGCTTTCTTCGTCGTCAAAATCCGGCAGCGCTTCCGTGCGCATCAATTGTGCCCAGCCACAGTCGGCACACCATTCCGGCGAAGGCGGGTTGCGGCTGGCGATGACGGTACGGACATGGGTGGGCAAGGACGGCAGAAACTGATCACGCAACCAGCCTTCCAGCATGGCAATGCGCTCGAAGGTATCCAGTAGCAACACCGTTGGCTTGTCTTCATCGCCAGTGTCGAGGGGGCGCCGCAATGCCCGGTCCAGGTCGTCGGGTGTGCCGGGCAGGTTCTGCGCGTCGAAATAGCAGGCCTGCACGCCCTGTTGCTGTGCCTGGCGCTGGTATTCGGCCAGCAGCTGGCTTTTGCCCGTGCCGCCGGGCGCATAGATATACAACACGCGCAGTGCGCTGTCAGGCGCGATCAGCGTGTTGAAATGGTGCAGTTGTTTTTCGCGGCCCACAAACATGTGGGCGCGGGCGAGCTCCAGCTCTTCCCTGATCGTGCGTGGCACCATGGTCCTTGATCCCGTTCACCCTGAGGTACGTGGATATTCTTGCATGAATGCAGGTGGCCTGAGCAGTACCAGCGCACGTTGCCGAGCCTGCTACCGGCCATCCGCTGCGGCGGGATTTCACGGCGGTGGCACGCACTATCTGTTCCTATGGTGTGGTTTCCATTGAGTCCATCAATGGAATGCTCAGACGTCACCGCATCAGGAGCCGACAATGTTGGGATTTCTTCGTACTGATCCGAAAAAGAAGCTGCAGAAAGCCTATGAGGCAAAACTCCAGCAGGCGATGACGTTGCAGCGCAACGGCGACATTCGCGGTTATTCCCTGATGACCGAGGAAGCAGAGGCGATCTATGCCCGACTGAAAGCGCTGGAACAGACCGACTGAGCTGCGTCGTCTTGCCTTGCCTGGTGCGGCACCTTTCTAAACGGTAGTGATATGCATTATCATTATCGGAAGTGCCCATTCCGGGCCCGTTTGTGTGGAGGCACGATGAACAAGGTATGGGGTATGCGTGTGGTCGGTCTGGTGCTGTTGGTAGCCAGCCCGGCAGTGTTGGCAGACAGAGCCGATCACTTTGAAGGCAAGCCAGCGGATACGCTGGCGGACGCGGTGGCCAACATGTCCGAGTACAACAAGCAGCTGGCGGCGATTCTGGCGCAGGGTGCGCTCAGCCCGCAGGACATGCACAACGTACATCAGCTGACATACACGCTGGAAAATGCGTTGGCGAAAATACGCGCTGAAGTGGTCGAGTTGGCTGATGTGCTCGAGGCGGTGCATGTGGCCTCGGAGACGGCGGACACCGACGCCGTATTGGAGTCTGGTGCTGTCTATCTGGATACTGCCCGGATTCTTGTGCCCTGACAGGGGGCCATTCTTTGTTGGCGTGGTGGTTGTGGCCCTCGCCCCCCGAGGGCCGTCACGCTAAGCCTGGTTAACTATTCAAAGCCGGTCGCAATCACATCCTGGTAGTTGCGAATACGTTGCACGTAATGCACGGGCTCGTAGCCCCGGGCGTAGCCGTAGCGAGTTTGCGGGTAGTAGCGCGGGTCGGCTTTCAGCGGCAGGACTTCGCGCATGTCTTCCCAGGAATCCGGGTTCTTGCCCAGGTTGCGGGCCAGCTGGCGGGCGTCCAGCAGGTGGCCGCGACCGATGTTGTAGCTGGCCAGGGCCAGGTAGGTGCGATCGGGTTCCGGGATGGTGTCGGGCAGGCGCGCGTGCAGGTCTGCAAGGTAGCGGGCGCCGCCGTCGATGGCCTGGGGTGGGTCAAGGCGGTCAACGCCGAGGGATTCTGCGGTGCGTTGGGTCAGCATCATCAGCCCGCGTACGCCGGTGGCGGAGCGGGCTTCCGGGTCCCAGTGTGATTCCTGGTAGGCCAGGGCGGCGAGCAGTTCGGCGGGCATGCCGGTGTTGGCTTCGGCGCGGGTGAAGTAGCGGCGGAAGTCAGGCAGCCGGTCACTCAAGCGGCGATTCAGGGCGCGCAGGTCAACGAAATCGAAATCGCTGATGTAGGCGTAATAACGACTCTCCATGGCGCCGATGGCCGCATTGCCGGCACCGCTGTTCATCCAGCCCTTGGCGGTGGCAGCCAGCGCCTCGTTACCCTGAGGCAGATACCAGCCCAGATTCTGGCCGTCCGACAGATCGGCAATGATCTCCAGTGCGGGCCAGTAGCGCCGACTGACCTGGACAATATTGGAATCGGCGACGGTGCAGTCGATGCGACCGTTGGCCACATGGGAGAGCAGGATTTCCGTGCTGTGGCGGCTGCTCTCCGTGAAGGTGATGGTGCTGTCTGCCTCGCGCAGGGTGTTCAGTGTTTCCGCGTAGCTGGAGCCGGCGGTGACATGGGTGTTGAGTCTTGGCAGGTCGGCGGCGCTGCGGGGAATGGGGCGCAGCTCGCGGTTACAGACCAGCTGCTGGGTGATTTCCGTATGGGCCGGGCCTTTGGCAAAACGCTGGTCGCGGCCGGGTCGATGGGTCAGGCCGGCGGCGGCCAGGTGAACCGTGCCTTGCTCCAGGGCCTGGAGCACGTCGGCGGTGGAATCCAGCATCAGCCACTCCACGTCCCAGTCGTGATCGCGGGCAAAGGCCGAGACCAGATCATACTCGGGGCCGATAGCCCGTTCGTGGCGATCCAGGTAGTAAGTGGTGGAGCCATTGCGCGTGGCGACCTTGAGGATGCCGTCTTCCTCCAGCGATGACAGTGTTGCCGCTTCCCGGGGGGCATCGCCGCAGGCGACCATCAGCAAGGCTGCCGCAGGCAGTGCGGCTGTTTTCAGAAAGTCTTTCATTTTTTTCGCCCGATCAGTGTGTCTGAAAAAGCCTACAGGCTTTTCTGCAAAAATTGAAATTTCCCTATGAATAACAATAAGTAACCGTTATTTGACGTGTTCTTGACGGCGCAGCGGGGCGTGCTGGTGCGGCACGCACTTTGGCGCCGCCTTCACACCCGCGCTTCGGCCCTCGTTGCAGACTGATATTCAGGGTCAGTTGTAACCATCCTGTCATTCGTGCATCACTGTGCGACCGGGTGATGGATAATGGCGGTATCTGGTGGTCATGAAGAGGAGCGATCCGGCAATGCGGGACGAGACACAAGCGCACGTCAGTGTGCGTGAGTATTACGGTCAGACACTGACCTCCAGCGGCGATCTGCAAACCAATGCTTGCTGTGATCAGCTGCCGCCCGAGTGGCTCAAGCCACTGCTGGCGCAGTTGCATGACGAGGTGGTCACGCGCTATTACGGTTGCGGTCTGGTGGCGCCGCAGCTGCTACAGGGCATGCGTATCCTGGACCTGGGGTGTGGCAGCGGGCGCGATGTCTATGTGCTGTCGGCGCTGGTGGGCGAGCAGGGCGAAGTGGTCGGGGTGGACATGACGGCCGAGCAGCTGGCGGTGGCCGAGCGTCACCGGGACTATCATCGCCAGCAGTTTGGTCATGCCAGCAGCAATGTGTCGTTTCGGCAGGGCTATATCGAACAGCTTGATGCGCTGGGTTTGCCGGATGACTACTTCGATATCGTGGTGTCCAATTGTGTGATCAATCTGAGCCCTGACAAGGAGCGGGTGCTGCGGGAGGTACATCGAGTACTCAAGCCCGGCGGTGAAATGTATTTTTCCGACGTTTACGCTGATCGGCGCATCCCCGAGGTGTTGATGCAGGATCCGGTGCTTTATGGTGAGTGCCTGTCCGGCGCGCTGTACTGGAACGATTTTCTCCATCTTGCCCGGACGGCAGGCTTCGGTGATCCGCGCCGGGTGGAAGACCGTCCGATCACCATCGAGAATCCGGCCATTGCCGACCGGTTGGCGCCGGCGCGTTTTTATTCCGCGACGTACCGGCTGTTCAAGCTCGACGGCCTGGAGCCCGCCTGTGAAGACTATGGCCAGGCGGTCATCTACAAAGGCACGGTGCCGCACGCGCCGCAGGTGTTTCGCCTGGATGGCCATCATCTGATCGAGCGGGGCAAAGTGTTCCCGGTGTGCGGCAATACCTGGCGCATGCTGCACGATACGCGGTTCGCGCCGCACTTCGACTTTATTGGCCACTTCGACACCCACTACGGCATATTCGAAGGGTGTGGTGTCAGTGTGCCGTTTGGTCAGGATCAGGGCGAGGCAGGTGCCGCGCCCTGTTGTTGAAATCAGGTTGAAATCTGTACGGGTTCCGGAGACAGCATGCAGTTGATCAAGACACAGGACTGGTACCGCACGGCGCAGGATGAGCCGCGGGGGTATATTGAATCCAGCGCCCTGCGTGAGGTGTGGTTCCATACCGGAACGGCCTGCAATCTGGCCTGCCCCTTTTGCCTGGAGGGCTCGAAACCGGGCGATGATCGGCTGGGCCTGATGACCCTGGCGGATGTTCGCCCGCTGATTGATGAAGCCTGCGAGCTGGGTGTCGAGCAGTTTTCCTTTACCGGCGGCGAACCGTTCGTGGCACGGCAGTTTCCTGACATCCTGGCGTACGCCGCTGCTCGTCGCCCTTGTCTGGTGCTCACCAATGGCACCCGGCCGCTGTTGCAGCGGCTGGCGCAGATTGAGCCGTTGGCGACGGCGGCGCACCCCGTGGCTTTCCGCATCAGCATCGATTACCCGGACCTGGCGCGGCATGAGGCCGGGCGCGGTGCGGGGACGTTTGATGAGTCGTTTCGCGCCCTGAAGGCCTTGCATGATCTGGGCTTTCAGGTGTCGCTGGCACGCCAGTGGGCGCCGGATGAAAACACCGCCGAGGTCGAGGGAGCGTATCGGGCATGGTTCAGGCAGTATGGTCTGCCGGAGACGCTGCATCTGGTGTCGTTCCCCGATTTCGCTCCGCCGGGTGCGGCGCGTGAGACGCCGGAAATCACGGAGCACTGCATGACCACCTATCAGAATGCCGAGAGTCGCGCGCGCTTCATGTGTGCCTTCAGCCGCATGGTGGTCAAGGATAAAGGGCGCATGCGGGTCTATGCCTGCACGCTGGTGGACGATGACTCGCGCTATGATCTGGGCAGCACGCTGCGCGAGAGCCTGGGGCAGCGCATCATGATGCGTCACCACCGTTGTTTCAGTTGTTTCAGTCTGGGTTCCTCTTGCAGTGAGTTGGGTGCATGAATACGCGCAAGTTTGTGGTGC
Source organism: Isoalcanivorax indicus (assembly GCF_003259185.1). NCBI lineage: Bacteria > Pseudomonadati > Pseudomonadota > Gammaproteobacteria > Oceanospirillales > Alcanivoracaceae > Isoalcanivorax > Isoalcanivorax indicus. Next base: position 929,584 of record NZ_QGMP01000001.1, read on the forward strand.
TGGCGTTGATGGCAAGTGCCGTCGCCGCTTTTTTTGTGTTTGATCTGGGGCAGTACCTGACACTGGAATACCTGCGCGGCAGCCTCGAGCGCTTCCAGGCGCTGTATGCGGAACATCGTTTGCTGACGCTGGCGGGTTTTTTCCTGGTCTATGTGGCGGTAACAGGACTGTCGCTGCCCGGGGCCGCCATCATGACTCTGGCCGCCGGCGCTTTCTTCGGATTGGCGGTGGGCGTGGTGCTGGTCTCGTTTGCCTCGACGCTGGGCGCCACCATTGCTTTTCTGGTGTCCCGTGTGTTGCTCAAGGATACAGTGCAGGGGCGATTCGGTGAGCGTCTCAAGGCCATCAACGAGGGGGTGCGCAAGGACGGTGCCTTCTATCTTTTCACCCTGCGCCTGGTACCGATCTTTCCCTTCTTCGTGATCAATCTGGCCATGGGCCTGACGCCGATCCGCACCTGGACCTTCTTCTGGGTCAGCCAGCTCGGCATGCTCGCCGGCACGGTGGTGTACGTCAACGCGGGTACCCAGCTTGCGCTGATCGAATCGCCCGGGGATCTGTTGTCACCGCCGTTGATCGGTGCCTTCGTGTTGCTGGGGCTGTTCCCCTGGCTGGCGCGTGCCGTGCTGGGTCGGGTGCAGGCGCTGCGTGTCTACCGGGGCTGGAAAAAGCCGAAGCGGTTTGACGCCAATATCGCTGTGATTGGTGCGGGGTCTGCCGGGCTGGTGACCGCCTACATCGCGGCGGCGGTCAAGGCGAAGGCGATCCTGGTCGAACGGGATCGCATGGGCGGGGATTGCCTGAATACCGGGTGCGTGCCGTCGAAAACACTGATCAAGAGTGCACGCGTGCGTCACCTGCAGGGGCTGGCGCCTGATTTTGGTATTGCCGGTGTGCCCGGTGACGTGGATTTTCCTGCCGTCATGGCCCGCGTCCAGTCGGTGATTGGCAAGATTGAACCGCACGACTCTGTCGAGCGTTATACGGAGCTGGGCGTGGACTGCCGCCAGGGGCAGGCGCGGCTGGTGTCACCCTGGGAAATCGAGATCAGCAATGAACAGGGCAGTGAACGTATCAGCGCGCGGCATATCGTGATTGCGTCCGGTGGCGAGCCGTGGGTGCCGCCCATTCCCGGCCTGATGGAGATGTCGTTCCTGACCTCTGACAGCCTTTGGTCGCTTCAGGTCTTGCCGCCGAGGCTGCTGGTGCTGGGTGGCGGGCCCATCGGCTGTGAGCTGGCTCAGAGTTTTGCCCGTCTTGGCTCCCGGGTAACGGTGGTGGAAATGGCCCCTCGGCTGTTGCCTCGGGAAGATGAAGAGGCTTCCGCGCTGGTGGCGGCGTCACTGGCGGCCGATGGGGTTACCGTGCTGACCGGCTTCCGTGCCAGCCGTTTCGAGCGTATCGATGGCCAGCAGTGGTTGCTGGCAGCGGGCGCCGACGGGGAGCAGCGGGTGGCCTTTGATCAGGTGCTGGTGGCACTGGGGCGCCGCGCGCGCACCGAAGGTCTGGGGCTGGAGGAACTGGGTATCGAGCGCACGGACAGTGGCACCCTGGCGGTGGACGATTACCTGCGCACGCGGGTGCCGAATATTCTGGCCTGTGGCGATGTGGTGGGGCCTTACCAGTTTACCCATGTGGCCTCGCACCAGGCCTGGTACGCCGCCGTGAACGCGCTGTTTGGTCGCCTGAAGCGATTCCGGGTCGATTACCGTGTGATTCCCTGGTGTACTTTTACCTCGCCGGAAGTGGCGCGCGTGGGCCTGAGCGAGGCCGAGGCCCGGGAGCGGGGTGTGGCCTTCGAGGTGACCCGCTACGGCATTGATGATCTGGATCGTGCCATCGCTGACGGCACCGATTATGGCTTCGTCAAGGTGCTGACGCCGCCGGGCAGCGATCGCATTCTGGGTGTGACCATTGTTGGCGAGCACGCCGGTGATCTGATTGCCGAGTATGTCCTGGCCATGAAACACGGCCTGGGCCTGAACAAGATCCTGGGCACCATTCATATCTACCCGACGCTGGCCGAGGCCAACAAGTTTGCGGCGGGCGCCTGGAAAAAGGCGCACGCGCCGCAGCGCGTGCTGGCATGGCTGGGCCGCTATCACCGCTGGATGCGCGGGTGAGCGGGGAGGTCGTGGTGTTCAGGCGCGCAGGCGTGTACTGACACCACGGCTGGTCATGACCGCGAGCACTTCCAGCAACGAGAGAAAGCCCCTGTCATGCTGCCGGGGTGCCTTGCCCTGACCCATGCGCGCCAGTTGGCGTGCATACCAGCTGACTTCCATCAGGGCCATTTTGTCGATGGCCTTGATGCCCACCTTGATTGGCCGTACCTGGCTGACCACGTCTTCACCATCGAAAATGCGTTGCGGCAGATCGGGTTCAATGGCCAGGGGTCTGGCCAGACCGACAAGGTCCGTGGCGCCTGAGGCCAGGGCAGCCTGCATCCCCGAGGCACTGCGGAAACCGCCGGTGACCATCAGCGGCGTGCTGACGCGCTCGCGCACTTTTTCCGCAAAGGTGAGGAAGTAGGCTTCGCGCTCCAGCGTGCTCTGTTTGACACTGGCGCCGGTGGCCATGGCCGGGCTTTCGTAGTTGCCACCGGAAATCTCCACCAGGTCGATGCCCAGATCGGCCAGGGTTTCAATCACGGCCAGGGACTCTTCTTCGGTAAAGCCGCCGCGCTGGAAATCCGCCGAGTTGAGCTTGATGCCGATGCTGAAGTCGGGCGCCGTGGCGGCGCGCATGGCCTTGTAGATTTCAACCACAAACCGCATGCGATTCTCTGCGTTGCCACCCCACTGATCGTCGCGCTGGTTGTGATGCGGCGACAGGAACTGGCTGACCAGATAGCCGTGCGCGCCGTGAATCTGCACGCCATCAAAGCCAGCCTCACGGGCCAGCGCGGCGCTGCGTGCAAAGCGGGCGATGATGTCGCGGATTTCGTGGTCGGTCAGGGCGCGCGGTGTGGCGAACATCCGGTTCAGCGGCGCACGGAAGGGAATGGCGCTGGGCGATACCGTATTCGGATTGATCATCTTCGGGCTCTGCTTGCCCGGATGATTCAGCTGCATCCAGTGCTGATTGCCGCGCACCTTGCCGGCAGCGGCCCATTCGCGCAGCAGCGCCATGTCACGATCGTCTTCCAGTGCCACATTGCCGGGCTCGCCGATCTGCTGCCGGTCCACCATGACGTTGCCGGTAATCAGCAGCCCGGTGCCGCCCTCGGCCCAGGTGCGGTACAGGCGGGCCAGAGCCCGTGTCGGACGGCGGTCGTGGGTGCCCAGGGCTTCGCTCATGGCGGATTTGGCAAAGCGGTTGGGAATGACACTGCCGTTGGGTAACGTCAGGGGTTGATCCAGTGCGGGGCGTACAGGTTCGGACATGAGGGAACTCGTCGGGCTGCCGTAGTGAGCGCCACCATAGCAGCCCGCCCGTGACGAACAAGCGCCGTTCGGGCCAAAGGTCTCAGCCCGGACCGATCAACGCAGTATCAGCAGCAGAATGATGACCACCAGCAGCACGGTGGTGGCGCCGGCGCCTGCCGGTAACTCGTCCATCTGTTCGGACAACAGGGCAAGTTCCTGCTCAGACAGCCGCTCGATGCGCTCGGCCGCTTGCTCCGGGTTCACGCCACGGGCGACCAGTGCATCGCGCATGGCGTCCCGCTCCAGTGCTGTGAGCAGCTGGGCGCGGTGATCCGCCACGCGTGCCTCCGCCAATGCGGTATCGGTGCCCAGCATGCCTGCGTCCAGTTCAGCGCGGGCGAAGGCCGAGGTGCTGGCCAGCAGGGCGGCAATCAGGCCCAGGTGCAAGGCGCGGCGGCCAGGCATGTGTCGGATCATGGTGTCCTCCATCCCATCACGGTGCGGGTAGTGTCCTCCAGCCTAGAAGGTTGTCATGGGGGCGGGAACCACTAACAGATTGTTTTTACGCAATTTTGCGGCGAGTGTTGCGCGAAGGCCGGAATTGGGGTTCACTTGTTTAAGATATGAATACGGATTCAGGTTATGGCCTATCGAGAGACAGCCAGGGTCAGGGAGCGCAAGGCGGCGCAACGCGAGCGCCTGCTGGCCGCCGCAGAGCAACTGGTCCGCGAGGGCGGCTTTGCCGGTCTGACCATTCAGGCGCTGGCGGAGCGTGCCGGTGTGGGGGTGGGCACGGTGTACCGCTACTTTCGCGCCAAGGAGGTGCTGGCGGCGGAGGTCTTCCGTCTGGCCACCGAGCGGGAAGTGGCGGCGGTGCGCAAGGCGCTGGCCGGTGATGCCCCGGTGGCGGTGCGTCTGCCCCGTGCCAGCCGCGTCTTCTGCCTGCGGGCATTGCGGGCGCCGCGCCTTGCCTGGGCCTTGATTGCCGAGCCTGTGGACCCGGCGGTGGACGAAGCGCGGCTGATCTACCGTGACACCTACAGTGACGTTTTCGCCGGGCTGATTGATGCCGGGGTGGTGAGCGGCGAACTGCCTCCCCAGCCGGCCCGGCTGGTGGCGGCTGCCCTGGTGGGCGCCATGGCAGAAGCCCTGATCGGCCCGTTGGCCGCCGACAGCGGCGATCACGCCACCATCGATGCCATTACCGACTTCTGCCTGCGTGCCGTCGGCGCCACGGCAGCGGACAAGACAACCTGGTCCCGCGCCCCCGATGGTGTGGCCTGAGAGGAGAGATGACATGAACCGACCGATCGACGCCATCAATACCGGACCCCTCAATGCCGAGACGCTGGCCTCCACCCATGAGGTGTTCAATCAGGCCCCCGCACTGGAAGATTACAACGCCTACGAGACCGACACGGCGCTGCGCGAGGGCGTGCGGCGTCATGGTGCGGCCTGGGCCGAACCCATGCTGCTGGCCCATGGCGCGCGCACCGGCAGTGCCGAGGTGATTCGCTGGGGTTTCGAGGCCAATGAATTCAAACCGCAGTTCCACCCGCATGACCGTCAGGGCTACCGGGTGGACGAGGTGCGTTACCACGAGTCCTACCACAAGCTGATGGCGCTGGGGCTGGAAGCGGGCCTGCATTCCCGCGCCTGGGCCGAGCCGAAGCCCGGGGCCCATGTGGCGCGCGCAGCCATGGGCTACCTGCAGGCTCAGGCCGAAGCCGGTCATGGTTGCCCGCTGACCATGACCTTTGCGTCGGTGCCGTCGCTGCGCCTGACCCCGTCCCTTGCCAGGGAATGGCTGCCCAAGGTGCTGGCCAACGCCTATGACCCGCGCAATGTGCCACACACCGAAAAGCAGGCGCTGACCATCGGCATGGGCATGACCGAAAAACAGGGCGGTTCCGATGTACGCGCCAACACCACCCGCGCCACCCCGGTGGGTGCCAGCGGTTCTGGCGAAGCCTACGAACTGATCGGCCACAAGTGGTTTACCTCGGCGCCGATGTGTGACGCCTTCCTGATGCTGGCCCAGTCAGCGGGTGGCCTGAGCTGCTTCCTGGTGCCACGCTGGCGCCCGGATGGCAGCAAGAATCCGATTCAGGTGCAGCGCCTGAAAAACAAGGTCGGCAACGTCGCCAATGCGTCATCGGAAATCGAGATGCGTGGCGCGCTGGGCTGGATGGTCGGTGAAGAAGGCCGTGGTGTGCCAGCGATTATCGAGATGGTCGCCATGACCCGCTTCGATTGCATGATGGGCTCCTCGGCGGGCCAGCGTCAGGCGGTGGCCCAGGCCATCAACCACGCCGCCGGGCGAGTGGCGTTCGGCAAGACGCTGATCGATCAGCCACTGATGCGCAACGTGCTGGCTGATCTGCAACTGGAAGTCGAAGGCTCACTGGCCATCACCCTGCGGATGGCGGAAGCGCTCGACAAGAGCCTCGCCGATGCTGGCAATGAACATGAAAAACTGCTGCTGCGTCTGGGCCTGCCCGCAGGCAAGTACTGGATCTGCAAGCGCACCCCCTTCCACGCCTATGAAGCCATGGAGTGCCTGGGCGGCAACGGCGTGACGGAAGACTTCATCATGGCGCGGCTATACCGCGAAGCGCCGATCAATGCCATCTGGGAAGGCTCGGGCAACGTCCAGGCGCTGGACATGCTGCGTGCCCTGGGCAAGACCCCGGCGGTGCTGGAGGTCTGGTTTGCTGAACTGGCCCGAAGCGCCGGCGCCGACGCCGTCCTGGACCGCGCAGTGGCGAACCTCAAGGGTGAGTTCAGCGACTTGTCCAATGCCGAGTACCGCGCCCGCCACGTGGTCGATCAACTGGCGCTGACCCTGCAGGCGAGCCTGCTGGTGCAAGCGGGCAACACGGCGGTAGCCGAAGCCTTCATTGCGTCACGTCTTGGCGAGCACGGCGATCGTAACTACGGCACCCTGCCGCAGGGGCTGGATGTCGATACGATCATTGCCCGCGGGCGGGCACGCTGAATAACCGTTTGCTGCTGGTAGAGTCCCGGGCACATTGGTAAGGTTCATGTCCTTACGAGCCAGGGGAGTCGACCAGGGTGAGCAGCTTTCAGCCGGGTATTTTTGACAAGCGTTTTCGCGAGCAGGTATTTCTGGAATACGGGCTGGCGCGCGGCACCTCCGAGCGCGCCGTGCGTGAAGCGTTGCGGGCCGTTCTGGCCCTGAACAACGAAGAGCACACCGTCATTACCGTGGCCTTCGGGCCGCATCTGTGGTCCATGCTGGATGGCCATTTCGATTTCCCGCCTTTCTCCCTGGAAGGGCAGGTGGCCGCGACCCAGGGCGACCTGCTGGTCTGGGTACAATCGCCGGATCGCAGCCATGCCTTCGACGGCGCCCTGGCCGTGCATCGCGCCCTGGGTGACCGCTTCAGCACGCAACTGGAAGTGAACGCCTTCGTCTACCACGACCTGCGCGACCTGACCGGCTTTGTTGACGGCATTGGCAATCCGCAGGGCGACAAGGCGAAACAGGCCGCACTGATTGGTGAAGGCCACCCGGGTGTGGGCGGGAGTTTTGTGCTGACCCAGAAATGGGTGCATGACCTGGACGCCTTCGAAGCCCTGTCCGTGGCAGAACAGGAGCGCGTGATCGGTCGCACCAAGGCCGACGCGGTGGAATTTTCCGACGACGAGATGCCGGTGGATGCCCACGTCGGCCGCACCGACGTGGACCGTGACGGCGTACCACAGAAAATCTGGCGCCGCAGCGTGCCCTATGGCACCACCACCGAGCACGGCAGCTACTTTGTGGCGTTCAGCTGCGAGCTGGATCGCTTCGATTATCTGCTGCGGCGCATGTACGGTATGGTGGATGACGGCGTGCGGGATCGTCTGACGACCTTCTCCACACCCTTGATGAGTTCGTGGTGGTATGCCCCCACCCGCGACTTTCTCCAGGCGATTTAGCTGAAGGCGCGATAAACCATGGCATCCCTCAAGGATCAGTTGCTCAAGGCCGGTCTGGCGGACAAGAAACAGGCGCGTCGGGCCGAACATGAAAAACGCCAGGCGCAGCAGCGCAAGGCGAAAGGCCAGGCCGTGGACGATCAGGTCGATGTGCGCGCCGCGCGCGAAGCCCAGGCGGAACGCTCCCGGGCCTTGAACGCCGAACGCGAGGCCCAGACCAGGGCGCGCGCCCTGGCGGCAGAAGTAGCGCAGATTATTGCGACCAACAAGTTGCCCCGTGAAGGCGGCGAAGCCCCCTATCAGTTTGCCGACCAGCGCAAGGTGCAGAAAATCTACGTGCCCCAGGCCATGATCGAACCGCTGGCCCGAGGCCAGTTGGGCGTGGTGCGCCAGGACGATCGCTACGAAGTCGTGCCACGGGAAACGGCCTTGCGTCTGCGCGAGCGCTCACCGGAAGTCGTCGTGGCTCTGCACGAGAAAACGGCATCGTCCGCAGACGGCGACGATGATCCTTATGCCGATTTCCCGATCCCCGACGACCTGATGTGGTAAGACTCAGCTGCTGATGACACGTCCGCGATAGACGCGGGTATGACGCTTGTCAGTGACCACGGGCGGCGGTTCCTCCCGGGGCAGCGGCGGCAGGCCGTCTTCCTCGTCGGCATCCTCTCGCATCACTTGTCCCCGATAGCGTTTCAACTGTGGTGTCGGGGGCGGCGTGACCAGCAAGGCATCCGGTCCTTCAAAATCGATCAGGGCCAGACGCAGTTCGGCATAGACCCGTTGCAAGGATTGGGAACGGGTGCGCCCGGCATGTTCGGCCAGACGTTCGCGCAGGTCGGTGTCGGTGAGGTGCAGCTTTACTCCGAACTCGGACTGGATCAGCCGGCGGCACTGGTTTACCAGGCGCAGCAGGCGATACTGCATCAGCCAGTTGGTGTCTTTGGCGGTCTCCATGGTCTTACCCCGTCTGCGTGGGAGCCCATACTACACAGGCTCCTGTGAACAGGCAGAGGCAGAAACCGTGCCAGTTTCACATTTTTCCCGGGAAAACGCCGTAGTGGCCCCTCGTGCGAAAATCTCATGGGTGAAGGTGTTGGCCCATGCGGCGTTATTGCGCAATTTTGGTGCGCTCTAATGATGCCGCTGCACCAACATGGGAGCGGGCTGCGGTCACCCTCCAGCAGAGAGGCGTTGAGGCGGGGTGCGCCCTTCCGGGACCGCTCAAGCCGTCCCTGGGCGCTCTTTCTTTGGCCATCCCTGGCCAAAGATGTCCCTCCAGGGCGCACCCCGCCTCAACGCCGGTGGATGATTCAGAGTCAGGCGGCTATCGGATTTTCTGGAGGAACAAAACCGTCAGTTGGCTGAACGTTTTTAGCCAGGCTGTGCGTGACGGCCCTCGGGGGGTGGGTAAGGGTTTTCTGGACCTTCGAGAGGCATGGATGCCGAACGAGAGCCTACATGGATGTACTTGCGGCGTGTCCAGAAAACCCTTACCCACCCCCCGAGGGCCATAACCACCTCACCAGACAGAATGAAAAAAAACGCCGACGCTCCCACGTCGACGTTCTTCATGTTGCGATGGTGTTATTACTGGTCTTCTTCCTCAGCAACCAGCTCCGGGTAGTGCACCGGGGCCTGGCGCGGTTTCGCCGTTTCCTGGAAGGCGTAGGCGATACGGATCAGCGTGGCTTCGTCGAATTCGCGGGCCAGCATTTCCATGCCCACCGGCAGTGCCGGATCAACACCATGGTCCGCACCGGCCATGCCAGCTGGCAGGGTGAGTGTCGGAAAGCCCGAGAAGGGTGAAAGACGGTTGGCGCTGCCCGCACTCGGGTTGCCGCCCAGGCTGCCCGCCAGGTTCTGCAAGGTTGGATAGAGCAGCACATCGTAGGGTTCGCCCGCAGGACGACCGGCATTGTCGATGTTGTCCAGCGTCTGCATCAGACGTGGGCGTACATAGGCCGGGCGCTCGACCGTGTTGCGAAGGTAGGTCGCGTTCTCTGACAGATCCTCGCCGATGTTGTTGCGGTTGCGAATCGTGTTGGTGTTGTTGCTCAGGTAGCCGCCGCTGTCCTGGAATGCCTGGTAAGTGCGCAGGTGGCCATCCATATCGCTGGTCCAGGATTGCAGATACTCCTGCAGATCGCGGGCGAACTCCAGGCCGGACAGGCTGGCATAGCGACTGAGGATGGTGCTCTGATCCGGAATCACCACGTCTTCCACGACCGCGCCTGCTTCACGCATCTTGTCGAGCGCCTCGTTCAGGACGGCCTGCATGATGCCGTTGTCGCCATTGCCGTTGCCGAACAGACTGCGCACCACGCCGATGCGTGCGCCCTTCAGGCCGTCCTTGTCAAGGAAAGCGGTGTAGGTGGCGGGGATGCCGGTCACGGCCTGATATTCGCCGCCGGTGCTGATCAGTGGCGCGTCGATATCAAAGCGGCTGCGCTGGTTGGAGTAGGCGCCCGGATCAAAGCCGACCATGGCGTCCATGGCCAGCGCGCAGTCTTCCACGGTACGGCACATGGGACCGGCGGTATCCTGGAAGGTAGCCAGTGGCATGACACCGTCCAGGCTCAGCAGGCGCAGGCTGGGGCGGATGCCGACCAGGCCGCCGAGGGACGAGGGGACGCGGATCGAGCCGCCGGTGTCGGTGCCCAGACCGAACACCGCCAGGCTGGCGCCGATGGCGGCACCCGTGCCAGAGGACGAGCCCCCGGCGCCTTTGCTGTGATCGTAGGCGTTTTTCACCAGACCGCGTACTGAGCTGCGACCGACGAAGCCGAAAGCCAGCTCATCCTGGTTGGCCTTGCCGATGACGATGGCGCCCGCATTGCGCAGGCCGTTGATGATGTAGGCATCGCTGGTGGGCTGGTTGAACTCGAAAGCGGTCGCGCCGCCGGTGGTGGGCATTTCTGCAGTGTTGATGTTGTCTTTCGGCAGTATCGGAATGCAGGACAGGGGCTTGTCGATACCGGTGACCGGGAAGTTGAGATCGAATTCGATGGCCTGGTTGATGGCGTCGGGGTTGATGGCGACCACGGAGGTCAGTTCCGGGCCTTCGATGCTGAAGTCATAGGCTTCAATACGGTCGATATACCCCTGCACGATGTCTTCGCAGGTTTTCTCTCCGGACAGGATGGCGGCGTGAACGCTGGCCACTGTGGCTTCAGAAAACGAGAAGGGTTGAGGGGTGGGTTCGGAGGGTGAGGAACTGCTGGATGATGAGCCCCCACATCCGGTCAGCGCCGTGGCAAGCATGGCGGTGCTGACGATCAGCTTCATGTTGAACATAACTGCGGTCCTGATACGACGTCGTGCGGCGGTCAGCGCAAAAGTGCCGAGCACGACAGAGGTGGTTGCCTCCCTACGTTCGATGGATTGACCAGGGGCCTTCCCGGTCACGGGCAGGTGAAAGCAGGGGACGTGCCAGAGCTGGCATGTCGCCATCATGCGAAGGTATGTGTATGTTTTATAAGAATGTATACCTAGTGTTTATAGGGGATTGTCGGGAGTATCTGATGGGGAATGGCAGGATGATGGTGCAGGATCACAGTGCACGGAGTGCCAGAATGGTGCACTAAGTTATTGTTTTAAATGATATTTATTGATGGGTGTCCAATTAATAATGGACGTCCATGTTATGACTGGCTGGTCATTTTTGCTGTGCATCATCCCGAAAGCCCGGCGTATGCCGGGCTGTACCAGGACGATTTACTGGTCGGTTTTCCAGCCGGTGAACATCTTCTTCAGCAGGAAGGGAGTGAGCTTGAGGCTGCTGCCGAGCCACTCGCCGGCAGAGCGGGGGAACACGAAGCGCAGCGCGTTGAGCAGCCCCTGCCAGGTGGTCTCGTCAAACGGATACCACCAGAGATTGCGCTTGGCGGGGAGCAGATCCCAGTTGATGACTTTCGGTTGCGTCATTTCCAGCAGGCCTTCGGGGCCGTGGGTGCGGCCGATACCGGATTGCTTCCAGCCGCCCCAGGGCGTTTCCGACAGCCCGTGGGTATAGAGGTGGTCGTTGATGGTGGTGACGCCGGATTCCAGCCGTGAGGCAATGGCCCGACCGCGCCGGTTGTTGCGGGTCCAGACGGAAGAGGTGAGGGCCAGGTAGGAATCGTTGGCGCGGCGGATGGCTTCTTCCTCGTCGGCCACGCGAACGACCGCCAGCACCGGGCCGAAGGTTTCGTCACGCAGGGTGATCATGTCGTCGGTGACATCGGTCAGCAATGTGGCCGGGTGGAACAGGCCCCCCTCGGTGCCGCTGGACTGGGCGGCGATTTTCGCGCCCTTGCCCAGGGCGTCCTCCACATGGTGCTGCACCGTGCGCAACTGGCCGGCGGTGGTGAGGCAGCCGATGTCCACGTCAAAGCGCTGGTGGCCGGGTCCATGCCGGAGGGCGCGGGTCTTGCTGGCCAGCAGGCGGACGAAGTCGTCGTACACGCTGGCGACGACATAAATGCGTTCGACCCCGCCACAGGATTGCCCGGCATTCTGGTAACCCGCCCAGGCGGCGCCGTTGGTGGCACGTTCCAGGTCGGCATCCTCCAGCACGATCATCGGATCATTGCCGCCCAGCTCCAGGGAGACGGGGGTCAGGGTTTCCGCCGCCTGGGCCATCAGCACCTTGCCGGCATTTACCGAGCCGGTGAAGAACAGCTTGTTGATGCCATGCTCGAAAAAGCCGGTGGCCACCTTGCTGCCCGAGCCGACGATATGCTGGAACAGCCCGGGCGGCAGATCGCCAGCGGCGACGATATCCTCGATCACCTTGCCCACGGCGGGGGTGGCAGCAGCCACTTTCAGCAATACGGCGTTGCCCGCCATCAGGGCCATGACGATTTCCCCGAACGGGATCGACAGGGGGTAGTTCCACGGGCTGATGATGCCCACCACGCCCAGCGGCACATGCTCCATGCGGCTGCGCTTGTTGAAGAACAGGATGCTGCCGCTGGGGCGGCTGCGCGGCTTGAGTACCTTGCCAGCATTGCCAGCGTACCACTTGCACGCCAGGGCGCAGGGCAGCACTTCGGTAGCCAGTGCATCGACACGGGTCTTGCCGTTGCTCTGGCTGACCACGCCGGCAATGTGCTCGGCGTTATCCACGATATAGCGGCGCATCAGGGTGATGTGACGGGCGCGTTCGGCGAATGACCGGGCGGCCCACTGCGCCTGGGCCTGGCGGGCGCGGACCATGAGGTCCGGCAGGGTGGAGAGATCGGTTTCCGAGAGCTGGAAAAAGGCGTCGCCGGTGGCCGGATTGACATCCTCCACCTGCGGCAAGCCGGGCGCGGCGATGTTCATGCGCGGTTCCTCGTTATTGTGTCGGGCGTGTTGTCTGGCACGGTTTCAGTGCATGGGTGTGAACAGGAGTGATGTGAACACAAGTAGGTCTATTCGTCGACCCACTGCCAGCGCAGCGGCTCACCGAAATCGTCGTACAGCAGCTTGCGGCGTGGCTGGCGGCGCTGCAGTCGCACCCGGTTCTTGCGGCGTTGCTGCTGCTTGCGCGCATCGATGGTGGCCATGACCCGCGTCAGCGGTGTGCGGTCGACCTCCGGCTTGCGCGGGCTGCCCGGTGTGAAACCGGCACGGCGTGCCGGGCGCTGCCAGTCACCGCCGGTGGGCGCGCCGGAAACCCCCGGCGGCACCGTCTCGATGCGCCCCCCCTTGGCCAGGTAGGCGTCGATCTTGCGCTGCAGGGCTTCACGTTGCTGGGCTTTGAACGACAAATCCTTGCTCATGACAGAAAGTCTAGGGGAGCAGGCGTCAAGGTGCCAGCAAGCCCTCCAGGGTACCCCGGTAGGCGGCTGCCAGCGGGCCGAGCTCGGCCACCGGCGTGCACTCATTGATCTTGTGAATGCTGGCATTGACCGGCCCCAGTTCCACCACCTGTGCCCCGGTGGGCGCGATAAAGCGACCGTCCGAGGTGCCGCCCGCCGTGGACAGCGTGGTCTCGCGGCCTGTGGCCGCGCGGATCGCCGCACGCATGGCATCCACCAGCGCCCCCGGTTCGGTCAGGAACGGCTGCCCGGACAAGGTCCAGGCCAGGTCATACTCCAGGGCGTGACGGTCCAGGATGGCGGTGGTGCGCGCTTTCAGGTCATCGGCGGTCAGCTCGGTGGAGAAGCGGAAATTGAACACGACCTCACACTCGCCCGGCACCACATTGGTGGCCCCGGTGCCTGCGTTGATATTGGAGATCTGGAAGCTGGTGGCGGGGAAGAACGCATTGCCCTGATCCCATTCCTGCGCCGCCAGCTCGGCCAGCGCCGGCGCCACCTGATGCACCGGGTTGCGCGCCAGGTGCGGATAGGCCACATGCCCTTGAATGCCCTTCACCTTCAGTCGGGCGCCCAGCGACCCGCGCCGGCCATTCTTGATGATGTCGCCGAAGGTGTCGGTGGAGGACGGCTCCCCCACCAGGCACCAGGTGATCTTCTCGCCGCGCGCCTCCAGCGTCTCCACCACCTTCACGGTCCCGTTTACCGCCGGGCCTTCTTCGTCGGCGGTAATCAGGAAGGCAATGCTGCCTTGATGGTCCGGATGGGCTCCGACAAAATCCTCCACCGCCACCAGCATGGCTGCGATCGACGATTTCATGTCCGCCGCCCCGCGCCCATACAGCAGCCCGTCACGCACCGTCGGCGCGAACGGATCCGTATCCCAGGCGTCCAGGTCGCCCGTGGGCACCACATCGGTATGCCCGGCAAAGGCAAACACCGGCCCGGCTTCACCGCGCCGCGCCCACAGATTGTCCACCTCACCAAAGCGCAGGTGCTCGCACTGGAAACCCAGTGCCGCCAGCTTCTCGGCCAGCCACTGCTGACACCCTGCATCGTCAGGTGTCACCGAGGCGCGGCGGATCAGTTCGCTGGCATAGGCCAGCACCCGGTTTTCCAGTGATACCGACTGCTCGGACATACCGTCTGGCCTCAGTTGTGCTTGTGCAGGGCGTCGTTCAGGGAGATGGCGCTCTTGTTGGCCAGGCACTCGACCACACCGGATTCCGAATTGCGCCGGAACAGCAGATCGCTCTGGCCTGCCAGATCACGGGCTTTTACGGTATCCACCAACTGGCCGTTCTCGTCCAGCAGCTTCACCTTGGTGCCTGCGGTGATGTAGAGGCCGGATTCAATGGTGCAACGATCGCCCAGCGGAATCCCGGTGCCGGCATTGGCGCCGAGCAGGCAGCCTTCGCCCAGCGAGATGATGATGTTGCCGCCACCGGACAGCGTACCCATGGTGGAGGCCCCGCCGCCGATATCGGAACCCTTGCCGACAAACACACCTGCCGAAATCCGGCCTTCGATCATGCCTGGGCCTTCGGTGCCGGCATTGAAGTTGACGAAGCCTTCGTGCATGACCGTGGTGCCTTCACCGATGTAGGCGCCCAGACGGATACGCGCGGTGTCAGCGATACGCACGCCCTTGGGCACGACGTAGTCGGTCATTTTCGGAAACTTGTCCACCGAATCCACGCTCAGTACGCGGCCATCCAGACGTGCCATCAGCTGCCGCTCGGGCAGTTCGTTCAGGTCCACGGCCCCTTCACTGGTCCAGGCGACGTTCGGCAGCAGCGGGAAGATGCCGCTGAGGTTGACGCCGTGGGGTTTCACCAGCCGGTGCGAGAGCAGGTGCAGTTTCAGATAGGCTTCCGGCGTCGAGGCGGGCTCGGCGTCAGTTTCCAGAATGGTCAGAACGACCGGATTGTCGGATTCCTGGAAGGCCACGGCGTAGCTGGCCTGGTCTTCGTGGTCGGCTTCGCGCCAGGCGCGGGCCAGGTGGCCGACTTGCCGGTGGCTGAGCTCGATGGCGACGTTGCCGCCGTCGTAATCGAGGGTGTCGCGCACGGCCTCGATCAGGGCGTTGTCCGGGTGCAGGACCGGGGCCGGGTAATAGACTTCGAGCCACTGCTCGTCACGATTCTGGGTGCCGCAGCCCAGTGCCAGGGCGAAAACCTTGCTCATGATAATCCTTTGTCGGTCTGTCGATAGCAGAGGCCGTTATTATGCCCGAGCGTGGGCGGGATTTCAGTGTTTGGCGGAGTGGGTCACCCTCCAGCAGAGAGGCGTTGAGGCGGGGTACGCCCTTCCGGGACCGCTCAAGCCATCCCTGGGCGCTCTTTCTTTGGCCCTCCGGGTCCGGCCCGCCATCACAGATGGCGTGCGTTCGGCGGCGCGCAAAGCATGCTTTGCAAAACGCTTGCCTCACCCATGGCCAAAGATGTCCCTACAGGGCGTACCCCGCCTCAACGCCGCAGCGAGATTTGAAGTCTGGTGGTTATAGAACGGTCTGGAGGAACAAAACCAACGGCCTCCTGCCAGCTTGAAGATCGGGCTGCGCGTGACGGCCCTCGGGGGGCGGGTAAAGGGTTTCTGGACCTTCGAGAGGCATGGATGCCGAACGAGAGCCCCCATGGACGGGTTCACGGCGTGTCCAGAAACCCTTTACCCGCCCCCCGAGGGCCATGCCTCCCAATCAGCAAAAAAGCACAGAGTTACTTCAGCGCCTCAGCCCAGTCGTCAGGAGAAAAACCGACCAGCAACCCGCCGGGATACTCCACCACGGGCCGCTTGATAAGCGAGGGATTCTCGACGGCAGCGTCCACGGCAGAGGCCGCATCCATGTCAGCGCGCACGTCCTCGGGCAGCTTGCGCCAGGTGGTGCCACGCCGGTTGATGATGACTTCCCAGCCTTCGCGCTTGATCCACGCCGCGACCTTTGATTTCGGCGCGCCCGCTTTCTTGTAATCGTGGAAGGTGTAGTCGATACCGGCTTCGTCCAGCCAGGTAAACGCCTTCTTCATGGTGTCACACGCTTTGATGCCGTAGATCGTGACCGTCATCAGTTGCTGTTCCCTCAATAAGTATGTTCGATAAAGCGGCGGATGCGGCGTGCGCCTTCCTCGCATTCCTCCAGCGTGGCCACGAGTGCCATGCGCACGCGGCCGGCGCCGGGATTCAGGCCGCCCACGTCGCGGGACAGGTAGCGGCCCGGCAGCACCGTGACGTTTTCAGTGCGCTTGAGCTCGCGGGCAAAGTGTTCGTCATCACCAGCGGGGACTTCCGGCCACAGGTAAAAACCGGCTTCGGGAGCACTGACGTTCATGAGCGGCTGGAGAATCTCCAGTACGGCGCGGAATTTTTCCCGGTACAGTCGCCGGTTTTCCCGCACATGCGCCTCGTCGTTCCAGGCAGCCATGCTGGCCAGTTGATGGTGCGGGGGCATGGCGCAGCCGTGGTAGGTACGGTAGCGCAGGAACTGCTTCAGCACGGCGGCGTCGCCTGCGGCGAAGCCCGAGCGCAGGCCGGGCAGGTTCGAGCGTTTTGACAGGGAGTGGAAGACGACGCAGCGGGCGTAGTCGTGGCGGCCCATGTCGGCGCAGGCTTGCAGCAGCCCCGGGGGAGGCGTCTGGTCGTAAATCTCTGAGTAGCATTCGTCCGAGGCGATGATGAAGTCGTGCTCGTCGGCCAGGCGAATCAGTGACTGGAGTTGTTCGAGGCTCATCACGGCGCCGGTGGGGTTGCCCGGTGAGCAGATATACAGCAGCTGGCAGCGCTGCCAGGTGTCGACGCTGACGGCGTCGTAATCCGGCTGCAGGCCGTGTTCGGGGGTGCAGGGCAGGTATTCCGGTTCGCCGCCGGCCAGCAGGGTGGCGCCTTCATAGATCTGGTAGAACGGGTTCGGCATCAGCACCTTCGGTCGGGTGCTGCGGTCCAGCACGGCCTGGGCGAAGGCGAACAGGGCTTCGCGGGTGCCGGTGACGGGCAGCACCTGTTCCACCGCCAGGCGATTCAGGTCGAAGCGCCGTTTCAGCCAGCCAGCGATGGTCTCGCGCAGGGCGGGCAGGCCGAGGGTGGTGGGGTAGCGGGCCAGTTCGGCGCTGTGGGCGCGCAGGGCGTCCTGCACCAGGGCCGGGGCCGGGTGCTGGGGTTCGCCGATGGACAGGGCGATCGGCGGTTTGCTGGCCGGGCTCAGGCCGTCGAACAGCTGTGCCAGTTTTTCAAAGGGGTAGGGATGCAACAGGTCCAGATCAGGATTCATGGGTCTCGTGCTCAGATGGACAGGCCGTTGGCAGGCAGGGTGGCGTCGCTGGTGGTGTCGTCCAGTTCTTCGATCAGGCGCTGCTGCAGGCGTTCGCACAGGGCCGGGTCGGAGATCGGGGTGCCGTCTTTCTGGGTCACGAAGAACACGTCTTCGGCGCGCTCACCCAGGGTGGCGATGCGGGCATTCTGCAACAGCAGGCCGAACTCCATGAACAGGCGGCCGACGCGGGCCAGAAGGCCGGGGCGGTCCAGGGTGAGGATATCCACCACCGTGTGATCGTTGACGATGTCGTTGCTGATGATGACCCGTGTCGGCACCTTGAAGTGGCGGTGGCGACGGGGCATGCGGCGCTGGACGATATCGCCGAAGTTGCCCGGGTCCGAGAGGGCCTCGGTCAGGGTTTCGCGGATGGCATCCAGGCGCGGGCGGTCGTTGCCGATGGGGGTGCCGTGTTCATCCAGCACGATATAGCTGTCCAGGCTGAAGCCATCGGCCGAGGTGATGATGCGTGCGTCCATGATGGTCAGGTTGAGCTGGTCCAGCGCGTTTACCGTGGCGGCGAACAGGTTCTCGGTGTCCGGGGTATAGACAAAAATCTGGGTGCCGCCTTCATGCTGGCTGCTGCTGGTTTCGCGAATCAGTACCAGGGGCGCACCGGGATTGTCCCGGGCCAGCATGGCTTCGGTATGCCAGGCGATGTCCACGGCGTTTTCGCGCAGGAAATATTCATCGCCGATGCCGGCCCACAGCTGTTCGACTTGCTGCACGGGCAGCTGTCGCTGTTGCAGGATGCGCAGGGCTTCGTCGCGGGTTTCGTCGATCCAGTCCTGCTTGTCCACCGGGTTGTTCAGGCCGCGGCGCAGGGCGCGTTTGGTTTCCAGATACAGCTGGCGCAGCAATGAATCGCGCCAGGTGTTCCACAGGGCCGGGTTGGTGGCGTTGATGTCCGAGACGGTCAGCACATAGAGGTAATCCAGATGCACCAGGTCGCCCACCTGGCGGGCGAAATCGTACACCACTTCCGGGTCGGCGATGTCCTTGCGCTGGGCGGTCACCGACATGACCAGATGGCTGCGCACCAGCCAGGCCACCAGTTTGGCATCCCAGCTGCTCAGGCCATGGCGCTGGCAGAAGGCGATGGCGTCGTCGGCGCCGAGTTCGGAGTGGTCGCCGCCGCGCCCTTTGGCGATGTCGTGATAGAGCCCGGCGACATACAAGAGCTCCGGTTTCGGCAGGCGGTAGAACACATCGCAGGCGAGGGGGAATTTTTCCCGGGTTTCCTCGTGCCGCAGGCGGCGCATGTTCTTCACCACCAGCAGGGTGTGTGCATCCACGGTGTAGATATGAAACAGGTCGTACTGCATCAGGCCGATGATGTTGCCGAATTCCGGCAGGTACTGGCCCAGAATGCCGTAGCGTTTCATGCGCCGCAGTTGCGTGAACAGGGCATGGGGTGAGCGCAGCAACTGCATGAACAGGGCCGTGTTGCGCGGGTCGGCCCGGAAGGCATCGTCGATCAGCTTGCGATGTGCGATCACTTCCCGGATGGTGCTGGCGCGCACGCCTTTCAGGTCCGGGTGCTGGGCCATCACCACGAACAGTTCCAGCAGTGTCGAGGGTTGTTCCTCGAACACCTTCGGGCCGGTCACTTCCAGGTAATCGTTGTGGATGCGGAAGCGCCGGTTCAGTGGCAGCACGCGCTGCGGCTGATCGTGCTGGACAATGGCTTCATCGAACAGCTGCAGCAGCATTTCATTGAGCACCGACAGGGCCAGCGACACGCGGTAGAAACGTTTCATGAACACTTCCACCGCCAGGTTGGAGCTGGAGTCTTCATGGCCGAGCAGGGCGGCGACCTGGCGCTGGTGATCGAACAACAGGCGGTTTTCGTTGCGGCCGCTGACCTGGTGCAGGGCCCAGCGGATTTCGAACAGCACTTCCTGGCAGCGTTCCAGCATGGAGAATTCGCGGGCCGTGAGAAAACCCAGGTCCACCAGCTGGTCGAGCCGGTCCACGTCGAAATGGCGCTTCGCCACCCAGCCGACCATCTGCAGGTCGCGCAGGCCGCCGGGGGCGTTCTTCATGTCCGGTTCAAGGTTGTATTCAGTGTCGTTGTGCTTGCGGTGACGGGCCACCTGCTCGGCGCACTTGGCGGCATAGAAGTCGGCGGTGGGCCAGATATGCGTGGGGCCGGTGCGTTCGGCCAGCCGGGCGCGCAGGGTGTCGTCGCCAGCCAGGGTACGCGCTTCCATGATATTGGTGGCCACGGTGATGTCTTCGCGGGCCAGGTCCACACATTCGTCCAGCGTGCGCACGCTGTGGCCGATTTCCAGGCCAGTGTCCCAGAGGAAGGCAACGAACTGTTCCAGTTTGCCGCACAGGGCATCGCCCGGCGCGCTGGCCAGCAGGATCAGCACATCGACATCCGAGTGCGGGTGCAGTTCGCCACGGCCATAGCCGCCCACGGCCACCAGGGCGATGTCGGGGAAGCCGTCGCAACCGCCCTCCAGGGCGAACAGGTCCCAGCCCGCTTGCAGGATGCGGTCCACCAGCAGGGCGCGGCCACCGACGAGGTCGCGGATGGGGGTGTCCATGAAGGCGGCGTCGAGACGGGCCTGGCCCTCGCTCAGCAGGGTGCGGGCCGCCTTGCCCGGGCTGCGGTGCTCGCCCAGGGCGGCGGTGATCTGTTCGCGTGTCAGGGCCGGTTCAAATGTCATGCAGGTCGGGCTCGGCAATGTGTGAGCAGGGCGGTGTGAGCAGGGCGGCGCACGGTGCGCCGGGCTACCAGTGCCCGGCAAGCATCATGCCAGGTCGGTTTCTTCCTGCCGCCGGGTCAGCACCTCGAAGCCATCGCGGGTCACGGCGATGGTGTGCTCCCACTGGGCAGAGAGCTTGTGATCCTTGGTGACCACCGTCCAGCCGTCGGGCAGCAGTTTGGTGTGCTGTTTGCCCGCGTTGATCATCGGCTCGATGGTGAACACCATACCTTCTTCCAGCACCAGACCGGTGCCGGGCTTGCCATAGTGCAGCACCTGCGGCTCTTCATGGAAGACCTTGCCGATGCCGTGGCCGCAGTATTCACGCACCACCGAGAAGCGGTGTGACTCGGCATGCTGCTGGATGGCGTGGCCGATATCGCCGAGCCGGGTGCCCGGGCGGACCAGTTCGATGCCCTTCATCATGCATTCCCGGGTCACTTCCACCAGGCGTTTCGCCAGCACCGAGGGTTCGCCGACAAAGAACATCTTGCTGGTGTCGCCATGCCAGCCATCGCGGATGACGGTCACGTCGATATTGATGATGTCGCCTTTCTTGAGCACCTTGCGGTCGCTGGGGATGCCATGGCAGATGACATGGTTGACCGAGGTGCACACGGATTTGGGGAAGCCCCGGTAGCCCAGGCAGGCGGGGATGACTTGCTGGGTGTTGACCATATAGTCGTGGCAGAGGCGGTCCAGTTCCTCGGTGGTGACGCCGGGCTGGACGTGTTCACCGATCATGTCCAGGACCTCGCCGGCCAGGCGGCCGGCCTCGCGCATGGCTGCGATGTCCTCGGGGCTCTTCAGGCTGATGCTCATGGGGCGATTTTTCACCTTGATTCAGTGGCTTATCCAGGGGCTTACCCAATGGTCTGGCTGGCCGACAGCCGCTTGGCGATTGTTGTCAGGGGGCGATCGTGGTATAAAGCGCGCCCCTGTCCGGCCCGCAGGGGTACGCATTGTACCTGTCGGGACCGGGACAAGGGAAATCCACACATGCTCCGTCACATGGCCCTGGGTGCCCCCCTGGCGCGGATTGCCTTCACAGATTACAGGCGCCGTCCGGAGGGTTGGGTAATGCGGGAGCATGGAGGCCCAACCCAAACTGGAGATTCACCAATGCCTAGCGTAACCATGCGCGACATGCTCAAAGCGGGCGTTCACTTTGGCCACCAGACCCGTTTCTGGAACCCGAAGATGAAGCCGTTCATTTTTGGCGCGCGCAACAAGATCCACATCGTCAATCTGGAAAAGACCCTGCCGCTGTTCAACGATGCCCTGAGCTTCGTCAACAAGCTGGCGTCCAGCAACAACAAGATTCTGTTCGTGGGCACCAAGCGTGCGGCGCAGAAAGCGGTAGCTGAAGAAGCGACCCGCTGCGGCATGCCGTACGTCGACCACCGCTGGCTCGGCGGCATGCTCACCAACTGGAAGACCATTCGTCAGTCGATCAAACGGTTCCGTGACCTGGAAGCCCAGGCCAACGACGGCACCTTCGACAAGCTGACCAAGAAAGAAGCGCTGATGCGCCGTCGCGAGATGGAGAAGCTGGAACGCTCCATCGGCGGTATCAAGGACATGGGCGGCCTGCCGGATGCCCTGTTCGTGATCGACGTGGACCACGAAGACATCGCTGTCCAGGAAGCCCGCAAGCTGGGTATTCCGGTGATTGCCGTGGTGGACACCAACAGCAACCCGGACGGTGTCGACTACATCATCCCGGGCAACGATGACGCCATTCGCGCCATCCAGCTGTATGTCAGCGCCGTGGCCGACGCCATCATCGAAGGCCGTCAGTACGCTGCGACCCAGGCACCGGGTGGCGACAGCGACGGTTTCGTCGAGGTCGAGGAAGCTGCTGGCGAAGCCCAGGGCTGATCGGCGACCTGCCGCAAGATATGCCGTACGTCATGCGGGGGCCAGGCCCCCGCATGCACAACTGACAACCGGATTCCGCAAGAGAGGTGAATCATGGCTGCTGTAACTGCTGCTCTGGTGAAAGAACTGCGTGAACGCACCGGCCTGGGCATGATGGAGTGCAAGAAAGCACTCGTTGAAGCCGAGGGCGATATCGAACGGGCCATCGACGACCTGCGCAAGTCAGGTCAGGCCAAGGCGGCCAAGAAAGCTGGCCGTACCGCTGCTGAAGGCGCCATTGCCGTGGCCGTGAGCGACGACGGCAAGACCGCCATCATGGTGGAAATCAACTCCGAGACCGATTTCGTTGCTCGCGACGAGAACTTCCTGGGCTTTGCCAACAAGGTGGCCGCTGCAGCACTGGCCGCTGGCAAGACCGAGGCGGCTGATATCGCTGCTGTCACGCTGGCCGATGGCAGCACCGTGGAGCAGGCGCGTGAAGCCCTGATCCAGAAGATCGGTGAAAACATCCAGGTGCGCCGCGCTGCCATCCTGAGCGCTGAAACCGCACTGGGGGCTTACGTGCACGGCGGCAAGATCGGTGTGCTGGTGGCCCTGAAAGGGGGCGACGAGGCACTGGGCAAAGACGTGGCCATGCACGTGGCGGCCGTGGCGCCGCAGGTGGTCAACCCGTCTGAAGTGCCGGAAGCCGAACTGGAGCGCGAGAAGGAAATCATCCGTGCCCAGCCGGATATGGCAGGCAAGCCGGAAGAAATCGTTGAGAAGATGCTGGGTGGTCGTATCCAGAAGTTCCTCAAGGAAATCAGCCTGGTCGAGCAGCCGTTCGTGAAAGACCCGAACACCACCGTCGGCAAGCTGGTGAAGGATGCCGGTGCTGAAATCCTGGCGTTCAACCGCCTGGTGGTTGGCGAGGGTATCGAGAAAGAAGAAACCGATTTTGCCGCCGAGGTGATGGCCCAGGTCAACAAGGGTTGATCCATCGCCACGCGGTAATGTCATGCAGACGCCTTGTCGGGTTTCCCGGCAAGGCGTTTTTGCAGGTGGGGTCCCGCCAGGGCGTGGCACTCTGCCAGTGAATGGCGCATCATCACAGGCGCTGAACCTGTCGCGACATGCGACGTCTTATCAGGCAATCGGTAACTGGCTGGTATCTTATGAGCGGTGGAGAGTTGGATATGCCCAGTGCAAGCAAGGACCGGTCGCCGCGCTATAACCGCATTCTGCTGAAGTTGAGCGGTGAAGCGCTGGCGGGAGAGGAAGGCTTCGGTATCGACCCCAAGGTACTGGACGCCATGGCCCTGGAGATAGGGCAACTGGTCGGTATCGGGGTGCAGGTGGGCCTGGTGATTGGTGGTGGCAACCTGTTCCGGGGCGCAGCCTTGCAGGCCGCCGGGCTGGACCGGGTCGCCGGTGATCATATGGGCATGCTGGCCACGGTGATGAATGCACTGGCCCTGCGTGACGCGCTCGAGCGCTCGAATATCCGCACCCGGCTCATGTCGGCCATCCCCATGAGCGGGGTGGTGGAGCACTATGATCATCGTCATGCGATCCGTTATCTGAAGAACGGGGAAGTGGTGATCTTCTGTGCCGGCACCGGCAATCCGTTCTTCACCACGGATTCGGCCGCCTGTCTGCGCGGTATCGAGATCAACGCCGACGTGGTGCTCAAGGCAACCAAGGTCGATGGCGTGTATGATTCAGATCCGGTCAAGAACCCGGAAGCGGTAAAATATGAACGTCTGACCTACGATGATGTGCTGGCCAACAAGCTGGGCGTGATGGACCTGACCGCCATCTGCCTGTGCCAGGATCACAGCATGCCGTTGCGGGTGTTCAACATGAACAAGAAGGGTGCCTTGCTGAACCTGATGCTGGGTGGCAGTGAAGGCACGCTGGTGGAAGCGGGCCGCCCGCCCGCCGAGTGACAAGAGCACGTGAAGAAGGGGATCTGCAGGTGATCGACGATATCAGGAAAGATGCCGAAACACGCATGAAGAAAAGCCTGGAGGCACTGGAGACGGCACTCAAGCGGGTGCGTACCGGCCGGGCTCATCCAAGCCTGCTGGACACCATCTCGGTGTCCTACTACGGCGCAGACACGCCGCTGTCGCAGCTGGCCAATATTGGCGTCGAGGAAGGCCGCACGCTGATCGTGTCGCCGTTCGACAAGCAGCTGGTGCCGGACATCGAGCGTGCCATCATGAAATCCGATCTGGGGCTGAACCCGTCCACGGCGGGTACCGTCATCCGTCTGCCCCTGCCGCCGCTGACCGAGGAAACCCGCCGTGATCTGGTCAAGGTGGTGCGCGGTGAGGCCGAGCAGGCGCGGGTGTCGATCCGTAACATTCGCCGTGATGCCAACAGTGATTTGAAAGAGCTGCTCAAGGAGAAGGAAATCTCCGAAGACGAGGAGCGCCGGGGCGAAGAACAGATCCAGCAACTGACCGACCGCATGGTGGGTGAGGTGGAAAAGCGCCTCAAGGGTAAAGAAGACGAACTCATGTCGATCTGAGCCGGATCGGGCGGCACGCCGCCCGGCACCGACAAGAGCCGGGCTGCCTGTCAGCCCGGTTTTGTTATACAGGTTTGTTATAAAGGTTGTTATGCAGCTACGGGTTCGTCATGCAGGACAGTGAGGCCACCAGGGGCGGCGACGCACTGCCCCGACATGTCGCTATTATCATGGACGGCAACAACCGCTGGGCCAAGGCCCGCGGCCTGCCTGGCGCGGAAGGCCACCGGGCCGGAGAGCAGGCCGTTCAGGTCGTGATACGCGGCTGTGCCGCGCGCGGTATCGAGGCGTTGACCCTGTTTGCCTTCAGTTCCGAGAACTGGACGCGTCCGGAGGACGAGGTGCAGCATCTTATGCAGCTGTTCCTGCGGGCCCTGGCGGAGCGGGTGGCCGAGCTGCACGATAACGGTATTCGCCTGTGTTTCATCGGCGAACGGGAAGCATTCAGCGAGGACCTGCAGCGCGGCATGGCCGAGGCCGAGGCGCTGACGGCCGCCAATCAGGCCATGACGGTCGCCGTGGCGGTCAACTATGGCGGACAATGGGACATGGCCCGCGCCGCACGCCGATTGGCACAGCGGGTGGCGGCGGGTGAACTGGCCCCGGCGCAGATCGACGAGCAGGCCGTGGCCGCGCAGTTGTGTCTGGCCGAGCTGCCGCCCCCGGATCTGCTGATCCGCACCGGCGGTGAACACCGTATCAGCAATTTCCTGCTTTGGCAGGCGGCCTATAGCGAACTGTATTTTTCGCCGGTGCTGTGGCCGGACTTCGATGACCGGGCCCTGGCGATGGCCTTGCAGGATTACGCCGGGCGTCAGCGCCGCTTTGGCGGCCGGGTGGAGGACTCCTCATGCTGAAACAGCGCGTCATTACGGCGCTTGTACTGTTGCCGATCGTGCTCGGCGCTCTGTTCTTTCTGGAGCGCACGGGCTTTGCCTGGGTCGCTGGCGCCTTCTTTCTGGTGGCGGGCTGGGAATGGTCGGCCCTGATGGGGCGCCTGGCGCTGCCCACGCGTCTGCTCTGGGTGGCCAGCCTGGCCGTGCTGATGTGTCTGGCGGAGTGGGCCACCCCGGGCTGGCTCTACACCCTGCTGCCGCTGTGGTGGCTGCTTGCGCTGGTGCTGGTGATGACCTACCCGGCCACGGCGGCCAAATGGGCTCGCCTGCCGATCATGGTGCTGCTGGGCTGGCTGCTGCTGGTGCCCTCCTGGGCCGCCGTGGTGCATATCCAGAGCAGTGGCGCGCTGGGCCTGGCCGGGCCCTGGGCGCTGCTGTTCATCCTGGTCTGGGTATGGGCGGCGGACACCGGTGCCTATTTCGCCGGACGTGCCTTTGGCCGTCGCAAGCTGGCACCGGCGGTGAGCCCGGGCAAGACCCTGGAAGGCCTGTTCGGCGGTATCGCCCTGGCCCTGGCCGTGGCGGCGCTGGTGCCCTTTGTTGCCCCGGTAACCGGGGCGCTGCCGCTGATTCTGGTGGTGGCGGTGCTGACGGTGCTGGCCTCGGTGCTGGGCGATCTGTTTGAAAGCATGGTCAAGCGCCAGCGTGGTGTGAAGGACAGCGGCACCATCCTGCCCGGCCATGGCGGCATGCTGGACCGCATCGACAGCGTCACGGCGGCATTGCCGGTGGCACTGGCCGGTCTGAGCTGGTTCGGCCTGCCGGGAGGCATCTGAGCATGGCGGCGGTGCAGCAGGTCACGGTCCTCGGGTCCACCGGCAGCATCGGCACCCAGACCCTGGATGTGTTGGCGCTGCACCCGGAACGCTACCGCGTCTTCGCCCTGACGGCAGGCAGCCAGTGGACCTTGCTGGCCGAACAGTGTCTGCGCTGGCAACCGCGCTATGCGGTGCTGGCGGACGAGCAGGCTGCCGAGAGCCTGCGCGGCCATCTGCGCGCCGCCGGATCACAGACCGAGGTGCTGGCCGGGCCGCAGGCCCAGTGCCAGGTGGCGGCCGCTGACGCCGTGGATACCGTGGTGGCGGCCATTGTCGGGGCGGCAGGCGTCAGACCGACGCTGGCGGCCGTCGATGCCGGCAAGCGCATACTGCTGGCCAACAAGGAGGCGCTGGTGGTCACCGGCGCCCTGTTCATGGACGCGGTGAAAGCCAGCGGGGCCGAGCTGATTCCGGTGGACTCCGAACACAGTGCCATCTTCCAGTGCCTGCCCATCGGCGCGCAGCGCATGCAGGGGGTCAGTCGTCTGCTGTTGACCGCCTCGGGCGGGCCTTTCCGCACCCTGGATGCCGACGCACTGGCCCGGGTGACCCCCGAGCAGGCCGTGCAGCACCCCAACTGGTGCATGGGGCCGAAGATTTCCGTGGATTCCGCCACCCTGATGAACAAGGGGCTGGAGCTGATCGAGGCCTGCTGGCTGTTTGACGTCACGCCCGCTCAGGTGGAAGTGGTGGTGCACCCACAGAGCGTGCTGCATTCCATGGTCGAGTATGACGATGGCTCCGTGCTGGCGCAGCTGGGTACGCCCGACATGAGAACCCCGATTGCCTGTGCGCTGGCCTGGCCGGAACGGATCCGCTCCGGCGCCGAGCGGCTGGATTTCACCCGATTGACAGGGCTGCATTTCGAGGCGCCGGATGAGGCCCGTTTCCCCTGTTTGCGCCTTGCCCGTGAAGCCATGCAGGCCGGTGGGGTGGCGACGGCGGTGCTGAACGCCGCCAATGAAGAGGCGGTCGCGGCATTTCTCGACCGGCGACTGGATTTCAATGGTATTCCGGCGGTTGTCGAGGCGGTGCTGGAACAAACCGCCACACCGCGCTGTCCGGATGTGGAGGCTGTCATGGCCGTAGATGCGTTGGCCCGGGATGTGGCCCGCACACTGATAGGCGAGAGGGTCGGGGCATGTTGAGTACGCTGTTGGCGTTTGCGGTCACTATCCTGATCATCGTGGCCATCCACGAGTACGGGCATTACCTGGCCATGCGCGCCTTTGGCGTGCGGGTGCTCACCTTTTCCATCGGCTTCGGCCCGCGCCTGTTGTCCTGGCGCAGCAAGCGCACCGGCACCGATTTCGTGATCAGCGCCATTCCTCTGGGGGGCTACGTCAAGCCGCTGGATCGCCGTGATTGCGAGATTGCACCCGGTGAGGAGCGCGAGGAATTCTCCGCCAAGCCGCCCTGGCAACGCATCGTCACCTATGCCGCCGGGCCGGCGGCCAACCTGATTCTGGCGGTGTTCCTGTACTGGATCATCCTGATGGGTGGGCAGACCGGCATGGCGCCGGTGGTGGGTGAGGTGGCCCCGGACTCCGCGGCCGCCAGCGCGGGCCTGCGCGCCGATGACGAGCTGCTGCGGGTCGGCAGCCGGGATATCCAGACCTGGGAGCAGTTCGGCATGGCCATGCTGCACCATGTCGGCGAGCGCGGCACCGTGGACATCGGTGTGCGTGGCGAGGACGGTGTGGAGCGCGCCGTGGCGCTGCCCGTAGCGGACTGGTCCCGGGACCCGGAACGGCCGTTGCTGGAGGCGCTGGGTGTCACGCCGCGCTCCCTGCAGGCGCGCGTCGGTGACGTGTTGCCTGGCGGGGCGGCCGAGCGGGCCGGGTTGCAGGCCGGTGACCGGGTGCTGAGTGTCAATGGCGAGCCGGTCGCTGACTGGAGTGCCTGGGTGGCGATGGTCAGCGCGGCGCCGGAACAGACGCTGGAACTTGAAGTGCGTCGTGGCACTCGAACCCTGGGTCTGACGCTGGTGCCGGAATCCGTTGAGGTGGATGGCCGGACACTGGGTCGCGCGGGCGTCATGCTGGGCGGTTTGCGCGAGATTCGCTATGGGCCGGTGGAAGCGATTCCGGCCGCTGTCTCGCGTCTGGGCCAGCAGACCAGTATGATCCTCGGCGCGATAGGCAAAATGATAACGGGTGATCTGTCGGTGAAAACCCTCGGTGGACCGATCACCATTGCCCAGGCAGCGGGGGAGACCGCCGCTATCGGGATATTGACCTTCCTGATGTTTCTGGCCTTTTTCAGCGTCAGCCTCGGCATTATCAATCTGCTTCCGATTCCGATGCTGGACGGTGGCTGGATTGTGTTTTCGCTGGTTGAAATGATTCGCGGCAAGGCCCTGTCGGAGCGCTTTCTGGCGACCGCACAGGGACTGGGCATGATGGTCGTCTTCGGCCTCATGAGCCTCGCCATCTACAACGACCTGATGCGGCAGTTTGCATGAGATTTGTGTTAGTAATTCTGGCTTGCGCCTGGTTGGCGGGGACAGCGATTTTTCAGGCGGCGGTAGCCAGCGAACGGTTCCGTGTCAGTGATGTCCGCATCGAGGGGCTGCAACGCCTGCCGGTGGATCGCGTGTTCTCGGCGTTGCCTATCCAGTCCGGCGACATGGTCGGCACGGCCGAAGTGGCCGAGGCTGTCCGCCGTTTGTACGCTTCCGGCGATTTCGAGGATGTGCAGATCGGTCGCGACGGCGATCAGCTGGTGGTTTTGGTGTCGGAACGGCCCTCTGTGGCGCGCCTCGAGATCAAGGGCAATCGCTCGATTGACGAGAATGCCCTGCGCCAGGGTCTGCGTGACGCGGGCCTGGCAGAGGGGGAAGTGTTCCGCCGGGCGACGCTGGAAATGATTTCCGGCGAGTTGCAGCGTCAGTACGTGGCTCAGGGCCGGTACGACGCCCAGATTGAAACCGAAGCCGTGCCGTTGCCGCGTAACCGGGTGGCACTGAATATCGATATTTACGAAGGCAGCCCGGCGCGTATTCGCGATATCAATATTGTCGGCAATGAAGTCTTCAGCGACCGCGAGCTGCGCGGCATTTTCGAGTTGCGTCCTCGCCGCCCGTTCTGGCCGTTTGGCAGCCGTCACCGCTATTCCCGCGAGCGCCTGTCCGGTGATCTGGAGCGGTTGCGCTCCTATTACCTCGACCGGGGCTATATCAACTTTTCCATGGAATCCACCCAGGTGGGCGTGACCCCGGATCGCAGCGAGGTGTACATCACCATCAATGTGGACGAGGGCAAGCGCTATCGTGTCGGCAATGTGGAGCTGGCCGGTGATATTCCCATTGATGAAGATCAATTGACGCCATTGCTGGTGATCCAGGAAGGCCAGGTGTTCTCCCAGCAACTGGCGACCTATACCGCAGACCTGCTGACGCGGCGGCTGGGCAATGAGGGGTATTCCTTCGCCCAGGTTAATGATTTCCCTGAAGTGAACGAAGACGACGAGACGGTGAACATCACCTTCTACGTGGATCCGGGTCGCAAGGTGTATGTGCGCCGCGTGAACTTCAGTGGCAACGTCAAGACCCAGGACGAAGTGCTGCGCCGCGAGCTGCGTCAGTTCGAGGGGGCGCCCGCCAATACGGCGCTGATCGACCTGTCACGCCAGCGACTGCAACGGCTCGGTTACTTCGGCCTGGTGGATGCCGACACGCCGCGGGTGGTGGGTGCCGAGGATCTGGTGGATGTGGACTTTACGGTGGAAGAGCAGCCGTCCGGCTCCATTGGCGCCAATATCGGTTATTCCGAGGCCAGCGGGGCCATCTTCGGTGCCAGCGTCAGCCAGAACAACTTCATGGGTACCGGTAACCGGGTCTCTTTCGCCATCAGCCGCAGTGATATTCGTGAGAGTTACAGCTTCTCGCACTTCAACCCCTACTACACACTGGACGGGGTCAGTCGCGGCTTCAATCTCTACTATTCGAAGATCGACTTCGGCCGTGCGGTGGTGGCGTCGTATGCCGCAGACCGACTGGGCGGCGCGGTCAATTTCGGCTATCCGATTTCGGAAACATCACGGCTTGATTTCGGTGTGGGCGTCGACAATATCGATATCACGGTGGGTGATTTCGTTGCCATCGATATCCTGCGTTTCCTCGAGGCAAAGGGCTATGAGTTCAACTTCCTGAAGGCCAATGCCTCCTGGCAGAAGAGCACGCTGAACCGGGGTATTCTGCCGGATCGCGGCTGGTCACAGCGCGCCGGTATCGAGGCCTCGGTGCCGGGCAGTGACTATCTGTTCTACAAGCTGACCTGGTCTGGCCAGCGCTACTTCCCGATGGCCCGTAACTGGACACTGCGCGCGCGCAGCGATATCGGGTATGGTGACGGTTATGGCGACGAGCGGGTGCTGCCGTTCTTCGAGAACTTCTATGCCGGTGGCATCGGCTCGGTGCGCGGTTATCGGTCGCGCAGTCTCGGGGTCAGATCTCCGGCGGCGATCTTCGAGTTCCAGAATCCGCCGGTTCAGGATCCGGATCCGGATCCCCTGGGCGGTAACTTCCTGGTGGAAGGAAGCCTGGAGCTGATCTTCCCGACGCCGTTTGCGCCGGACAGTCGCAATGTGCGCACCTTCCTGTTCCTTGATGGTGGGCAGGTATTTGAAACCGAGGTGCAAAACGCACGCTTTGACTTTGATGCCGATGAAATCCGCTATGCTGCGGGTGTCGGCCTCACCTGGCTGACGGCCATCGGGCCGCTCAGCTTCAACTTTGCCCGGCCGCTGAACAAGCAGTCCGGTGATGACACCGAGTTCTTCCAGTTCTCGCTGGGGCAGGTGTTCTGAGGCAGGCTATTGCAGGAGACGATGATGAAAACAATGAAGGCACTTATTTTTCTGGCACTGATGTTGCCACTGGCGGGGATGGCACAGGACAAGATTGCGGTCATCGACCCGATGCAGGCCCTGATCGAAACGGATGAAGTGAAGGCGCGCAATGCGCGACTGGAATCTTCTCTGGAAACCGAGAGCCGTCGCCTGCGTACGCTGCGCGAGGATATTGGCAAGATCGAGGAACGTCTGCAGCGCGATGGCATGACCATGTCGCGTCAGGAGCGTGAGAACCTGACCGATCAGCGCGAGGCCAAGGGCCTGGAGTTCCAGACATTGCAGCAGAGCCTGCAGCGCCGCGTGAACAATGACCGTCAGGAGCTGCTGGAAAGCATGGAGCCGAAACTGCTCCAGGCCATTGAAGCGGTGGCCAAGGACAAGGGGCTGGATATGGTCATCAGTGCTCAGGCCATGGTCTACGTGAAACCGGAGCTGGATATCACCCGTGAGGTGACCCAGCGCCTGAACCGGATGAAGTGACACCGTGATCACGCTTGCACAGCTTGCCGACGAGCTGGGCGCTACGCTGCACGGAGACGGGGCCACGCCAGTGCGTGGCCTCGGTACGTTGAAGTCAGCGGGCCCTGATCAGCTCACGTTTCTCGCCAATCCCCGTTACCGCGCTCAACTGGGCGCCACCCGCGCTGCAGCGGTGCTGTGCACCGAGGCCGCTGTGGAGGCGTGTCCGGTGGCAGCACTGGTGGTGAAGGATCCGTATTTCGCCTTTGCGCGGGTCAGTCACCATTTCGATCCCACGCCGGTGATGGCACCCGGTGTACATCCGTCCTCTGTAATCGCGTCCGATGCGCAGCTGGAAGACAATGTGTCCGTGGGGCCGAATGTGGTGGTGGAAGCGGGCGCTGTTATCCGCGCAGGCGCGACCTTGATGGCCAACGTGGTGATCGGGGCAGGCAGCGAGATCGGCGAGCAGGCGCGTCTTTACCCTAATGTTACAATCTACCATGGCGTGACAGTGGGTCCGCGCACTATCATACACGCGGGTTCGGTAATCGGGGCTGATGGCTTTGGCTACGCCTTCGCCGAGGGCCGCTGGCACAGCGTTGCCCAGGTCGGCGGCGTGCGCATTGGCGCCGATGTCGAAATCGGGGCCAATGTGACGATTGATCGGGGTGCCATTGAGGACACCGCGATCGGCAATGGCGTCATCCTCGACGATCAGGTTCATCTCGGCCACAACGTGGTGATCGGCGAGCACACGGCGCTGGCCGGCAAGGTCGGTGTGTCCGGCAGTACACGGATCGGACGTTACTGCATGATCGGTGGGGCCGCGGGCCTCGCAGGGCATCTCGAGATCGGTGATCAGGTGGTCATACTGGGTATGACACTGGTATCCCGGTCCATCAGCGAGCCCGGCACTTATGGTTCCAGCCTGGCGGTCGATCGTCAGGATCGCTGGCGCAAGAATGCGGCCAGATTCCGGCAACTTGATGATCTGTTCCGGCGTGTGAAACGCCTGGAAAAGGGCGACGGTTGACCGGGTGTTTTCACGAAGCGGCGCATTGGCGCCGCTTCTTCCGTTTGCCCATGAAGACGGTTCCGCAGTGGTTCGGCCTGCCGCCACACCACCGGTATAGATGCTTATGATGACGATCAATGAAATCAAGGAATACCTCCCGCAACGTTACCCTTTCCTGCTGGTGGATCGGGTCATCGAGCTGGTGCCAGGAGAGCGTGTGGTGGCGATCAAGAACGTCACCTGCAATGAGCCCCATTTCAATGGCCATTTTCCGCACGAGCCGGTGATGCCGGGTGTGCTGATCATTGAAGCCATGACCCAGGCTGCGGGCGTGCTGGGCTTCATCACTGCGGGCAAGCGTCCGGCGGACGGCTACAACTACTTGCTGGTGGGTACTGACAAGGCGCGCTTCAAACGCCCTGTGGTGCCGGGGGATCAGCTCGAGTTACGTGCTACCCTGTTGGCAGTGCGTCGTAATATTCTCAAATTCGGCTGTGAAGCGTGGGTGGACGGCAAGCTGGTCGCCAGCGCTGAAACGCTGGTGGCAGAGCAGAAAATCGGGTAGCCCATAACAATGATACATCAGACCGCGATAATTGATTCCGGCGCCGAGTTGGCGGCCGATGTCCAGGTAGGCCCTTACAGCGTTATCGGCCCGGACGTGAAGATTGGTGCCGGCACGGTGATCGGTCCCCATGTGGTGGTACAGGGGCCGACGACCATTGGCCGGGACAATCGTATTTTCCAGTTTGCTTCGGTGGGGGAAGCCTGCCAGGACAAGAAGTACCGGGGCGAACCCACGGCGCTGGAGATTGGCGACAACAACGTGATTCGCGAGCACGTCACGATTCATCGCGGGACCATTCAGGATCAGGGTCTGACCCGCATCGGCAACAATAACCTGCTGATGGTCGGTGTGCATGTGGCGCACGATTGCATGATCGGCAACGACAATATCTTTGCCAATACCTGCGGCATTGCCGGGCACGCGCATATCGGTGATGGCGTCATCCTTGGCGGTATGACCGGCATTCACCAGTTCTGCCGTATCGGCTCCTATGCCATGACAGCGGGTTGCAGCCTGGTACTCAAGGACATCCCGGCCTATGTGATGGTGGGTGGCAACCCGGCCGCTGCGCGCAGCATGAACTTCGAAGGCATGCGTCGCCGGGGCTGGTCTGCCGAGGTGATCGCGCTGCTGCGCAAGGCCTACAAGATCGTCTATCGCCAGGGTAATACCCTGGAACAGGCGCTGGCTGAGCTGGACACCTTGCCGGAAGGCCCCGAGTTGCGTCTGTTTGTCGACTCGCTGCGCCATTCAGAGCGCGGCATTACCCGCTGATGGCCGCCGGGCCACTGTTTGCCATCATCGCCGGCGAGATGTCCGGCGATATTCTTGGTGCAGGCCTGATCCGGGCGCTGCGCGAGCGCTACCCCGGGGCGCGCTTCATCGGTGTCTGTGGCCCCGAGATGCAGGCGGCCGGGGGCGAATCCCTGTTTCCCATGGAGCGCCTGTCGGTGATGGGGCTGACCGAGGTGCTGCCGCGCCTGCGTGAGCTGTTTCGCCTGCGCCGTTTGCTGGTGGATACGCTGCTGCGTGAGCGACCTGCGGTGGTCATCACCATCGACTCTCCCGATTTTACCCTGCGCGTGGCGCGGCCTCTGCACGATCAGGGGCTGCGCACGGTGCATTACGTCAGCCCCTCCGTGTGGGCCTGGCGCAAGGGGCGCATCAAGGGCATCAAGGCAGCGATCGATCATATGCTGACCCTGCTGCCGTTCGAGGCACGCTTCTACGAAGAGCATGACCTGCCGGTGACCTTTGTCGGTCATCCGCTGGCGGACATGATCCCGATGCATCCGGATATCGCTGGTGCGCGGGCCAGCCTGGGGCTGCCCGAAACCGGCCGGGTACTGGCCGTCCTGCCGGGCAGTCGCGGCGGCGAAGTGCGCAAGCTGTTGCCGGACTTTCTGGCGGCGGTGTCCCTGTTGCGTGCCGACGACCCGGCCCTGACGGTCGTGATTCCGGCAGCGACAGCGGAGCGCGAGGCGGAGATCAGCGCGGCCTTGCAGCAGGCCGGGCTGAGCGATCAGGTGCGACTGGTGGCCGGCCAGAGCCGCACCGTGATGGCCGCAGCCGATGCGGTGTTGATGGCCTCCGGCACGGCGACCCTGGAAGGCACCCTGCTGAAGAAACCCATGGTGGTGGGCTATCGGGTCGGGGGCATCACCTACGCCATTGCCCGCCGTCTGGTGTCGCTGGAAAACATCGCGCTGCCTAACCTGTTGTCCTCCACGCCCCTGATTCCCGAGTTGCTGCAGAACGACATGACGCCGCAGGCGCTGGCGGACGCGGTGCGTGGCTGGTTCGATGCGCCGCAACGCATCGCGGCGCTGGAAGCCGAATTCACCCGTATTCATGAGCAGTTGCGGCAGAACGCCAGCCAGCGTGCGGCGGCAGCGGTGGCGGCGCTGGTGAACGAGGAGTCGGCATGACGCACCCGTTTGCCGAATACGTGCTGGCCGAGGTCTGGCAGCCGACCCGGTTCGCCTGGCACCCGCAGATGCGACTGGCCGGTGTGGATGAGGTGGGGCGTGGCCCCTTGGTGGGCGCCGTGGTGACGGCGGCCGTCATCCTTGACCCGGCCCGGCCGATTGCCGGTCTGGCGGACAGCAAACGGTTGACCGCAAAGCGCCGCACCGTGCTGGCGGCCGAGATCCGGGCACAGGCGCTGGCCTGGAGCCTGGGTCGGGCGGAAGCGGCAGAGATTGATGACCTGAATATCTTCCAGGCCACGCTGGTGGCCATGCAGCGTGCCGTGGCCGGGCTTGGCCTGAGACCCGATGCCGTGCTGGTGGACGGCAATCGGGCGCCGGAATTCGGCCTGCCTGCCGAGCCGGTGGTCAAGGGGGATGGTCGTATTCCGGCCATCAGCGCGGCGTCCATTCTTGCCAAGGTGGCCCGTGACGACGAGATGGCCGTATTGCATACCCGGCATCCGGAATACGGCTTTGATCGTCACAAGGGTTACCCCACAGCGGTGCATCTGGCAGCATTGAAACGATTCGGGCCGCTGCCGGAACACCGGCGTTCCTTTGGCCCGGTAAGCCGCTGTCTGAGCGAGGATCGCACTCTTGTCTGAACCGGCATTCATCCATCTGCGTCTGCACACTGACTATTCCCTGGTGGACGGCGTGGTGCGGGTCAAACCGCTGATCAGGCAGTGCGTCGCGGACGGGATGCCCGCCGTGGCCGTGACGGACGACTCCAATCTGTTCGGCCTGATCAAGTTCTACAAGGCGGCCCAGGGCGCTGGCATCAAACCCATTGCCGGTGCCGACCTGTGGCTGGAGAGCCGATATCTGGAGGAGCCGGCGCGTATCAGCGTGCTGGTGATGAACAGCGAGGGCTACCACCATCTGCGCCTGCTGATTTCCCGCGCCTGGCAACACAATCAGTCGCGCGGCCGCGCCATCGTCAAGCGTGAGTGGCTGGAGGAACTGCACCCGGGCCTGATCCTGTTGTCCTGTGCCCGTCATGGTGAGCTGGGGCAGTTATTGCTGGGCGGCAAGCAGGAGGAGGCGCGTGCGCTGGCCCGGGACTACCAGCAGCGCTGCGGTGATCGCTTTTACGTGGAAGTGCAGCGCACCAGCCGCCCCGGTGATGAAGATTGCCTGCATGAAAGTGTGGCGCTGGCGGCCGAGCTGGGTCTGCCGGTGGTGGCCACCAATGACGTGCGTTTTCTCAAGGCCTCGGACTTCGAAGCGCATGAAGCGCGCGTCTGTATTCACGACGGGGATGCCCTGGATGATCCGCGTCGCGGACGCAAGTACAGCGACCAGCAGTATCTGAAAACGGCAGCGGAAATGGCCGAGCTGTTCAGTGACCTGCCTGAGGCGCTGGAGAATACCGTTGAAATCGCGCGCCGTTGTTCGCTGGATATCGAGCTGGGCAAGAATTACCTGCCGGACTTTCCGATTCCCGATGGCCAGACCATCGAGCAGTACATCGAACAGGTGTCGCGCGAAGGGCTGGAAAAACGACTGGCCAGCATTCTGGATGCGCAGGCGCCGGACTATGCCGAGCGCCGTCGCGAGTATGATGAACGTTTGCAGTTCGAGCTCGACATCATCAATCAGATGGGGTTTCCCGGTTACTTCCTGATCGTTTCGGACTTTATCCGCTGGGCCAAGGAGAACGAAGTGCCGGTGGGGCCGGGTCGGGGTTCCGGTGCCGGCTCGCTGGTGGCGTACGCGCTGGAAATTACCGATCTCGATCCGATTGAATACGATCTGCTGTTCGAACGCTTCCTGAATCCCGAACGGGTTTCCATGCCCGACTTCGATGTCGATTTCTGCATGGACAAGCGCGATCGCGTGATCGCCTATGTGGCCGACAAGTATGGCCGCGAGGCCGTCGGGCAGATCATTACCTTCGGCACCATGGCCGCCAAGGCGGTGGTGCGTGACGTCGCCCGGGTGCAGGGCAAGCCCTATGGTCTGGCTGACCGTCTGTCGAAGATGATTCCGCCCACACCGGGCATGACGCTGGAAAAGGCGCTGGAACAGGAAGACGTGCTGCGTGACTTCCTGCAGGACAGTGGCAACAGCGATCAGGAATCGGCCAACGAAATCTGGGAGATGGCCCTCAAGCTGGAAGGCCTGACCCGGAACGTGGGCAAGCATGCGGGCGGCGTGGTTATCGCCCCCGGCAAGCTGACGGATTTTGCGCCGCTGCATTGCGATGATGAAGGCGAGAGCCTGGTCACCCAGTACGACAAGGACGATGTCGAATCCGCGGGCCTGGTGAAGTTCGACTTCCTCGGGCTGAAGACGCTGACCATCATCGACTGGGCAGTGAAAGCCGCCAACGTCAAGCGTGCCCGCAGCGGTGAAGGGCCGCTGCGCATTGAAGATATTCCGCTGGAAGACCCGCCTTCCTTCGAGCTGTTGAAGAAAGGGGAAACCACCGCCGTCTTCCAGCTTGAATCCCAGGGCATGAAAGAGCTGATCAAGAAGCTCAGGCCCGATGTCTTCGAAGACATCATCGCTCTGGTGGCCTTGTACCGCCCCGGCCCGCTGGAATCGGGCATGGTGGACAACTTCATCAACCGGAAGCATGGCCGTGAGCCGATGGCCTACCCGGACCCGCAATACCAGCATGAGTGGCTCAAGCCGATCCTGGAACCTACCTACGGGGTCATCCTGTACCAGGAACAGGTGATGCAGATTGCCCAGGTGCTGGCGGGCTATTCGCTCGGCGGCGCTGACCTGCTGCGCCGCGCTATGGGCAAGAAAAAGCCCGAGGAGATGGCCAAGCAGCGCGAGATTTTCGAGTCTGGCGCGCGCGACAAGGGCGTGGATGGCGATCTGGCCATCAAGATTTTCGATCTGGTGGAAAAGTTTGCCGGGTACGGCTTCAACAAGTCGCACTCGGCGGCCTATGCGCTGGTGGCCTACCAGACCGCCTGGCTGAAAGCGCATTACCCGGCCGAGTTCATGGCCGCCGTGATTTCGGCGGAAATGCACAACACCGACAAAGTGGTGACCTTCATCGATGAATGTCATGCCATGGGGTTGAAGGTGTTGCCGCCGGATGTGAACAGTTGCGGCTACCGGTTTACCGTCAATGAGGCGGGCGACATCGTTTACGGGCTGGGTGCCATCAAGGGACTGGGTGAAGGGCCGATCGAGGCCATCGTCAGTGCCCGCGAGCAAGGCGTGATCTTCGACGACCTGTTCGACTTCTGTCGCCGCGTGGACATGAAACGCATGAACCGGCGTTCCATGGAGGCGCTGGTGCGCGCCGGGGCGCTGGACAAGCTGGGGCCGACGGGCGACTTCCGTGACCGGGCCATACTGATGGCGTCGCTGGCAGATGCCAGCCAGGCAGCGGAGCAGGTGGCGCGCAATGCCGAAGCTGGCATGGGGGATCTGTTCGGAGGGGGCGGTGATCCGGCGGAGAGTGCGCCGCCGGTGGCCTGGAAGCAGGCACGCCCGTGGAATGACGACCTGCGGCTGAACGGCGAAAAAGACACGCTGGGCCTGTTTCTGACCGGGCACCCGATTGATCAGTTTGAAGGCGAGGTGAACCGTTTTGTCACGGCGCGCCTGAACGCCCTGACCCCCACCGGC
Source organism: Isoalcanivorax indicus (assembly GCF_003259185.1). Lineage (NCBI taxonomy): Bacteria > Pseudomonadati > Pseudomonadota > Gammaproteobacteria > Oceanospirillales > Alcanivoracaceae > Isoalcanivorax > Isoalcanivorax indicus. Next base: position 968,282 of record NZ_QGMP01000001.1, read on the forward strand.
AAGGGCGAGGCGGCCACGGTGGCCGGTCTGGTGGTGGCCATGCGCATTACCCGCAGCAAGAAGAGCGGCGACCGCATGGCTTTCCTGACGCTGGATGACAAGACCGGCCGGGTCGAAGTGTCGGTGTTCGGCCGCACCTTTGCCGAATTCGGTGACATGGTGCAGAAGGATGTACTGCTGGTGATCAAGGGCGCGGTGCGCAACGATGACTACACCGGCGGTTTCAGCGTGGTGGCCGATGAGATCATGGATATTGCCCAGGCCCGGGCGGCCTATGCCCGCCGCCTGACCCTGGATGCCGAGGTGCAGGCGCGCTTGCCGGAGTTGCTGCGTGGCGCCCTGTCGCCGTTCCGGGGCGGGGGTTGCCCGGTGGCGGTGCGCCTCAAGCACCCGCGTGGCAGCGGCCTGCTGTGGCTGGGCGAAGAGTGGAAAATCCGGCCCGAACAGGCCTTGCTGGAAGACCTGCGCAACCGTTTCGGTGAGCAGGCGGTACGCATAGAGTACTGATGGCCACAGGGCTGTCAGAAACAAGTTGAAACCAGCCGCTGCGACCCGGCGGTCGACGTTTGCCGGGTGTTCCCGCTAAACTCCGGGGTCTGCGCTGACAAGAGGTCCAGGAATGAACCCCAGTTTCCTCGAATTCGAACAACCTATCGCCGATCTTGAGGCGAAAATCGAGGATCTCCGCCTCGTGGGCAATGGTGCCGAGGTCAATATCTCCGAGGAGATCAGCAAGCTCCAGGAAAAGAGCATCGCTCTGACCGAGAGCATCTTCAAGAATCTCAGCTCGTGGCAGATTTCCCAGCTGTCGCGGCACCCGCGTCGCCCCTACACGCTGGACTACGTCAAACGCATCTTCGATGAGTTCGATGAGCTGCATGGTGATCGGACCTTTGCCGACGACGCCGCCATTGTCGGTGGCATCGGTCGTCTGGAAGGGCGCCCGGTGATGATCATCGGCCACCAGAAAGGCCGCGATGTGAAGGAAAAGGTGCGCCGCAATTTCGGTATGCCGAAACCGGAAGGTTACCGCAAGGCGTTGCGGCTGATGGAGATGGCCGAGCGTTTCCGCATGCCGATCCTGACGTTTATTGATACGCCCGGAGCGTTCCCCGGCATTGATGCCGAAGAGCGCGGCCAGAGCGAGGCTATCGCCCGCAACCTGCTGGTGATGTCCAGCCTCAAGGTGCCGATCATTGCCACGGTGGTGGGCGAGGGCGGTTCCGGCGGCGCGCTGGCCATTGGCGTCTGCGACCACTTGCAGATGATGCAGTACAGCACCTATTCCGTGATTTCCCCCGAAGGCTGTGCCTCGATCCTGTGGCGCAGCGCCGACAAGGCGCCGGAAGCCGCCGAGGCCATGGGTCTGACGGCGGAGCGTCTGCACGAACTGGGCATCGTGGATGAAGTCATCCCGGAACCCCTGGGTGGCGCCCACCGCGACCATGATCTGGCCGCAGACCGGTTGCGCCGCAGCCTGTTGACGCAGCTGGAAGCCCTGAGTGCCTACGATGCCGACAGCCTGATCAGTCGCCGCTACGAGCGGCTGGTGTCCTACGGCAACTTCAGCACCTCGCCGGCGGACGAATAAGCCGCCGGCCCCCTCCCATGACGGTTGACCTCGCCGAACTGCTGCGCCGTCACCTGGCTGACGTGCCGGGCAAGCTGGTGCTTGGCTTCAGCGGCGGTCTCGATTCCACGGTGCTGTTACATGGCCTGGTGCGTGCCGGTTTCGGTGCACGCCTGCGGGCCGTGCATGTGGCGCATGGTCTGCAGGCTGCGGCGCAGGACTGGCCGGCACACTGTGCCCGCGAATGTACTGCCCTGGGCGTACGCTTCGAGCTGGTCATGCTGGCGGTGGCGTCCGGCTCGAATCTGGAAGACCGGGCCCGTGAGGTGCGCCGGGACGTCTTGATCAGGAACACCCCGGAAGACGGTGCCCTGCTGCTGGCACATCACGCTGACGATCAGGCAGAAACCCTGTTGCTGCGTCTGTTGCGCGGCGCTGGTCCGGCGGGGCTGGCGGCCATGTCGGCGGACAGTCAGTTTGCCGGGCGCCGCCTGCTGCGCCCCCTGCTGGAGGTCAGTCGGGCCGAACTGGCCGCTGTGGCCGCCGACTGGGAGCTGAACTGGGTGGAGGATCCCACCAATGCCGAGCAGATCGCTGATCGCAACTTCCTGCGCCACACGGTGATGCCCGTATTGCACCAGCGCTGGCCCGCGCTGGTGGAGACCCTGTGTCGCAATGCCCGTCGGCAGGGCGACGCTGCGGTGATGCTGGATCACCTGGCCAGTACCGACCGGGCGGCGCTGAGGCGCCCGGATGGCAGCCTGGACCTGTCCGGCTTCGCCCGGCTGCCCGCAGAGCGTCAACGTAACCTGCTGCACGGCTGGCTGCGCGCGGAGGGCCTGCAGGTGCCCGCAGAGCGTTTCCTGCAGCGGGTGATCGATGAACTGCCGGGGGCGGCAGAAGACCGCATGCCGGAAGTCGTCTGGCCGCAGGCGGCGTTCCTGCGTTTCCGGGACGGGCTTTACCTGTTGCCCACGGCAGCGCGTGTGCCGATCTGCGGGCCGTTACCCCTGGTGCTGGCGGACGCCTCGGCGGCCTCGCTGGGTCCGGTGACGGTGCGGGTCAGCGCGGGCACGGCTGCGGCAGCCGAGACCGCGGGCCGTCCTGACTCGAAGACCCTGTACCTGCCGCGCCATCTGAGGCGGGTGCTGGTGGGCCCGGCACCCCGTGGCGCTCGCCTGTATCAGGGCGGCATGCACCGTGATCTGCGCGAGCTCTGGCGGGTCGCTGGCATTCCTCCGTGGGAACGCTGTCGTCTGCCGGTGGTATTGGCCGATGCGGCGGGCCCGCCGGAAGTGCTGGCGGCGCCCGGCGCCGGACTGGCTGATGGTCTGTCACTGGCCCCCGGCGAGCCCGCCTGGTGTCTCTCCTGGTAGGGCGCCCGGCTGCCCCCGGAGCCGCCCGAGCGGCGCATTCCTGATTGTGACCGTCGGGGTGTTCTGTTAGCATTTACTCCCGTCCTGACCCAGTGCAATCCTCTGACATAATCCGGTGAAAAGGCCGCAGTTTTCCGCCGCCCGGTCGTATTTCAGTGGATGGCGCCGGGTTTTTAATTTTTTGCCCGGAACACGTCACCGCCTGCACGCCCTGCGGGTCGGACATGGCATTCCGGGACTGGCAGCGGTGAGCGCATGACGCGATTTATTTTTGTCACAGGCGGGGTAGTGTCATCACTGGGCAAGGGGATCACCTCTGCGTCCCTGGCCTCACTGCTGGAAGCCCGCGGGCTGACGGTAACCCTTCTCAAGATGGATCCCTACATCAACGTGGATCCGGGCACCATGAGTCCCTACCAGCACGGCGAAGTGTTCGTGACCGAGGACGGCGCCGAAACCGATCTGGATCTGGGCCACTACGAGCGTTTCATCCGCACCCGCCTGTCGCGCCGCAACAGCTTCACCACCGGCCGCGTCTATCAGGACGTGCTGGACAAGGAGCGTCGTGGTGAGTACCTGGGGGCCACCGTTCAGGTGATTCCGCATATCACCGACGAGATCAAGCTGAAAATCCATCAGGGCGCCGGTGAGGCCGATATCGCCATCGTCGAGATCGGCGGGACGGCCGGTGACATCGAGTCGCTGCCCTTCCTGGAAGCCGTGCGTCAGATGCGCATCGAGCTGGGCTCCAGCAAGTCCCTGCTGGTACACCTGACCCTGGTGCCCTGGATCGCCTCGGCCGGCGAGATCAAGACCAAGCCGACCCAGCACTCGGTGAAAGAGCTGCGCTCCATCGGCCTGCAACCGGACATGCTGGTATGCCGTTCCGATCACGAGATTCCCAGCGGGGCACGGGAAAAGATTTCCCTGTTCACCAATGTGGAAGCGCGGGCCGTCATTTCTGCACCGGACTGCAAGACCATCTACCAGGTGCCACGCGTACTGCATGAGCAGGGCATGGATGATTTCGTGGTCGAGAAATTCGCTCTCGACTCCCCGGCGCCGGATCTGGCCGAGTGGGATCGTGTGGTGGAAGCGCAGCTGAACCCGATCCAGGATGTGACCATCGGCATGGTCGGCAAGTACATCGAGCTGGCCGATGCCTACAAATCATTGAACGAAGCGCTGACCCATGCCGGTATCGCCACCCGTTCGCGGGTCAACATCGAATACATCGATGCCGAGGACGTGGAGCGCAAGGGCACCGGTATCCTGGCGCATCTGGATGCGGTGCTGGTGCCGGGCGGTTTTGGCGACCGCGGCACCGAAGGCAAGATCATGGCGATCCGCTATGCGCGCGAGAACAAGGTGCCATACCTGGGCATCTGCCTGGGGATGCAGCTGGCGGTGATCGAGTTTGCCCGCCATGTGGCCGGGATCAGCGGTGCCCATTCCACCGAGTTGAAGCCGGATACCACCGAACCGGTGGTGGGCCTGATCACGGAATGGATCGCCGGTGACGGCCATGTCGAACAGCGCACCGCAGAGTCTGACCTGGGCGGCACCATGCGTCTGGGTGGCCAGGAATGTGTGCTTGAGCCCGCGTCATTGTCGGCCCGGTGTTACGGTGCCACACGCATCATCGAACGCCATCGGCACCGCTACGAGGTGAACAACAACTACCTCGACCGGCTGACAGAAGCGGGCCTGCGTATCGCCGGCCGCTCGACCAATGGCGAACTGGTGGAAGTCGTGGAAGTGCCAGACCATCCCTGGTTCGTGGCCTGCCAGTTCCACCCGGAATTCACCTCCACGCCGCGCGATGGCCACGGCCTGTTCCGGGGTTATGTGGAAGCGGCGCTGGCCCAGCGTGAGCGTACCAGCGCCCACACGGAGTAATCATGTCGCAGACTGCTTCGCAAAAAACCTTGCACATCGGTGATATTCCGGTGAGCAACCAGCATCCGTTCGTGCTGTTTGGCGGCATGAACGTGCTGGAGTCCCGCGACATGGCGTTGCGTGTGGCCGAGCATTATGCCCGCGTGACTGAAAAGCTCGGTATACCCTGGGTATTCAAGGCGTCTTTTGACAAGGCCAACCGGTCGTCGCTGGATTCATACCGTGGTCCGGGAATGGAAGAAGGGCTCCGGATCTTTGCCGAGATCAAGCAGACTTTTGGCTGCGCAGTGCTGACCGATGTGCACGAACCCTTTCAGGCCGCTCCGGTGGCCGAGGTGGTGGATGTACTGCAACTGCCCGCTTTTCTGGCGCGGCAGACCGATCTGGTGGTGGCCATGGCGAAAACCGGCCGCCTGATCAATATCAAGAAGCCGCAGTTTCTGGCGCCGCGTGAGATGGGACATATCCTGCACAAGTGCCAGCAGGCCGGGAATGACCAGTTGATTCTGTGTGAGCGCGGCAGCAGCTTCGGATACAACAACCTGGTGGTGGACATGCTCGGCTTCGGCATCATGAAGCAGTTCGGCTACCCGGTGTTCTTCGACGTGACCCATGCCTTGCAGATGCCCGGTGGCCGCGCCGATTCCGCCGACGGGCGGCGCCAGCAAGTGGCCGATCTCGGCCGCGCCGGCCTCAGCCAGGGGCTGGCCGGCCTGTTTCTCGAAGCGCATCCTGACCCGGATGCGGCCCTGTGTGATGGCCCCTGCGCACTGCGTCTGGACCGTCTCGAACCTTTCCTTGAACAGATGAAAGCAGTGGACGATCTGGTGAAGAACCTGCCTGCTTTCGATAACCGCTGAAAACCGGAGACACTGACATGTCCAGGATTGTTGACGTCAAGGCCCGCGAGATTCTCGATTCCCGTGGCAACCCCACCATCGAAGCCGATGTGGTGCTGGAATCCGGTGCCATGGGCTCGGCCTGTGCGCCCAGCGGTGCGTCCACCGGCTCGCGCGAAGCGCTGGAACTGCGTGATGGCGACAAGGCCCGTTATCTGGGCAAGGGCGTGACCAAAGCCGTGGGCAACGTCAACTCGGAAATCCGTGAGTTGTTGCTGGGCCGTGATGTGACCGAGCAGGCCGCGCTGGATCAGTCGATGATCGAGCTGGACGGCACCGAGAACAAGGGCCGCCTGGGCGCCAACGCCATCCTCGCGGTATCCCTGGCCGCCGCCAAGGCCGCGGCGGCGGTACAGAAAAAGCCCTTGTACGAATACATCTCTGATTTGCAGGATGACGACAACGCCTACAGCTTGCCGGTGCCGATGATGAACATCATCAATGGCGGCGAGCATGCCGACAACAATGTCGATATCCAGGAGTTCATGATTCAGCCGGTGGGTGCGCCGACCATGGCGGAAGCCATCCGTTGTGGCGCGGAAGTGTTCCATGCCCTCAAGAGCGTGCTCAAGAAGCGCGGCCTGAATACCGCGGTGGGCGACGAAGGCGGCTTCGCGCCGGACCTGCCGTCCAACGAAGCGGCGCTGGAAGCCATCGTCGAAGCCATTGGCATGACCGGCTACAAACTCGGTGACGACATCACCCTGGCGCTGGACTGTGCCGCGAGCGAATTCTACAAGGACGGCCAATACGTGCTGGCCGGTGAGAACCGCAGCCTGTCTGCCGAGCAGTTTGTCGATTATCTGGAGGAGCTGTGCGGCCGTTACCCGATCATCTCCATCGAAGACGGTCTGCACGAGAGTGACTGGGCAGGCTGGAAGGTGCTGACCGATCGCCTGGGCAAGAAGGTGCAGCTGGTCGGTGACGACCTGTTCGTGACCAACACCGAAATTCTCAAGCGCGGCATTGATGAAGGCATCGCCAACTCGATCCTGATCAAGTTCAACCAGATCGGTTCGCTGACCGAAACCCTGGCGGCCATCAAGATGGCGAGAGACGCAGGCTACACGGCGGTGATTTCACACCGCAGTGGCGAAACCGCCGACACCACCATCGCTGACCTGGCCGTGGCGACGGCCGCCGGGCAGATCAAGACCGGCTCGCTGTGCCGCAGCGACCGTGTGGCCAAGTACAACCGCCTGATCCGTATCGAGGAAGAGCTGGGTCGTGCGGCCTACCATGGCCGCAAGGAATTCCGGTTCCTGGCGTGAACCGGCGTGTCGTGACCTTGCTGACCGGCCTGCTGTTGCTGGCCGTGCTTGGCTTGCAGGCACGGCTGTGGTTCGGCGAAGGCAGCCTGCGGCACGCCGCCAGCCTGCGCAAGCAGGTGCAGGCGATGGAACAGGACAACGCGAAGCTGGCCGACCGTAACCGCCTGATGGCGGCAGATGTGGCCGATCTGAAATCGGGCCTCGACAAGATCGAGGAAATTGCCCGTCGCGATCTTGGCATGATCCGCGACGGTGAAACCTTCTATCTGGTGCTGGACGGCCAACGTGGCGGCACCGACGCCGAGGATGACGCCGATGCTGCCCGCTGATGCTCGGGTCTTTGCACTGGTGCCTGCCGCCGGCAGCGGCACGCGCATGGCCGCTGCCCTGCCGAAACAGTACCTGTCCCTGGATGGCCGCACCCTGGCTGAGCACACTGTCAATCGATTGCTGGCCTGCGCCCGTATCGAGCGCGTCATGGTAGCCGTGGCGGCGGATGACCCCTGGTGGTCGGCGCTGCCAGTGGCGCGCCAGCGGCGCGTCAGCACCACCATCGGCGGCGCCGAACGGGCCGACTCCGTGCTGCGTGGCGTGCAGGCCCTGGCCGACTGGGCGCGGGATGACGACTGGGTGCTGGTGCATGACATGGCGCGACCGTGCCTGCGGGTCTCCGATATTCACCGGCTGCTGGACGCCTGCGGCGAGCAGGGGGCCATACTGGCGTCGCCGGTCACCGACACCGTCAAGCAGGCGGACGCCGAGGGCCGCATCAGCGCCACCTTGCCGCGCAGCTGCATCTGGCGTGCCCTGACCCCGCAACTGTTCCCGCTGGGCGCCCTGCGTGAGGCGCTGCAGGCTGCCCTGGCAAACGGCTTGCAGGTCACCGACGAGGCCTCGGCCATGGAGGCCCGGGGCTGGCAGCCTGTGCTGGTGCTGGGACGGGCTGACAATATCAAGGTGACGGTGCCGGAAGATCTGGCGCTGGCCGCTTTCTATCTGGCGCAACAGGAGGACGCATGAGCCTGCGTATCGGCCAGGGCTTTGATGTGCATGCCTTCGGCCCGGGCGATCATGTGATGCTCGGTGGCGTGCGTATCCCCCACGATCATGGCCTCAAGGCGCATTCCGATGGCGACGTGGCGCTGCACGCGCTGGCGGATGCCTTGCTGGGTGCGCTGGCCCTGGGCGATATCGGCCATTTCTTTCCGGACACGGATGACCGCTGGGCGGGCGCGGATTCCGGCGTGTTGCTGCGCGAGGTGTACCGGCAGATCCAGGCCCGTGGCTACCGCCTCGGCAATGCCGACATCACCATCATTGCCCAGCGTCCGAAGATGGCGCCGCATATCCAGCCCATGCGCGAGCGTATTGCCGGGCTGCTGCACTGTGCCCCGGGTGCCGTATCGGTGAAGGCCACGACCAGCGAAAAGCTCGGGTTTACCGGCCGCGAGGAGGGCATTGCCGTGATGGCGGTGGTGCTGTTGCAGGCGACGACGGCGGCCGCACCGTGAGCACCTTGCCGCGTGCCCATGGCGGCCCGGTGGGGCAGGGCCGGTTGCGGGCCAGCCCCGAGGATTTCCATGTCAGCGAAGTGATGGCGGTGGCGCCGGACGGGCAGGGCGAGCACCTGTGGCTGCATCTGCGCAAACGTGGCCTGAATACGGCGGATCTGGCGCTGTCCCTGGCGCGCCTGGCGGGCCTGCCCCTGCGCGCCGTGGGTTACAGCGGCCTCAAGGACCGTGTGGCGGTGACCGAACAGTGGTTCAGCCTGCACCTGCCGGGCAAGCCCGACCCCGCCCTGGATGCCTTGCCCGAGGGCGTGACATTGCTGGGCGCCGCACGGCACAGCCGCAAACTCAATCGCGGTACCCACCGGGCCAACCGCTTCGAACTCGTGATCCGCGATCTGGAAGCCGACCCCGCGACTCTGCTGCAACGCCTTGAGGCGGTGGCCGCCCAGGGCGTGCCCAACTATTTCGGCGAGCAACGCTTCGGCCGTCATGGCGACAACTTCAGCCGCGCCCGGGACTGGCTCCTGGGCGACGGCGAGGCCCCGCGCAAACCCGCCCTGCGCAGCCTGTGGCTGTCGGCGGTGCGTAGCGAGCTGTTCAATCAGGTGCTGGCGGAACGGGTGCGTCAGGGCTGCTGGAACCAGTTGCTGACGGGCGATATCCTGCAGCCCGACGGGCGACGTGGCCTGTTCCTGGCGGATGAGGACAGCGATGCCGCCGCGCGCCTGACCGCTGGTGAAGTGCATCCGACAGCGCCTATGCCCGGTGCCGACGGCATGGCATCATCAGGCGCCTGTGCCGCACTGGAGGCCGCCGTGCTGGCAGAGCACGCCCCCCTGATCGATGCCCTGGCCGCGCATCGGGTGGAAGGCGCGCGCCGCGCCACACGTCTGCCGGTGCAGGATTTCAGCTGGCAACTGCCAGAGGAGGCCGTGGCGGGCATACTGCGTCTGGGGATGACGCTGCCCGCCGGTGCCTTTGCGACCACGGTGCTGGCGGAGCTGCTGACGTTCGGGAATACATGAGGGTGGGGAACAACGTGACGGAAGTGAATCGTTCCGGAATTGGTATGACTTCAGCACGCACACGCGAGCGACTGGTCAGCCGCTTGCGCGAAAAGGGCATCAGCGACGTGCGGGTGCTGGACCTGATCCGCAGCACCCCCCGTCATCTGTTCATCGAAGAGGCCCTGGCACACCAGGCCTATGACGATACCGCCTTGCCCATCGGCCACGGGCAGACCATCTCCCAGCCCTGGGTGGTGGCGCGCATGACGGAACTCCTGATTGAACCCGGCGTGCCGCGCAAGGTCCTTGAAGTGGGCACCGGCAGTGGCTACCAGACCGCTATCCTGGCCGCGCTGTGCACGGACGTCTATTCCGTAGAGCGGATTCGCCCGCTGCAGGAGCAGGCACGTCGACGTTTGCTGTCGCTGGGGCTGGCCCGCGTCCAGTTGCGCCACGCGGACGGTGGTCTGGGCTGGACCTCCGAAGCGCCGTTCGACGGCATTCTGGCGGCCTGTGGCCGGGCGGATATCCCCGATGACCTGCTGGCGCAGCTGGCCGATGGCGGGCGACTGGTGATGCCGGTGGGAGAACAGGACCAGCAGTGGCTGACCGTGGTGGACCGCCACGGCGATGATTTTCGTGTCACGCGCCTGGATGCGGTGCGATTTGTGCCCTTCCAGCGTGGCATTCTGCGCTGACCGTCGGGAGACAAGGCAGTGAAACGATATTCAGGGGTCTGGCTGCGCGGCATGGCCATGGGCGCCGCCGATATAGTGCCTGGCGTGTCCGGCGGCACCATGGCGCTGATCACCGGGATCTACGCCGAACTGATCAACACCCTGGCCGGTATCCGGCCGCGCCTGCTGGGCATCTGGCGCCGTGAAGGTCTGGCCGCCGCCTGGCGCGCCGGTAACCTGACCTTCCTGTTTACGCTGCTGGGCGGCATGCTCACCAGCATCCTGCTGCTGGCACGGCTGATCATCTGGGTCATGGCCCATTACCCCGTGCCCCTGTGGGCCTTTTTCTGCGGCCTGATTGTGGCCAGCATCATCATCGTTCTGCGGCCGCTCAAGCAGTTTGGTTTCGGCACCTGGCTGGCCCTGGTGGTGGGCGTGCTGTTTGCCGGCTGGGTGGCGACCCGCCCCGGGCTGGATGCCTTCGGCCTGTCGCCGATGGTGTTCTTCGTCTCCGGCGCGATCGCCATCTGCGCCATGATCCTTCCGGGCATTTCCGGCAGCTTCATCCTGTTGCTGCTGGGCATGTACGCCCCGGTGCTGGCCGCCGTGAATGACAGCCATCTGCTGCTGCTTGCCGCCTTCGCCGGGGGCTGTGCCTGTGGTCTGCTGACGTTTGTGCATTTTTTACGATGGGCCCTGGTCCGCTTCCACGACCTGGTCATGGCGCTGCTGGCGGGCTTCATGGCCGGGTCGCTGGTGCGCCTGTGGCCCTGGCGCATCGCCGCAGAGCCGGGCGCTGTGCTGGAACGCACAGTGTTGCCCGCCCGCTACACGGCGGAGACCGGCCTGCCCGCGATGGTCGTTCCCGCGCTGCTGGCGCTGCTGGGCGGCCTGCTGCTGGTCTGGCTACTGTCGCGCCCCGGCAGGCATAATGAGGCGAACCCGGCAGCAGAGAACAGGACGCCTTGAGGCCCGATCGCCGCACTCTGATTCATTGGCCCCGCGAGTGGCACAGACTCCGCCAGGGCCGTGTGTTGCGCCGCCTGGCGGGGCTGGCCTTGCTGGTGCTGTGCTCGGCGGGCTGTGCCGCCAATCAGGCGCCCGTGGTCGAGTATGATGCCTCCGGCGCCCGCAGCGGCACCGGCACCCTGAGCAGTCGCCCCTCCCAGGTCACCCAGGGCAGCCATACGGTGGTACGCGGCGATACGCTGTTTTCCATCGCCTGGCGATACGGGTGGGATTACCGCGAACTGGCGGCCGCCAACAACATCAGCGCCCCCTTCACGATTCGCCCGGGCCAGGAAATCCGCCTGGACCGCCGAGCACCGGCCACCGCAGGACGTCCGGCATCGCCGCCTGCCAGCACAGCGCAGCGCCCGCCGCAACCGCAGACACCGGCACCCACCCCGCAACAGCCGCCCCGGCAAACCCCGGCGTCACCACCGCAGGCCTCCTCCCCACCGGCAGCCTCCACACCCTCGACGCCACCGCGCGTGGCCGGCACCGGGGACGTGCAATGGCGCTGGCCCGCCAGCGGCGACCTGCTGTCCCGCTTCTCGGCCCAGCAGGCCGGGCAGACCGGCATCCGCATCGCTGGCCGCGACGGTGATCCTGTGGTCGCGGCGGCGGCGGGCGTGGTGGTCTATCGCGGCAACGGTCTCACCGGCTACGGCAACCTGCTGATCGTCAAGCACAATGATCGCTGGCTCTCGGCCTATGCCCACAACGACAGCATGCTGGTCCGTGAAGGCGATAGCGTGGATGCGGGCCAGCGTATTGCGACCATGGGCGCGACGGGCACTTTCCGCACCCAGCTGCACTTCGAGATTCGCCGCGACGGCCAGCCGGTCGACCCGCTGACCCTGTTGCCGCGCCGGTCCTGAGCCGATGCCTGCGCACAAGGCGTCCTCCCTGACTGTGGCCCAACAGGCCCGTTTGCTGCGCCGCGTCACGCTGGCCTCGGTATGCGTGGCCCTGATCCTGATTGTGGCCAAGGCGGTGGCCTGGTGGCTGAGTGGCTCGGTGGCCCTGCTGGCGTCACTGCTGGATTCGCTCATGGATGCCGCCGCCTCACTGGTCACGCTGGTGGCGGTGCGCTACTCCCTGGTGCCCGCTGATGCCGAGCATCGTTTCGGCCACGGCAAGGCAGAAGCCCTGGCCGGACTGGGCCAGGCGGCCTTCATTACCCTGTCGGCACTGTTCCTGCTCAGCGAAGGCGTGCGCCGCCTGATCGACCCGGCACCGGTGGCGGCCACGGGTCTGGCTCTGGGGGTCATGGTGCTGTCCATCGTGCTGACGGTGCTGCTGGTGCAGTTTCAGCATCGGGTGGTGCGCCACACCGGCTCGACCGCTGTGGCGGGTGATGCGCTGCATTACGCGTCGGACCTGGCCATGAACATCGCCATCATCGGTGCCATTGTGGCGGCGCATTACGGTTATCTGCGGGTGGACAGTCTGGTGGCGTTGGCGGTGGGGGCTTATATCCTGGTGGCCGCCTGGCGCATCGGCAACCAGGCGGTGCAATTGCTGCTGGATCGCGAATTACCGGACGAGGAGCGCCAGCATATCGCGGCGGTGATCGGCGCCCAGCCGGGCGTGCTGGGCTTCCATGACCTGCGCACGCGTCAGTCCGGCCGCACGCGCTTTGTCCAGGTGCATGTGGAGCTGGACGAAACCCTGTCCCTGCGCGAGGCCCATGCGCGCATTGTCGAGATTGGCGCGGCGATAGGTGCTGCGGTGCCGGGCGCCGAGGTGATCATTCATGCGGACCCAGTGACGCCCGGGGCGGCTGACGGTGTGCGCTGACTTTCTGTTTTGGCTTGGGTCCATTCTGTTGGGTTGTGGTGGTTATGGCCCTCGGGGGGCGGGTACAGGGTTTCTGGACACGCCGTGAATACATCCATGTAGGCTCTCGTTCGGCATCCATGCCTCTCGAAGGTCCAGAAACCCTGTACCCGCCCCCCGAGGGCCGTCACGCGCAGCCTGGTTAACAACTTCCAGCCTACAGCTGCAACTGAGCAAGCGGTTGGCGCAGAGTGTGTGATGGCCTCTGAACGTGACGGCCAGCGGGGGTGGGGGACTGCTTTTCAGGACTGTCGAGAGGCATGGATGCCGAACGCAAGCCTACAGGGACGTATTCACGGCGTGTCCTGAAAAGCAGTCCCCCACCCCCGCTGGCCACAACCACCGAGCCAACCAGAATGGACCCCAGCCAGAAGAATCAGAAGTCGCCGCTTTTGCTGGCCAGGGTCGGGGGCATTTCGCCCGCAGGCGGGGGCGGCCAGCCGCCCAGGTCGCGCCAGCGGTTGACCATGGTGCAGAACAGCTCGGCGGTGCGGGTGGCATCGTAGAGGGCGGAATGCGCCTGGCTCTGGCTGAACGGGATGCCGGCCATCTCGCAGGCTTTGGCCAGTACCGTCTGGCCGAACACCAGCCCGGCCAGGCTGGCCGTGTCGAAGCAGGAAAACGGATGGAACGGATCGCGCTTCAGGTCCGTGCGGCTGACCGCCGCCTTGACGAAGTCATGATCGAAGAACGCATTGTGACCGACCAGAATGGCCCGCTTGCAATGATTCGCCTTGACCGCCTTGCGGACCGCCTCGAAGACACCGCGCAGCGCCATTTCCTCAGGCACCGCACCGCGCAACGGATTGGACGGATCAATTCCGGTGAAATCCAGCGCCGCCTGCTCGATGTTGGCGCCCTCGAACGGGTCCACATGGTAGTGCACCCGCTGGGCAGGACGCAGCTTGCCCTCGTGGTCCATGTCCAGGGTGACGGCAGCGATTTCCAGCAAGGCGTCCGTATGGGCGTTGAAACCGCCGGTTTCCACATCCACGACCACCGGCAGGAAGCCGCGGAAGCGCAAGGCCAGCGAAGGGTGCTGCTCAGACATGAAATCTCCTCTCAGGGTCGGCAATGCTACCGGAAAGCCATGCCGAGCAACAGGCGCCCGCCGTGCTGGCGTTTTCGTGGCGCCCCGGGGCAGGTACAATGACGCCCCCGGCAGCGGCAGTCGCCGCCCGGCCTACTCAAACTGAACGCGCGGAGTACCCATGTCGGACATCAAGAAGGTTGTGCTGGCCTATTCCGGAGGCCTGGACACTTCCGTCATCGCCAAGTGGCTGCAGCAGACCTATGACTGCGAGGTTGTCACCTTCACTGCTGATATCGGCCAGGGTGAAGAGGTGGAACCGGCGCGGGCCAAGGCCAAGGCCATGGGCATCCAGGAAATCTATATCGAGGACCTGCGTGAAGAGTTCGTCCGCGATTACGTGTTCCCGATGTTCCGCGCCAACACCATCTATGAAGGCGAGTACCTGCTGGGGACCTCCATTGCGCGACCGTTGATTGCCAAGCGGCTGATCGAGATTGCCAATGAAACCGGTGCCGATGCGATCTCCCATGGCGCTACGGGCAAGGGCAATGACCAGGTGCGTTTCGAGCTGGGCGCCTACGCACTCAAGCCCGGTGTGAAAGTGATTGCGCCCTGGCGTGAGTGGGATCTGAATTCCCGCGAGAAGCTGATGGCCTATTGCGAGCAGCACGAGATCCCGGTGGATTTTTCCAGCAAGAAGAAAAAATCACCGTATTCCATGGACGCCAACCTGCTGCACATTTCCTATGAAGGTGGCGTGCTGGAAGACCCCTGGGCAGAAGCCGAAGATGACATGTGGCGCTGGTCGGTCAGCCCGGAAGCGGCACCGGACAAGCCCGAATATGTCGATGTGACCTATGCGGGCGGCGACATCGTGGCCATCAACGGCAAGACCCTGAGCCCCGCCGAGGTGCTGGCGGAGCTGAACCGTCTGGGCGGTCAGCACGGCATCGGCCGCCTGGATATCGTCGAGAACCGCTATGTCGGCATGAAATCCCGTGGCTGCTACGAGACCCCGGGCGGCACCATCATGCTGCGTGCGCATCGCGCCATCGAGTCGATCACACTGGATCGTGAATCCGCGCACCTCAAAGACAGCATCATGCCGAAGTATGCCGAGCTGATTTACAACGGCTACTGGTGGTCGCCGGAGCGTCTGGCGCTGCAGAAGCTGATTGACGCCACCCAGGAGTGCGTCAACGGCGAGGTGCGGCTGAAGCTGTACAAGGGCAATGTCATCGTGGTGGGCCGTCGTTCCGAGGACAGCCTGTTCGATGCCAGCATTGCTACCTTTGACGACGATGCCGGCGCCTATGACCAGAAGGATGCCGAGGGCTTCATCAAGCTCAATGCCCTGCGTCTGCGCATCGCAGCCCGGGCGGGGCGCAAGCTCTCCTGAGGCCTGGCATCAGGCGGTAGACAGAAAAATGCCCGGCACAGTGTGCCGGGCATTTTTGTTTCTGCGTCTGTCTGCGATACTGCGGGCAGGCAACAGGGACACAGGTCGATGACCCGAGCGATGCACGAGAAACGGATACTGGGCTGGCGTGAATGGGCCAGCCTGCCAGAGCTGGGCATTGAGGCCATCAAGGTCAAGGTGGATACCGGTGCACGCACCTCGGCGTTGCACGCGTTCGAGGTGAAGGCTTTCGAGCGTGACGGGGAGGAATGGGTGCGCTTTCGTCTGCACCCGCGCCAGGGCGATAGCGACTACGAGATCACCTGTGAAAGCCGGGTGCTGGATCGGCGTCATGTGTCGGATTCCGGTGGCCATCGGGAAGAGCGAATCGTCATCGTTACGCCCATCGTCATGGGCGGCGAGCGCTGGCCTATCGAGATTACCCTGACAGACAGGGATACCATGAAATTCAGGATGCTGCTGGGTCGCACGGCAATGAAAGCATTGCAGGTGGACCCGTCGGCTTCGTTTTTGCTGGGCGGCACGGTGGCCGCGCCAGCCGATGCAGAGAGCGGAGAGACTGCATGAAAATCGCGATTCTGTCGCGTAACGCCCGGTTGTACTCGACGCGGCGCCTGGTTGAGGCGGGCGAGGCGGCGGGCCATGAAATGCATGTGATCGATACCTTGCGTTGCTACATGAGCATGGCGTCGCACAAGCCGGAAATTCATTACAAGGGCCGCACGCTGGAGGGCTTCGATGCCGTGATCCCGCGTATCGGTGCATCGATTACCTTCTACGGTACGGCGGTACTGCGGCAGTTCGAGATGCTGGGCGTGTTTCCGGTGAACGAGTCTGTCGCCATTACCCGAGCCCGCGACAAGCTGCGTTCGCTGCAGCTGCTGTCGCGGCGGGGCGTGGGGTTGCCGGTCACCGGCTTTGCCAGCGCGCCGGATGACATTCCCGATCTGATCAACATGGTGGGCGGTGCGCCGCTGGTCATCAAGCTGCTGGAAGGCACCCAGGGTATCGGTGTGGTGCTGGCGGAAACGCGCAAGGCGGCGGAGTCCGTGATCGAGGCCTTCATGGGCCTGCGCGCGGATATCATGGTGCAGGAATACATCAAGGAAGCCGGTGGCGCCGATATTCGTTGCTTTGTGGTGGATGGCAAGGTGGTGGCGGCGATGAAGCGTCAGGCAAAAGAAGGCGAGTTCCGCTCGAACCTGCATCGCGGTGGCAGTGCCTCGCTGATCCGTATCACGCCGGAAGAGCGGGCTACCGCCGTGCGGGCTGCGCGTATCATGGGGCTGAACGTGGCGGGCGTGGACATTCTCCGTTCCCATCACGGGCCGCTGGTGATGGAGGTCAATTCGTCGCCGGGTCTGGAAGGCATCGAGGCCGCAACCAGCAAGGATGTGGCGGCGCTGATCATCCGTTTCGTGGAAAAATCGGCGCGCCCGAACCGTACGGCCACCAAGGGGACCAAGGGATGAGTGCGTCGACCTTTGAATTCGGCGGTGTCAGTGTCGCGCCGGGGCAGCGGACCATTGTCGAGATGCCGGCGGCGCAGCTGTACACCCAGACTCAGCTGAATATTCCTGTGCATGTGGTACACGGTCGTCAGGCGGGGCCGGTATTGCTGGTCTGTGCCGCGATTCATGGCGACGAGCTCAACGGTGTGGAAATCATTCGTCGTGTGCTGCGCCTGGCGGCGCTGAAGCGGATGCGCGGGACGCTGATCGCGGTGCCGGTGGTGAATGTCTTCGGGTTCATTCACAAGTCACGTTATCTGCCAGACCGGCGTGACCTGAACCGCTGCTTTCCGGGTTCGGAAACCGGCAGTCTGGGGGCGCGCATGGCCTGGTTGTTCAAGACCCAGATCATGGATCGGGCCACGCATGCCGTGGATCTGCACACGGGGGCGATCTACCGTTCCAACCTGCCACAGATCCGGGCCAATCTGGCCAGTCCCGACACCGCCGCGATGGCGGAGGCGTTCGGGGTGCCGGTGGTGCTGAATTCGGTCTTGCGAGATGGGACCTTGCGCGAGGTGGCCGAGGCGCAGGATATTCCCGTAATCACCTATGAAGCGGGAGAGGCGCTGCGCTTCGAGGAGGCGTCTATTCGCGCCGGGGTGCGTGGGGTCACCAATGTCATGCGTCATCTGGGCATGCTGACTGAGCGGCGGACGTCTCCGGTGCCGGTGAAGCCGGCGGTATCCAGCAGTTCGACCTGGGTGCGCGCCGAGGTGGACGGTGTCTTCCGGACGCTGGTGGGCCTGGGGGATCGGGTACGCAAGGATCAGGTGCTGGGGCGTATCAGCAGTCCGTTTACGGCAGATGAAGTGGATATTCTGTCACCCTGTGCGGGCATTCTGGTGGGGCGTAACAATCTGCCTTTGGTCAACGAGGGCGAGGCGCTGTTTCATATTGCGCGCTTTGACGAGGTCAAGCAGGTGGCGCAGCAACTGGAAGCGTTCAACAACAATCTGCTGGATGAAGTGCCTGCGGCGGACCATGATGCGCCGATCGCGCCCTGACGCAGGTCGATGCGTCAGTCTTCGAGCAGTTCGTGGCTGCTGACGCCACCGTCCGCAAATTCCGCAAAGCAGTCTTCAAAGACCTCCGTCAATGAGGCGGGAATCCAGTCGAATTCCTGTCGGTCAGCATCGCTCATGGTGTCCTCCACAATACGGGATCAGTCTCTTGATCGAGTCTGCCGCGTGACGGGGGAGGCGTCCGTTACTGCTGCGTAGCGATTTGTATGCGCTTCAGTAATCCGGTCGTTGGCGCAGCGGCATTTCGCACAGGTCTTCGATGATGCAACTGCCGCATTTCGGCTTGCGGGCGATGCAGGTGTAGCGGCCATGCAGGATCAGCCAGTGGTGGGCGTCGCGTTTGAATTCCTCCGGCACAACGCGCTCCAGGCGCTTTTCCACTTCCACGACATTCTTGCCGGGGGCAATCCGGGTACGGTTGCTGACGCGGAAGATATGGGTGTCGACGGCAATGGTGGGTTCGCCAAAGGCGGTATTGAGGACGACGTTGGCGGTCTTGCGGCCGACGCCAGGCAGGGCTTCGAGGGCTTCGCGGTCGCGCGGCACTTCGCCGCCGTGCTGTTCGACCAGGATGCGGCAGGTCTTTATCGTGTTCTCGGCCTTGCTGTTGAACAGGCCGATGGTCTTGATGTGTTCTTTCAGGCCATCGACGCCAAGGGCGAGCATGGCTTCGGGGGTATTGGCGACGGGGAACAGGCGGGCGGTGGCCTTGTTGACGCCGACGTCGGTGGCCTGGGCGGACAGCAAGACGGCAATCAGCAGTTCGAAGGGGCTGCTGTAATGGAGTTCGGTGGTCGGGTTGGGCCGTTGGGCGCGCAGGCGGGCAAAGATTTCGGTGCGTTTTGCGTTATTCATGCTTCGGTGTGTTCTGCAAGGGGCCCGGCGGGGGTGGGGCCGAGCGAGATTTGGAGTTTGCTGCATTCTAGCGGTCCTGCCGGATGCCCGCATCCTTCTGTGCCTGCGGTGGTATACCCTGATTCTGGCGGGGCTTTTTACTCCGGCGACGATTCCGGTGAGCCCCCATCGTTCTGCCCAGCATCGGGCAGAATCTGCCACCAGCAAGACGGAAAGCGTGCCGGGCTGGTGCGCCAGTCCGATTCGCTGCGCTCAACCCAGCCTACTCGCCTGGTGGGGGCTCGTCGTCCTGCCAGTGCAGGGCCAGTTTCCGCTGCTTTTCCGCGCAATCACGCAAGTACAGGTTGATCAGGCTCTGGTAGGGCATACCCATTTCGTCGGCCATGGCCCTGAAGTACTCGATGGTCGCGGCTTCCAGGCGGATGGTGATCTGCTTGCGCTCGCGCTTGCTGTAAGGGCTGGGCCGGGCCTTGCTGAAGTCGTATTCGCTACGCATATCCATTACCCCTGTGGGCTTCCGCTGACTGAAATACTGATTTCCCTCGCCGGGGCTGGCTCGGCGGGCGGAAATCAGCCGGATGACATCGTCGCTGCGCCAAGTGTGGCATACCACCAGCAGGTTCATACGCCGGCTCAGGCCGAGCAAGACGAAACGGTCCTCGTGAGGGTGATCCGGGTCGCAGATCACAAGCCCCGTGTCATCATCAAACACCGTGGCGGCTTCCTTGAAGCTGACGCGGTGCTTGCGCTGGTTGGTGCTGGCTTTGCTGTCATCCCACTCGAACGTGATCATAATGTAATTACTTTGTAGTTTCTCAGGGCGGAGGTGCGCCGTCAAGTATGGACCGTTGGTTGACTGGCTGTTGTCAGCGGTTGCTGATAGAAGAGGTAGGAGATCCGCCATTCGGGAGAGATGGATGAGCATACTGGCACTGCCGCATGCGCAGCCGGACGTCATACTGATTGATTGGCATGCGACGCTGGTGAATACCCACGATGCCATGTATCACGCGGTGGACGATGTGTTGCCGCGTTTACGCGAGTTGGGGTTGCTGGAGCGGTTGTTGACGGCGGAGCAGTCGAAGACGGTAGAGGATGCGAAGCTGGTGAAGTACGTGCGAGACCATCAGCGTTTGCATCCGAAGGTGGTGGCGGCGCGCAAGATTTCGCGTACGGATATCTTCGAGGTGCTGTTTGGTGATGACGAGGACGCCAAGCGGCGCGCGCATCAGGCGTTCGACAGCGCCTATCGCCAGCATGTCGGGGAGGTGGAACCACTGGAGGCGGATGCGCGGGTGCAGTTGATGAAGCTGCGGGAACTGGGCGTTGCGCTGGGGCTGATCTCCAATCGCAGCCGCGAGTTCATGGAACAGGAAGTCGCGCGCGTGGAGGAAGGCGGTTGGGCGGATCTGTTCGATGTCATGGTGTGCGGCAATGATGTGCCGCGCCGCAAGCCGGCGCCGGATATGTTGCTGGAGGCGCTGTCACGGCTCGGCCGGTCGCCGTCGGAGGCGTGCTGGTATCTGGGCGACAGCACCACGGATGTGATTGCGGCCAAGGCAGCGGGGGTCACGTCGATTTTCTATAACGGTGCGCACTGGGATCAGGCGTGGCTGGACAAGATCTTTCCCGGTACCCAGCGTCATCCGTCACGGCCCGACGCGGTGGTTACGGATTTGCCGGCGCTGGTGGCGATGGCCCGGCATCTGCGGGCGCAGAATATCCGGGTCACGCGCCACCGGGAGGGTGGGCCACTGGGAGGGTTCAGCGAGTGACGACCTGGCCATCGCGCACCGGCAGGGTGTCGCCGGGGCGGTGGTCCATGCGCACGCTGCCGCGTTCATCGCCCAGCAGGTAGGTCACGGTATAACCGGTGGTCTCGCTGCGGGTGTCGTAGACGGTGCTGCATTGCAGTTCGGTGGTGGTGTAGGTGCGGCTGCGCTGCTGGTTGTCCTGGATGCGGTTGCCGGCATAGCCGCCTGCCAGGATCCCTGCGGCGGTGGCCACTTTCTTGCCATTGCCGCCACCCACCTGGTTACCCAGCACCCCGCCGACCACGGCGCCGAGCAGTGTGCCGGTGGTGTTGTGTTCGCTGGTGATCGGCGCCTGGCGCTGCACTTCCACCACATGACAGTCCTCACGGGGTACCTGCCAGCTGCGGGTAATAGGCTCGACCTTGAGGACATGGGCCAGCGTTGGCGCCGGGGGCGCTACCGGTTCGATGACGATATCGTCGACAAAGACGTCGTCGTTCAGGCCGTCGTAGTGGGCATCATCAACAGTCGCGACGGGACGGTCGGCCTGGCGTGCGCCGGCCTGGTAGGCGCCGAAACCGACGCCGGAAAGGCCGATGATGCCGGCGGC